>NZ_JBEPQF010000006.1:0-308920 GCF_040547695.1 Bradyrhizobium sp. JR4.3 | reverse complement strand
CGCCGGGCGCCAGCGTCTCTTCGATGATCCGCATCTTATCGTCGCGAGACCAGCGACGACGACGCTCAACCCCGCCCAGGACCTCTACCCGCATCTACCGACCTTAAGGCTAGCCTTAAAGCTAGATCCTCGTCGGATACCTGCAACTCAACAAGGCGGCCCACCCCGGAGGAATACAATTCGGAATCCACCCCATGCGAATGACTAGCCGTTACTTTCCACGTTTGTCTAGGCTTTGTCCGTCTGAATGGATTCGTCGCCCGAAGCCGAGGACGCTCTTTCAAACTAGACTGGAAGTTTGCAGCCCCGCGCCGATCGGCGCCTATTGGAGCGTTGCCGCCCTTCGCCGACAGGGCCGCTATGTCTGCTTCAGGAGATAAGCCGACCCATAGACGGGTCGCTTATAGAACGGCGCGAATAGAACTCATTGCTCAACTTGAGAAGTTCCGAGCGGAGGCAGGCTATGTTTACAATTTCGCTGCCTGTTCCGCCTGTCGCGTGGCCTCAGCCTTCGTGCGCGCTCTCGTGGCGATACTGGCGTTGGAGCTAGAGGACATGGTGGTCCGATTGGTTTGAACCCGGCTGCGAAGCTGTTCATCGACACCATCCGCGCGGCGGAAAGGCAATTGGCAATCCAATCACAGTAATCACGGTGCGGAAGAGTTCAGACGCAAACCTTACGAACCAGTCGGCTCCTGTCCTGGTTGAAGGGTCCGAGCAGGCCAACCAGGGCCCCAACCAGCTCGCCAAGTCGATATCGACATTGCGACGTGAGCTATGTCAACGGACGTCACTGGCTTATGCCACGATTGGGCATGAACCCAACCCGCAATAACCGTTAAACATCAGATGCAGCCGTCCAGCGCTCAATCAGGCGTAAAGCGATGCTGGCGAGCAAAATCCCGAGCAACCCGCCAACCACCTTTTCGGACGCATCCAGCAATCTAGCATGGCGATCTGGCGTCAGCTTTTGCAACAATTCCAGCACCACTGCGCTACCAAGCACGAGGCTGCACACCAGCGTCATCCGGTCCCGGTACGCGGCACAAAATGCGAAACCTAGGAACGTAAAGGCCGCGACGTGTTCGATGTTGGCCGAACTGCTCAGTTGAGGCCTGTCGTGGATTGGAGACAAACTCGCGTAGGTGATAAAGGCAAGAGAAGCCCACGCCACGGCAACTGAAATTCTATACAGCATAGTAGCGACTGACCCCGAGTTGTTGCCGCAATATACTTCAGCGCCAACCGGATCCAGCGGCTCGCATTTGCCAGCGTGGTGGCTGCGGTTCTTCACCCTCATCCAGAACTTCTGCCGCCCGCGGCAGGGCAGTACGGCCAATGGTAGGCGCACTAGAACGCAACTTTTCGTGATTGAACCAATTAAAAGGATTAATTTATTTAATTTGATTTAAGTTAAATAGTCGAGTTTGGAGCCCAGGGGAATACCTGATGCCCGCAAAAGAAGACGAAGACCGCCGGGAGTTCTTGAAGATGTGTGGCAGGTTTGCTGCCGTAACCCGCCATCGATGACTCTACTCCTGTCGACGTCGTTGACGTCAACAGCCATCGCACGTTCCGGCGCCCGTGACGGAGCAGGATATAGCAGCGGCGGCAGCAGTCATTCAGTCTTCGACAATGATCCACACAGCGCGACCGAGGATCACTCGACCAAGGAGCACTCATCAGCCGGCGGCGGTGGTGGGGGCTCTGGCGGAGGTGGCGGCGAGAACTCGGGTGGCGCAAAGGGGTCCAGGGTCGCGCATTCCGGAGAGGAAGGCTCCCGATCTGGAGGTGGCGGCGCTAACAAGGGCTCCTCGGGCTTTGGCGGCCAGGATGGAGATGACAAGAAGAAAAAGGAATGAGCGCGATTGAAAAGGACAAGTCGAGCGCCGCTTAGCTGCTGTCTGTCTGGTGGGGGAACATGCGCCATCTCAAGGTGACAATCTTGGTTTTGGCATATGCGGTGATATCGCCCGCGTCTGCGCAAACCTGTTGCCCCACCGGCTGCGCGCCAGACGCCAATCGATGCGTGAGCAGCGGTCCGCTGTGGACCAGATGCCTTCCTATCGCCTGCGCCGAAGATTCTCGAGGGCCGTCACGTGGGCCCGCCGCGAGCAAGCACAGAGCCGCCGTGCTCGCCCGCCGGCCAGCGCGTACCTACGTGGTCCCAGCTCAGATTCCCCCAGAGTGCCCATTGGTGAAACCGACCAAGGCGCAGGTCGGCGACGCGACCGCTCAATGCATGAACGTGTTGACTCGAAATGCGCAGTTGCGGGATTGCTTTTTTGAGGACGACGCCGGGAGGGTCGAAGACGAAAGAACCGGCCTGAACTGCCCCGATCGCCAAGCTGCGCTGGCGAGGCAGTGTCTAAAGCGCTGCGTCAACTATGCATCCGATACGACACATCTGGTTTGCGCCGGCAGCTATCCAAACACCGTCTGGCGTGCGTCTTTTGGAGCTATCTCGGGCTACGCTCTCGGTTCCGAGCTTGTCGACCTTTGCGGCCCTCGGCTAAGAACGCGGCGACAAGCTCCAACGCGCTGAGGTGCGCTGGACTGAGCCCTTGGCTGCCATCAGGGGGGAGACAAGGGGCCGCCAACTGGCCGTCAATCGAGATGAACAAGGGCTCTCTTTGTGCGTCCTGCCGTGAGCTAGATGGCGAGAGAGGCTATTCATCGTTCCGATGTTGCCGATCAGCAAAGGTCTGTTTCTGGCCCCCAAGCGGAAGAGCGCCTCAGCCGCCGTGATGTCCGCTCTCGGCCGGGTAAACCGGACGCCGAGCCGAACCTGCCATCGACGGCAGCTTGTGGCTCTTCGGAGACTTCGGCCATGAAGAAAAGTTCTGCTTCGAGTGGAGAGCGGACCAGACACCCGAATCAGCCGTCTTTGCAAGTGCTGGAGCCGGTCCTGAGCTGCCCTGCCCCATCAGCTCGGGATCCGAGCGGATCCATTCGTAGCTTGTCGCCGTAGCTTTCGCTCTAGCGTGAAGTCCAACGTCGAACCTTTTTGCAACTTCAACAAGTTGCGGGTCCTGGTACGGAGGAGCGGTGATCCGTCGACGGATGCCGCTTTCAGCCAAGAGCTGCCCTCCCCGCTAGGTCGCATTCTTGCCCCTGAGATGAGCTCGCCCGTCGGTGACAATTCCGAAGGCCGCGCGGTTGGGTGAACGATTTCGGGTTCAGGACCTCGGAAGAGACGGCTCTGGCCGTCGAGTTAGGGAACGATGCCTCGGCACGCCCACGCGACGTTTGCAAAGGACCTCGGGCCATCGGGCCGGCCAGCCTCGTAGGCATCGCGGACGGCGGCGTCGGTGCGTGCTCGCTCCACAGCGTCGAGCGATGCCACATACTTGCCGAGCGGCCCCTCGCCAGCGGCAATCGGCGCCCAATAGTCGGCAAAGCTTTGGTAGTCCATGCGGATCATCAGTTCCATTTCCGCAATGTCCGCGAGACCCTGTTCGGCAAAAGTCCGTCGCAGTTCGCCCGGCTGCATCATCGGTTGAAAGCAATAGCGGCTGCGCAGCTGGCGCCCGCTTTCACCAAGTGCCGCCACCGTGTCGACCATCATGCGCATGCCGGGCATTCCGCCGAGATGATCCCACACCGCTGCCGCGACCACGCCGCCCGACCGAACGACGCGGCACATCTCGGCTACTGCCTTGCCGGCTTCGGGAACGAAGTGGAGCACGAGAAGCGCCAAAGCGCGGTCGAACGTGCCGCCCTCGAAGGGCAGCGCGCAGGCGTCCGCCTGTCGGACTTCTATTCGCGGGTTTGTGTTGCGCCGGACCACTTCCTCGACGAAGACTGGTGAATAGTCGACCGCGGCAATCTCGGCGAGGTCGGCGGCTTCAGCGAGCGCGAAGGTCAAGCTCCCGGTACCGCAACCGACGTCGAGAATCCTTTCGCCGTCGGCAACCCCTGCGAAGTCGATGAATAGCCGCGCGAGTCTTCGGCTCCAGCGGCCCATGAGCTGCTCATAGCCCGCGGCGTTGTGGACGTTGAATTCCGAGGTCATAGAATGCTCCGTGCGCTCCAAATTGTTAGACTTCAACGGGGTCGCTACCAAGCCGCTAAAGCAACCGCATTGCAATCGCGGCGAGCACGCCGTGCGGCTGCTTCATGATGCGTATGAGAATATCTGTCACGGCGAGCTCCTTTTGACAGTTACCATGCGTCATCGAGGCCGAGACGCTCGAACACCTCGCGACGAAGCTCAACGAAGTGCGGATCGCCCCGGTGGCGAGGATAGGGCTGGCGGTTGACGACTTCGGCCTTGATCCGTGCAGGTCGGTCGCTCAGCACGATGACGCGGCCGGCGAGCAAGAGCGCCTCCTCGACATCGTGCGTGACGAGCAGCGCCGTGAAACTCGAGCGCTGCCAAAGTGCGACAAGTTCCGCCTGCATCGCGATACGAGTCAGCGAGTCGAGCTGGCCCAAAGGTTCGTCGAGAATGAGCAGCTTCGGGTCGTTGACAAGCGCACGCGCCAGAGCCGCTCGTTGCGCCATACCGCCGGAAAGCTGGTGCGGGTAGGCATTGGCGAAGCCCGTGAGTCCCACTAGGCGCAGCGCGTCTTCGACACGTCCGCGATGGGTGCGGAGCAACCCGCGGGCTTCCAGACCGAGCGCAACGTTGCTCCATACCGTCCGCCATGGATAGAGCGTGGGGTCTTGAAAAACGACGACGCGCGACGGATCGGGTGCTTCGATCTCCCTTCCCTCCGCTAGCAGCGAGCCGGCCGTTGGAGTGTCGAGCCCCGCGACCAGCCGCAGCAAGGTCGATTTTCCGCACCCACTCGGTCCCAGGAGAGCAACAAATTCGCCGCGGCCGACCTGCAAGCTGATGCGGTCCAATACCGGCAGGGGCTGCCCTTCAAGATCGAAGCGATGGCTCACTTCGCGGAGCGTTAGCGTAGATCCACGGACCGCGTGATCGCTTGCGATCGGCGCTACCATCGCACTAAACCTTTCTGCCAGGATAGCAGGCGGTCCCGCAATCGGAAGAGCAGCGTGATCAGACTGGAGCAGAAGAACGCCATGAGCAGCAGCGCGGCGTACATATTGGCATAGGCCGCCCAACCCTGCGCCCATTGCAGATACCAGCCGAGCCCCGCCTTCACACCCAGCATTTCGGCTACGACAAGAACCGCAAACGAGTTGCCGAGACCCATGAACAGGCCAACAAAGACATGTGGCATTGCCGCCGGAATCGCAACCTTGAGCACGAGGAAGCGCTGGGTTGCTCCCAATGTCCGCGCAATATCGTAATAGGCGCTCTTCACGCTGGCCACGCCCGACCAGGTGAGCACGGTGACCGGAAACCCGGTTGCGAGCGCAATCAGGAAAATGCTGGCGCTGAAACTCGACGGGAAAACGAAAAATGCGAGCGGCAGCCAAGCTGTTGCGGGCAACGGCCCGATGAACCGCAACACTGGGTGGATCCAATAACCGGCGCGCCGCGACCAGCCGATCGCCACGCCGGTTACGAACCCTGCCGCCGCGCCGAGAAA
This sequence comes from Bradyrhizobium sp. JR4.3, assembly GCF_040547695.1. NCBI lineage: Bacteria > Pseudomonadati > Pseudomonadota > Alphaproteobacteria > Hyphomicrobiales > Nitrobacteraceae > Bradyrhizobium > Bradyrhizobium sp. JR4.3. Next base: position 303,413 of record NZ_JBEPQF010000006.1, on the reverse strand, counting down.
ATAGCCGGTCGCGAGCAGACGGGCTGAGGCGAAAATGCCTTCAGCCAGCCGCCTCCAATCGTCGATAGCAACTTCGACAATGGCCTGCGGCGGCGGGAAAAACGGCAACGGCAGCAATCCGAGCTTTGCTGTGACGGCCTCCCAAGCGGCCAAAAACAGCGCGAGCGCGAACAGCCACGGATAAAGCCGCTGGAGACGCTGAAGAGCAAAACGAACGCCGGCAAAGGCGGCCAAGGCAAGAGCAATGGCCAACGCGCCGCAGGCAATGGCGAAGCTGCCCGTGTAGGCCCAATCGCTCTCGGGCCTGTCCGGCCAGAACGCAGCGAGCGCGGCAACCATAGACCATGCCGCGGCAACAGACAGTCCGCCGATCAACGACCGAGTGGTCGAACTTTCAAAAAAGCCGAACCCCGATTTCTCTGATGGCCTCGGCACTTCATTGATGACCGAGCTCACTGCGGATCTTCCCAATCGGCTCAGCTTAGAACGTCAAGATAAATCCGGTCGGCGAACTTGGCCGGGTCAGTGCTTCGCTTGATGACGTTCACTGCCTTGAGTTCATCGGTGTAGAGTAGAAGTTGTTTCTTGAGCTCCGCCCCGACGGGATGCCTGTGATGAGTATGGCTGCGATACATAGTGGCGAGATCCTCTAGGGATCCTCTCCCGCCGTAGCCCGAATAGATTGCTGCGGCATCGGCGGGATCGCTGGCAACTCGATCTGCCGCTTCCAGTATCGATCGGGTCAGAGCGGCTGCCACCGGCATTTCGCTTCGGGTGAGGCTGCCACGTATCGCGAGTACGCAGCAAGTGCGGTCGGCGAATTCACCCGTTAAGTTCGTCGCGATCTCGTTAAGTTTGCCTTCCTTGAGCCAAAGATAGGGCAGCGGATCTATCTCGGCCAGTGCCTGCACTTCGCCCTTATCGACGGCAAGCGCAAGCAGATTGGCCGGGTACTGGCGCCACTCTACCTCTTGGGCCGGATCGATGCCCTTCTTGGCGAGGTAGATCGAAAAAAAGTTCTTCGCTGGGCTCGCTTGATCGCTAATCGCGATAGCCCTGCCGCGCAGGGACTCCAGGCTATCGATATTCGCGGCCTTGGAGCCGAGGAGCCGGATGCAACCGCCGTGCACTCCGGCGGTGATCCGAACGTCGAAACCTTGCTCCAGCGGTTTAAGCCAGCGCAGCGCCAATCCCAAACCGGCATCGGCCTTGCCAGTTGCAATTGCCTCCAACAATTGGTCGGTGGGACCACCGAAATTGACGAAGTCGACATCGAGGTTATGCTTGGCGAAGATACCCCGTTCTTTTGCGACTGCCGCAGCGACCGTGCACGCCGCGTTCGCGTTCCAGGCGATTCTTAGTTGGCGGCGCGGGCCTTGTAGCTCTTCACTGTTCGCTGCGGCGCGGCAAATAAAGGACTCGCCAGGAAGATAAGACAGCGATCCAGTCCCGGATGCCGTCAGCGCGCGAGCCGCTCCGAACATTCCAAATGGCGCCGCAGCGCCGAGGGTGCAAACCAACGTCAGCACCGAGCGGCGGGAGAAAACGCCTCCCTTCGCTTCGGACAGACCTTTCGTTAAGCTGGTGCCAATTTCGCGCTTTTCCATGTGTCACTCCCAAACTCGCGTGTGAATGGAATAGAACTGGGGGCGCTTTGCGGGGCCTTAGCTCTCTTTGAGCATCATCCGAGCCCGTCTGCTACACAGGTGTGAAGAGGTTCACATTAACGCAAAAAATTGGAAGGAGATAGCTGCGCGGCGATTAAGGCTCTTGTCAATCGTGTTGACCTACTCACGGCGGCGTCTGTCGCATTTGATCGCGATTGGCGCGAGTAGATGATCAGTATCTCAGTCGGGCACACGCACCAGCATGCATGGAGCCTGCGTTGCGCGAATTGAGCAACGCCTGTACCGAGATCATGCGGGATAGGCTGAACTTCGACGCTAAGCTAGCCATGATCTGGAATGGTCGGCTTGTCGCAGCGAACGGAAGCTAATGGTTAGGTTTTGCGCCTTTCACCCATCGGCTCCCCGCTTCGCTAGCTTGATCCCGGGAATGCCATCAATGTTGCGCCGGGCCATACTTACAAGGAGGTCGCATGATTACCGCCGTTGTACGATACACACTGCCGCCGACGATCGACTACGCCGCGTGTCGCGAGCACTTTCACAAGATCGCCCCCAACTTCCGCGGGGTGACGGGGCTGATCAGCAAGCACTTCATCTGGTCCGAAAGCGGCTGGGCGGGCGGCGTGTACCAGTGGGAGCGTATCGAGGATGCTACGGCGTTCTACACCGGGCCGTGGCTGGAGGGCATCATCCAGCGCTACGGCATGAAGCCGCAGATCGATTTTTACGAGGTTTTTGCGGTGACGGACAACACGCGCGGCAAGGTTGAGCTGTTCGAGGAGGCCGTTGCCTCGAAATGACCCTCTCATCTGCCACACTAGCGCATAGAGGTGGCGGTTGTATGAGAGGATGGCCGCGGAACCCTCGCGTCATCGTAGGTAGCAAGTCCACGTCGCGACCGAATGCAACGATCATTCTGATCTTGGCTCTTCGGAGACTTGCCGATCAGGCCGAATGTCCGCGTTTCGCCCAAGAGCTGCCCTCCCCGCCAAGTCGCAGTTTGACAAGGCCGACGTCAGCCTCCTTGGTGAGTCGGCCATGACTGGCCATCGTTAAATGGTGCTTTGGTCCGCACAGATCGTGCGTTCGCTAAGACGAACTGTACCGTACGCACGTGCGGATGGCTCGACCCCGACGCCACGCGGTGCTAGGCTTCGTGGCGGGTGGGCCAAATGCGGCGACGGCTACAGGAATTTTTTCCGATCGTCCTGCTCGCGCTGGTGATGCAAATCCTGGCGCCGGTCGCAGACTGCTGGGCCACGGCAATCGCGGTTGCCGATCCGCTGCAATCACCGAGCATTTGCCACAGTGATGCGACCACTGGATCAGACGATCAAGATCGTGGGCATTACGCCCATGACGCCCTTTGCGCGATCTGCGTATCCCACGCGGGCACGGCCGTTGACGCGCCAAGGCCCGTTACCCTCTTTGAACTTGCCCGTCAGTTCCGACCAATTCTTTGGACCGATGCGAAACTGATCCACGGACCGTCCCGCGCCGGCTCGAATACCCACGCGCGTGCCCCTCCACGGTCGACGTGAGAATGGCGGCCAACGGCCGTTGCACTTGCACGTCAACTTGTGGAGACCTTCCATGTCGATCTCTTACGCACGTGCGGGCTTTTGGGGCGCCGCTATCACGTTTATTCCTCTCTCCGGAAGCAGTGCCCACGAAATCGTTGGCAATCGCTTTTTCCCGGCCACGCTCTCCATCGACGACCCCGGCGTCAACGACGAGATGTCGCTCCCCACCGTCGACAGTTTCAAGACCGGCGACGTTCCGCCAGTGCGCCAGGGCGATATCTCCGCGGAGTTCTCGAAGCGGATCACCGAGGATTTTGCGATATCGTTTGGCACGACCTACACCTTCCTCGGGCCGATCGATACTACAGCGGCGGGGGCCAATGGCTTCCAGAACTTGGAGACCTTGTTCAAATATCGGGTCTTCAAAAGCACCGAGCATGAGTTCGTGATGTCGGTAGGCTTAGGCGTGGAATGGGGCGGCACCGGCTCCTCCACCATAGGGGCCGAATCCTTCAACACCTACACGCCGACGGTTTTTTTCGGCAAAGGGCTGGGCGATCTGCCGGAGACGCTGTCGTGGCTCAGGCCGTTCGCGATCACCGGCCAGGTCGGCTATGCGATCCCGGGACGGAATTTCACGACGACCCTCGGGGTTGATCCCGACACCGGCGCGCTCACCGCCGACACCGAGTTCAACCCGCGTGTGCTGAACTGGGGTGGGACTATCCAATACAGCATGCCCTATCTGAAATCGTCCGTGGTCGATCTGGGCCTGCCGGATTTCATCAATCACCTGATCCCGTTGGTCGAGGCCAATCTGCAAACGCCGGTGTCGAACACCCTGACCTCGGGAACGTTGACGACCGGAACGATTCAACCCGGCGTGCTCTGGGTCGGCAACACCTTCCAGGTCGGGGTCGAGGCGCTGATCCCGATCAACCGGCAAAGTGGCAGAAACGTCGGCGTGATCGCGCAGCTGCACCTCTACCTCGATGACATCGACCCGCGCGGGATCGGCAAACCGCTATTCGGCGGCCCGGTCCAGCCCGCAAGCCCCTTTCCGAGGTAGTTGACCATGCGACGTTTATCTCTGATTGGACTCGCTCCGCTCTTGCTGGTGCTCGCAACCGGCGCGGCGCAGGCGCACGCGTTCCTCGACCATGCCGAGCCGCGCGTCGGCAACAAGGTCGGAAGCCCTCCGCGCGAGGTGACCTTGTGGTTCACCCAAAAGCTGGAGCCCGCCTTCTCCAGGGTCACCGTGACCAATGCCGCAGGCGCACGCGTTGACAGCGGCAAGGCCCGCGTCAGCGGCAATCAGATGTCGGTTTCGTTGCGTTTGGGAGGCAGCGGCACCTATCATGTGAATTGGCACGTGCTATCGGTGGACACACACACGACCGATGGCAGCTTTACTTTCCAGGTCGGCCAGTAACGCCATTGGGAAAGCCCATGAGCTGGTTCGGGTCGGAGATCGACGGACCTCTTGCTCTGACGCGCGCGATCCATTTTGCGGCGTCGGCGGGGATCGCCGGTATCCTGATGTTTCGCGGCTTCGTCGCTGAGCCAGCCCTGCGGCCTTCGCCGGAGGGATACTCCGTTGTCCGATTGCGCCTGGCTGGGCTTGCCTGGATAGCGCTCGCCCTCACTACGGCAACCGGGCTGATTTGGCTTGTGCTGCAGACCATGTCGATTGCGGATCTCGGTTGGGGCGACGCGGTGACATCCGGCGCGATCTGGACTGTGGTCAACGAGACGCAATTCGGCTTGGTCGCGGAAGTTCGCGCTGCCTTGGCCGTTTTGCTGGCCGCGTGTCTGCTGCTCGACCAAATGGTTTTGTCGCGCTGGCTGGTGCTGTTGGCTGCTTCAGCTCTGGTTGCGGCGATTGCCTGGACCGGCCATGCCGGATCAACGTTAGGGGAATTGGGAAATCTACACCTCGCCGCCGACGTTCTGCATCTCTGCGCTGCGTCGGCCTGGATCGGAGGTCTGGCAGGCCTTGCGATTCTGTTCGAGGTGGGTCGGCACCGTCCGGCACTTGAATGGAGACCACTGGAGCTGGACGCTATCAGCAGGTTTTCGATCCTCGGGATGATTAGCGTTGCCGCCCTGATCGTGTCTGGGCTCTTGAATACGTGGATACTCGTTGGTTCAATCCGCGCGTCTCTTGTGACCGACTATGGGCGGCTGTTGCTGCTCAAGATCGCCGCCTTTGCCATCATGGTCGCCTTTGCGGCAGTCAATCGGTTCTGGCTGACGCCCCGGCTCGTTGTGACCCCAAAAGAAGCGACCGATTCTTCCGCGCGTTCCGCGCTGAGGCGCAACACGCTGATCGAGATCGCGCTCGGACTCGCGATCTTCGCAATGGTCGGGGTGCTCGGCATGCTGCATCCCGCCATTCATCTGGTGCAATGAAGCATGACGGGCGCAATGGAGTGTCGGTCTCTAACCCCAAAAGTTCCTTCGTGGCCCTTAACCGACCTCGGCAGGGCACCAATGTCCGCTTTGCGCGACAAGCTGCCGCTCCAATGAAACGCGTCCTAGCCCCAGGCTTACCGGCACAAGATAGGAGATTATTGAGGTGGTCTACGCTGTAGTGCTCTCCTCCGTCTCGACTCGCGATTCGTAGCTTGCCACCGTAGATGCGCACATCTATTTCTCACCGCTGGCTCAAGAGTTAATTCAATTCAATTGTCTAGCTCTCTCGGTGTGGAGGAGCCCCGTTGAGCGATTACGGCCATTGGTCGCGATGCCTCTAGCTCCACTGAACCAGTTGTTGCAGGTCCCTCGACTTACGACGTCTGAGCCATTTTGCACGCCAGAGTGCGCCCGAATACTCTGTCAGTGGACGGGAATTAGAAAGCCGACTTCGGCCGGACTAAACTCGGCCACAACTTCGGTCAGTCACTGAATATGAAAGGAAATGAGAACAGCCCACCAAACCTACGCCAGGATGAGCGATTGCACCCGGCCGCCCTACTCCCACTCGATCGTCCCAGGCGGCTTGCTCGTCACGTCGTACACCACCCTATTCACGCCCTTCACCTCGTTGATGATGCGCGTGGCGGTCTCGCCGAGGAACTTCATGTCGAACTGGTAGAAGTCCGCGGTCATGCCGTCGGTGGAGGTGACGGCGCGCAGGCCGACGACGAAGTCGTAGGTGCGGCCGTCGCCCATGACGCCCACGGTCTTCACAGGAAGCAGCACGGCAAAGGCCTGCCAGATGTCGTCGTAGAGACCGTGCTTCCTGATCTGGTCGATGTAGACCGCGTCCGCCTTGCGCAGGATCTCGAGCTTGTCGCGGGTGATCTCGCCAGGGCAGCGGATGGCGAGGCCGGGGCCCGGGAACGGGTGGCGGCCGACGAAGATTTCGGGCAGGCCGAGCTCGCGGCCGAGCTTGCGCACCTCGTCCTTGAACAGCTCGCGCAGCGGCTCGACGAGCTTCATGTTCATGCGCTCGGGGAGACCGCCGACATTGTGGTGCGACTTGATCGTCACCGAGGGACCGCCGGTGAAGGAGACGCTCTCGATCACATCAGGGTAGAGCGTGCCTTGCGCGAGGAAGTCGGCGCCGCCGATTTTCTTGGCCTCCGCCTCGAACACCTCGATGAAGAGGCGGCCGATGGTCTTGCGCTTGGTCTCGGGGTCGGTGACGCCTTCGAGCTCGCCCAAAAACTGCTTCGAGGCATCCACGTGCACGAGCGGGATGTTGTAGTGGTGGCGGAACAAATCGACCACCGTCTTGGCCTCGTCGAGGCGCAGCATGCCGTGATCGACGAACACGCAAGTGAGCTGCTCGCCGATCGCTTCGTGGATCAGCACGGCCGCGACCGCGGAATCGACTCCGCCGGACAGGCCGCAGAGCACCCTGCCCTTGCCGACCTGGGCGCGGATCTTGGCGATCTCCTCCTCGCGGAAGGCGCGCATGGTCCAGTCGCCGGAGAGACCCGCGATCTTGCGGACGAAATTGCGGATCAGTTTTGCGCCGTCGGGCGTGTGCACCACTTCGGGGTGGAACATCAGGCCGTAATATTTGCGCGTCTCGTCCTGGATGATCGCGAACGGCGCGTTCGGCGAGGTGCCGGCCACCGAGAAGCCCGGCGGCATCTTGGTGATGCGGTCGCCATGGCTCATCCAGACCTGGTTCTTGCCGCCTGCCGACCAGACGTCCTCGAACAGCTTGCTCGGCGCCTTCACCTCGACGTCGGCGCGGCCGAATTCGCGGTGATGGCCGCCCTCGACCGTGCCCCCGAGCTGCTCCGCCATGGCCATCTGGCCGTAGCAGATGCCCATCACCGGCACGCCGGAATCGAAGATCGCTTGCGGGGCCCGGGGCGAGCCCGCCTCATGCACCGATTCAGGGCCGCCGGAGAGAATCACCGCCTTCGGCGTCATCTCGTTGAAGGCTTGTTCGGCCTTGTTGAACGGGACGATTTCGCAATAGACGCCGTCCTCGCGCACGCGACGCGCGATCAGCTGCGTCACCTGGCTGCCGAAGTCGACGATGAGAATCTTGTCATGCGCCGAGGCCACGGAGGGCGTCGACGCGGAGCGGTCGGTCTGTGCTGCTGTCATGGCAAGCAGATACGCGACGGGAGCTTTTCCCGCAACCGGGCGGGCCGCGCGCCCACATTCTTCTTTGGGCATGGACAAATCGATATAGGTAAGTATTATTGACCTAATGGCCCGCCACTCACCAAGGGCCGATCAGGGAGAACGTCATGCCACACCATCATCAGCCGTCGAATCTCGCCGCGCTCGGCCGCACCTGGGTCGAGGCCTGGAACGCGCGCGATCTCGAGCGCGTGCTCACGCTCTATGCCGAGGACGTCGTGATGACCTCGGACCGCATCCCCGCGATGGGATTCGACGAAAGCGGCACCGTGCGCGGCAAGGATTCGTTGCGCGCCTATTGGGGCAAGGCGCTCGCCCTGTTGCCGGACCTGCATTTCTCGCTGATCGAATTGTTCGTCAGCCCCGACAGCGTGGTGGTGCTCTACGACAACGAGCGGGGAAAGCGGATCTGCGAATATCTGCGGGTGAATGCGGCCGGAAAGATCGTGCAGGGAGCGGCGAATCATTTGGTGGGCTGACGCTCACCCACCGCTGTCATTCCCCGCGAAGGCGGGGAATCCAGTACGCTGCGGCCTGTCGATTCAATTAGTGCGGCCTCTGGAATACTGGATCGCCCGCCTTCGCGGACGATGACAGCACGTGTCAGGCGCGAGCACGCCCCAAGCGCGGTAGTGCGGGCGCAGCAATGACGGAGACTGCTAGACGAACGTACGCTAACAACAGCGCTGCCGGCTCTGACGCAGGATTCCCCCCATGAAGCTCCCCACCGCCCACTTCACCGTCACCGACTGGAGCAAGGTCGAGCCGACCGTCCATCCCGGCGAAACCGGGCAAGCGCAATGGCGCACCCTCAATATCGGCGATCTCCGGGTGCGGATGGTCGAATATTCGCCGGGCTATCTCGCCGACCATTGGTGCGACCGCGGCCACGTGCTCTACGTGCTGCAGGGCGAGCTCGACAGCGAGCTGCGCGACGGCCGCAAATTCAAGCTCACGGCGGGGATGAGCTACCAGGTCTCGGATTTCGGCGACGCCGCGCACCGGTCCTCGACGGCGACGGGGGCGACGCTGTTTATCGTCGATTGAGCGCCCAGGAAGGGTTAATTTGCACCGCAAAATAGCAAAATGCGGCGACATTCCGAGCGACGGGTGGTGCCTTGAAGTGGCCCCAAAATCTCGCTATATTGTGATCATCGATACTTGGCCGAACGACTGGGCCGCTTCGCTTCGTTGCTGACGGGCGCGCACGCTTCAGATGATTTCTCCAACATCGACTGATCAGGACTATGGGCGCAATAGTGCGTACCGGTCCGCGTGTTAACTTCTTAAGCAAAGGAAATTCCCATGGCTATGGGCACCGTGAAGTGGTTCAACAATCAAAAGGGTTTTGGTTTCATTCAGCCGGATGACGGCGACAAGGACGTGTTCGTGCACATCAGCGCCGTCGAGCGCGCCGGCCTGTCGACCCTCAATGAGGGCCAGAAGGTCTCGTTCGACATCGTCGCCGATCGTCGCAGCGGCAAGTCCTCGGCTGACAATCTCCGCGTCGGCTAACGCCAGCGCACCGTTCTGACCACGGACGTACCGGCAGAACGCCAAGTTAGAAAACCCCGCGACCGGGTTCCGGTTTGCGGGGTTTTTGTTTTGGGGGCCGCCGCAACCCGCGGTGACGGGGTGGGCTATGCCTTCTTCAAGACCGAGACGAAGAACCCGTCCGTCCCGGTCCGCCGCGGCGTCATCAGCCAGCCTTCCGGCGATTGCAGCGCGGCTTGCGCAAACTCCTCCGCCTTGTCCCAGAGCACGCTCGCGGTCTGCTCCGGCGGCACCACCGCGAACTCAGGATGGCGGCCAGTGAACGCCCTCACCTGCTCGCCGTTCTCCTCCGAAAGCACCGAGCAGGTGATGTAGGCGATGCGGCCGCCGACCTTGACCAGCGGAACCGCGCGCTCGAGCACCTCGGTCTGGTCCCGCAAGCGAATCTCCAGCGCGCCCGGGCGCATGCGCCATTTGGCATCGGGGTTGCGGCGCCAGGTTCCGGTTCCCGTGCAGGGCGCGTCGATCACGACGAGGTCGGCGGTGGCGCTGATCTCGGCCAGCGGATCGGCGTCGCCCTTGGGCGTGCGCACATCGGCATTGTGGACGCCGGCGCGGGACAGGCGGTCGTGGATCGGCGCAAGCTGCCGCTTGTCGCTGTCGGTCGCGATCAGCCGGCCCTTGCCCTGCATCATCGCGGCGAGCGCCAACGTCTTGCCGCCGGCCCCCGCACAGAGATCAATCACCTGCTCGCCGGGTTTTGCCGCGGTCAAGGCAGCCGCAAGCTGCGACCCCTCATCCTGCACTTCGATGGCGCCCTTGATGAAATCCTCTTCGGCCTGGATACCGGGGTTGCGCGCATCGGCCGAAAGCTCGATGCGCAGGCCGGTTGCGGACCACTGCGTCGGTTTCGCATGAAGATGAGCAAGCGCCCCCAGCACCTTGTCGCGATTGGATTTTAGCGTGTTGACGCGCAGGTCGAGCGGCGCCCGGCTCGCCATCGCGGCCGCCTCCGCGACACGCTCGTCGCCGAAGGCTTTTGCCAAGTACGGATCCAGCCATTCCGGATAGTCGCCGGCGATCGCGGCCGGGGCACCTTCCAGCGACCGCGAGGCGAGCGCGGCCTGCTCGGCCTCGGTCAACGGCGCCGGGGCAAAGCGGTTGCCGTCGAACAGCGCAGCCATCGTGGCCGTATCCATGTTGCGCTCGAGGCGAAGCATGCCGATCAGCCGCGACCGCGCGGTGTCCGAATCCATCAGGTAGGCGCTCGAGGCGTAGCGGCGCAGCACGTCCCAGACGAGGCCGGCAATGGCGGCGCGGTCGCCGGAGCCGGCGAAGCGGTGCGCGGTGCCCCACTCCTTCAGCGCCTTGGCCGCAGGCACGCGGTCTTTCTCGATGGTGTCGATCAGTTCGATGGCTGCGGACAGCCGGGCAGCGGGAGTCATTGGAATCTTTCAGATCAGGATCGGCGAGTAGCGCCTAGATCAGCAACAGCATTTTCAACGCGAAGTAGATCCACATCGCGAGCAGGACAAGCACGCCGGCGAGCCAGATCGTGGAGCGGCGGCCGAGATTGTTGGAGGAGACGAAAATTCCGGCATGGGCGAAGCGCGTCACCACGAACACCCAGGACATCAGCACGATGAACAGATCGGCATGGCGCAACGGGAGCGCCAGCGCGATCAGGGCGTAGAACAGCACCGGCAGCTCGAACTGGTTGCGGTAGCAATTGGCGATTTGTGTGGCGCCCTTGGGCCAGTTGGGCTCGCCGAGCGCAATGTCGCGGCTCTTGGTCTCGCCGGAGACGAGCGCGCGCCGGCGTCCCATCGCCATGGCGATCAGGAGCGCGAAGGTGAGACCGACCTGCACGAAGACCGGCAGCAAAACCATTTGAACGGACATCGGAATTTCCCGGGAATTCCCATCGGGCGGAAGCCACAGCTAGCGTCCATTAGCCGTCACCGCTGGTCCTGACAATCAACGAGTTGAACCGGCGTTCCCGATGAGGCGACCAACCGTCGACAGTTAAAGCGATTTTGCCCCTCGGGGCGCGCAAGGCGAGAGACCGCCATGAACACCCTCTTCAGCCTGATCGCCAGCCTGACCGGCGCTTTGACCGAGTCCGCCGACGGCCAGTTCGGCATCCTGATATCGGCGCTGGCCGGCATCGCGACGGCGCTTGCGGTGGCGCTGGCGATGACGGTCTACTTCCGAACGAGCTATCGGACCTGGCGAGATGTCCTCAGGCATGGTCTCGCTGCGCTCGCCGCCCTCGCCCTGTTCGCCTTTGCCGCCTACGACATGCGCCATGCCGCGTTGGCCTATCTCGGCCTCAATCCCTCGAAACCCGCGGTCGAGTTCGAGATCCGCATGCCCAGGGAGACCTTGGCGGCGGCGACCGACACCCAGATCGAGCTGCATACCGACCGCAACCAGACGCTGGCACTGGTCGAGGGCGTGCAGGAGCTCGGTGATGGCCGCTCCGTGCTGCGCGGCGCGGCGCCGCTCAACCACCGCACCGCGGACCGCGTGCTGGTCGTGAACCTGCCCGGCAAGGGCACCTTCGAATTCCGCCTTCGCCTGCCGGCCGAGCCGCATCGCTCCGAACAGTCTGGCGCTCAGTTCGGTCCTCAGTTCGGTCCTTGGCACCTCGCCGACCGCATCGCCACGCCGCTGGCAGGCTGGGTTGCGCCGCAGGACGCCTACACGATCCGCTATCGCGTGCTTTAAACATTGTTCGATCGCTGAGTGTGGGTGCGCCGTCATCGTTCCGACGTCGGGCATGGCCTATGATCGATCCATGTCCGAATTTCGCCTGACGCAGATCTCCGACACCCATCTTGGCCGGCGCTTCCCTGGCCTGATCGCCAACTTCCAGGCGCTCAGCGAGCATATCGACACCGACAGGCCCGATCTCGTTGTCAACACCGGCGACGTCTCGTTCGACGGGCCGACCAGCCGCGACGATGTCGAATTCGCCAAGGCCCTGCACGATGCCCTGCCCGTCGCATGCCGCTACATCCCCGGCAATCACGACATCGGCGACAATCCGACCGCGATCGGCCCTGCGCCGAAGCCGCCCGTCGCGGAAGCGCATCGTCAGCAATTCCGCGAGATCATCGGCGAGGACCATTGGTCGTTCGAGGCCGCGGGCTGGTGCTTCATCGGCCTGAACTCGCTGGTGATGAATTCAGGGCTCGCCTTCGAGGCCGAGCAGTTCGATTGGCTTGCCTCGGAAGTTTCGCGCACGAACGGCAAGCCGGTGGCGCTGTTCGTACACAAGCCGGTATTTCTCAACGGGCCCGACGACCCCGAGACGCCGGAGACGTCGATCCGCTACGTGCCGCAGCCGGCCCGCGCGCGGCTGATCGAGATGTTTGCACATGTCGACCTGCGCCTCATCGCCAGCGGTCACGTGCACCAGCGGCGCGACTTCACCTGGCGCCACACCCGCCACGTCTGGGCGCCGTCAGCCGGCTTCAAGATCAACGATGCGTGCCAGGACCGGATCGCGATCAAGGAGGTCGGGCTCGTGGAGTACCGCTTCCAGCCCGACGGCTTCGAGGTTCGCCACGTCAGGGCCGCCGGCCAGGTCGATATCGATATCGAGGAGCTGCTCGCCCAGATGGGCGGTGCGCATTAGCGCTTCCCATGGCTGCTCAAGCGACGCTCTTGAGATCCTGCTGGATCGCGGCAAGCAAGGACTGCAGCGCGTCGCTGTTCACCGGTTTGGCCCCGGTATTGGCGGGCTGAACATTGGCAGGCCGCGCAGCTTTGACCGGGCGCTTGGGGAATGGCGGCGTGGGTGTGGGCATCGCGGATTGCGCGAACACGTCCTCGGTATGAACGAACTTGCCATGGATGACGTCGTCGCGACGCCCCATCACAAACATCGTCGCCCAATAACCGGCGGCCACAAGGATTACGCAGAAAACAACAAGCTCTAACATCATCGCACCTGAAATATGCGCAATGATTCAATGCCTTCGCCTGCCCGTCAATGAACCGACGGTCACACCTGCGGCTTTTACGGGCGGGTGTGGCCGATCGGTCACTCTTTGTTAACCATACCCGGCCCCAGAGGGGGCCGAGAGCGGCAGATCAAGCCCTATCCGGCCCGACCCGCACCAGCTGCTTGCCGAAATTGGCCCCCTTCAGAAGGCCCATGAAGGCCTCAGGCGCGCTCTCCAGGCCCTCGGTGACGAACTCCTTGTACTTGACCTTGCCCTCGCGGACCCAGCCGGACATGTCGCGCAGGAAGTCGCCATGGCGGGAGGCGAAGTCGGAGACGATGAAGCCGCGGAAGGTCAGCCGCTTGGTCAGCGTCGCGCGCATCATGCTGGCGGCCCATTTCGGCGGCTTCGCTTCAGTGTCGTTGTAGTGGGCGATGAGGCCGCAGACGGGTACGCGCGCAAACGCATTGAGCAGCGGGAAGACCGCCTCGAACACGGCGCCGCCGACATTCTCGAAATAGACGTCGATGCCTTTCGGGCAGGCGTCCTTCAGCTTCGCCGCGAGATCGGGATCGCGGTGATCGATGCAGGCGTCGAAGCCGAGCTCCTTCACGACGAAATCACATTTGTCCTTGCCGCCGGCGATTCCAACCGCGCGTGCGCCCTTGATCTTCGCGATCTGTCCCACGGCCGAACCGACCGCACCGGAGGCACCGGCGACGACGACGGTCTCGCCTGCTTGCGGCTTGCCGATATCGAGCAGGCCCGTGTAGGCGGTCATGCCGGGCATGCCGAGCACGCCGACGGCCGTCGAGATCGGCGCGAGCTTCGGGTCGATCTTGTTCAGCCCCTTGCCGTCGGAGATCGCGTGCGTCTGCCAGCCCGCGCGCGAGAGTACGATGTCGCCCTTGGCGAAGTTCGGATTGTTGGAGGCTGCGACCTCGCAGACCGTACCGGCTTCCATCACGCCGCCGACCGGCACCGGGGTCGCGTAGGACGGACCGTCGCTCATGCGCCCGCGCATATAGGGATCGAGCGAGAGCCAGATCGTGCGCAGCAGGACTTCGCCTGCGGCGGGCGTCGGTACAGCGAATTCCTCGATGCGGAAATCGGACGGCTTTGGCTCGCCGACCGGACGTGCCGCGAGAACGATGCGTTTGCCTTGGGACATGTTGGCTTCCTCCTGATTATGCTTCGGCGCGAACGGAAGCGGAGGGAGCGGAGCACGTCAATACAAAAGCGACGGAGCGTAGTTGCAGGACAGCGCCGCAAATGGAGATTGGTACACACCAACCGCGCCCTCGCTGTCATCGCCCGACTTGATCGGGCAATCCAGTATTCCAGAGGCGGTCGTGGTTGAGCCGAGAGGCCGCGGCGTACTGGATGCCCCGGTCAAGCCGGGGCATGACAGCGGAATGTGGAGCGCCTAACCCCCGCCCGGATAGTTCGGCGCCTCGCGCGTAATGGTGACGTCGTGGACGTGGCTTTCGCGCAGGCCCGCGCCGGTGATGCGGACGAACTGGGCCTTGTCGTGCAGATCCTTCATGTCCTTTGCACCGACATAGCCCATCGCGGCGCGCAGGCCGCCGGCGAGCTGGTGCATGACGTTGCCGACCGGGCCCTTGTAAGGCACCTGGCCTTCTATGCCTTCGGGCACGAGCTTGAGCGTGTCCTTGATGTCCTGCTGGAAGTAGCGGTCGGCCGAGCCGCGCGCCATCGCGCCGACCGAACCCATGCCGCGATAGGCCTTATAGGAGCGGCCCTGCCACAAGAACACCTCACCGGGCGTCTCATCGGTGCCGGCGAGCAACGAGCCGACCATCGCGATGTCGGCACCGGCAGCAAGCGCCTTGGCAAGGTCGCCGGAGAACTTGATGCCGCCGTCGGCGATCACGGGGATGTCGGACTTCTTCGCCGCTTCCACCGCATCCATGATCGCGGTGAGCTGGGGCACACCGACGCCGGCGACGATGCGCGTGGTGCAGATCGAGCCCGGGCCGATGCCGACCTTGATGCAGTCCGCGCCAGCATCGATCAGCGCCTGCGCACCCTCCGAGGTCGCGACGTTGCCGGCAACGACCTGCACGGAATTGGACAGGCGCTTGATGCGGTTGACCGCATGGAGCACGTGACGGGAATGACCGTGCGCGGTGTCGACCACGACGAGATCGACGCCCGCATCGATCAGCCGCTCGGTGCGCTCGAAGCCGCTATCACCGACCGTGGTGGCGGCGGCGACGCGCAGGCGGCCCTGCGCGTCCTTGCAGGCCAGCGGATGGGCGACCGCCTTCTCCATGTCCTTCACGGTGACCAGACCGACGCAGCGATACTGCTCGTCGACCACGAGCAGCTTCTCGATGCGGTGCTGATGCAGCATCCGCCGTGCCTCGTCCTGGCTGACATTCTCGCGCACCGTGACGAGTCCTTCATGCGTCATCAGCTCGGAGATTTTTTGCTGGCGGTCGGTGGCGAAGCGGACGTCGCGGTTGGTGAGGATGCCGACCAGCTTGCCCGGCGTGGACTTGCCGGCACCGGTGACGACGGGAATGCCGGAGATACCGTGATCGCTCATCAGCTTGAGCGCGTCGTCCAGCGTGGCGTCGGGGCTGATGGTGAGCGGGTTCACCACCATGCCCGACTCGTAGCGCTTGACCTGCCGCACCTGGGCGGCCTGCCCTTCGGGATCGAAATTGCGGTGGATGACGCCGATGCCGCCGGCCTGCGCCATGGCGATCGCCATGCGGGCTTCGGTGACCGTGTCCATGGCGGAGGCCATGATCGGGATGTTGAGCGGAATGGCGCGGGTGACGCGAGAGCGGATGTCGACCTCCCCCGGCATGACGTCCGACAGGCCCGGCTTCAGCAGCACGTCGTCGAACGTGAGGGCTTCGCGAATGCCTTGTTGCACGGTGGCCATGTGCCAACTCCTTCCGCGGCCCTGCCGCAAATAGCTATGGATGAGCGCCGCCCTCGGCGTACCTTGCGGCAACGCCGGAGAATCGGAGCCCATCGGTGGGGTTGACGCGGGTCGATAGCACGGGTGGACGACGAATCAAAGCAAATCGGACCGCCGGCCAGCCATGCACAGGCTTTTTAGGCAAATTCAGCGGGGGATAGCCTCGCGGCGCCTCGTACTGGCGAACGGCGTCCCCGTGCCGGCCGATCATCACGGTCTCCGGCGCGGGCGCACTCACCTCGGGTCACGCAGGATTTAGGTGCTATGCGTCGATCCGCAATGGTCGCGGCCCAGTGCCGGTGATAAGCCGCAATTCTCGCCCTTCCTTCCGATTTCCATTACCAATCCGTTATGGTCGACAAGCAACGCGTCATTCCGCTGATCGTGGCCACTGCTCTCTTCATGGAGAACATGGACTCGACGGTGATCGCCACGTCGCTGCCCGCGATCGCAGCCGACATCGGCACCAGCCCATTGACGCTCAAGCTCGCGATCACCTCCTATCTGCTGTCGCTTGCGGTGTTCATCCCGGCGAGCGGCTGGACCGCCGACCGGTTCGGCGCGCGCATGGTGTTTGCGATTGCCGTCGGCGTATTCATGGTCGGCTCGGTCGGCTGCGCGCTCTCGACATCGGTCACCGATTTCGTGTTCGCGCGCATCCTGCAAGGCATGGGCGGGGCGATGATGACGCCGGTCGGGCGCCTCGTGCTGTTGCGGTCGGTCGATAAGAGCGCGCTGGTCAATGCCATGGCGTGGGTGACGGTTCCTGCCCTGATCGGCCCCGTGATCGGGCCGCCGCTCGGCGGCTTCATCACGACCTATGCGTCCTGGCACTGGATCTTCCTGATCAACATCCCGATCGGGTTGCTCGGCATCTTCATGGCCTTGCGCTTCATCGATCCCATCAAAAGCGAGGAACGAGAGCCGTTCGACCTCTACGGCATGGTGCTCGCGGGCCTCGGGCTCGCCGGCATCGCCTTCGGGCTGTCGGTTGCCGGACTCAATCTGCTGCCATGGAGCACAGTTGCCGCCCTGGTCGTCGGCGGATCAATCTCGATGACACTGTATGTCCTTCACGCGCGGCGAACGGGGTCGCCGGTGCTGGACTTCACGCTGCTGAGGCTGCCGACGCTACGCGCCGCCGTTCTCGGCGGATTCATGTTCCGGCTCGGCATCGGCGCGCTGCCGTTCCTGTTGCCGCTGCTGATGCAGATCGGCTTCGGCCTCTCGCCGTTCAAGTCCGGCCTCGTCACGTTTGGCTCCTCGCTCGGCGCCATGGGCATGAAGGCGCTGGCCGCACGCATCATCCGCGCCTTCGGCTTCCGCAACCTGATGACGGTGAACGCGATCATCAGTGCCGTCTTTCTCGCCGCCTGCGCCCTCTTCACCGTGACGACGCCGCTGCTGATCATCATGATCATCCTGGTGGTCGGCGGCTTCTTCCGTTCGCTCGAGTTCACCGCGATCAACACGGTTGCCTATGCCGAGGTCGAGCAGGCGCAGATGAGCCGCGCCACCACGCTCGTCAGCGTCAATCAGCAGCT
Source organism: Bradyrhizobium sp. JR4.3 (assembly GCF_040547695.1). Taxonomy (NCBI): domain Bacteria; kingdom Pseudomonadati; phylum Pseudomonadota; class Alphaproteobacteria; order Hyphomicrobiales; family Nitrobacteraceae; genus Bradyrhizobium; species Bradyrhizobium sp. JR4.3. The sequence continues at coordinate 285,704 of NZ_JBEPQF010000006.1, read as the reverse complement.
CGCGGTCTCGGCCGGCGTCGCCGTCGGCGCTGCGTCCGTCGAGACGACGATGTGGCTCAGCCACGCCAGCGAGCTCAATGCCACCGTGTTTGCGCCGGCCTTCGTCGTGGTCGCGCTCACCTCGGCGGCGTCGAGCTGGTTCTTCTGGCAGATGCCCGCCGATGCCGGTCACGAAGTCTCCGGCCGCAAGGCCGTGGAGATCGCGAGCCGCAAGGGTGCCGGCAAGGGCGCGGCCAAGGCGGCCGTCAAGGCGGCGACCGAGGATACGCAGGACGTGCGGGATCAGCGGCTGGGGTAGCCTATCTCGTCATTGCGAGCGAAGCGAAGCAATCCAGAATCCCTCCGCGGAGACAGTCTGGATTGCTTCGTCGCAAGAGCTCCTCGCAATGACGGAGTTTGTTGCTATTCCGTCGCCCCGCCCCGAAATCCCGTCGCCAGCACGTAGCGCTCCGAGGAATCCGCACGGCTCGCGGCGGGCTTCACATGACGCACTGTTGCGAAATCGCGCTTGAGCTGGGCGAGCAGCTCGGCGTCGGCGCCGCTCTGGAACGCCTTCGCCAGAAAGGTCCCGCCCGGCTTCAGCACATCGCAGGCAAACGCGGCGGCGGTCTCGATCAGGCCGACGATGCGAAGCTGGTCGGTCTTGCGGTGACCGGTGGTGTTGGCAGCCATGTCGGACATCACGATGTCGGCGCCACCGTCGAGCATCGCCTTGAGCTTGTCCGGCGCGTCATTGTCCATGAAGTCGAGCTGCGCGAACTCGACCCCGGCAATCTCGGGGATTTCCAGCAGGTCGATCGCAATGACCTTGCCCTTGCCGTCGACCGAGCCGACGCGCTTGGCGGCGATCTGGCTCCAGCCGCCCGGCGCGGCACCGAGATCGACCACCGCCATGCCGTGCTTCAGCAGCCGGTATTTGTCATCGATCTCCAGAAGCTTGAAAGCGGCGCGCGAGCGATAGCCCAGCGCCTTCGCCTTCACCACATAGGGGTCGTTGAGCTGCCGCTCCAGCCAGAGCTTCGACGACAATTTTCGCTTGCCGTGGGTCTTGACCTGGACGTGCAAGCGGCCGGTGGTGTCCTTGGCCATCTCACCAGCTCCTGAGCGCGCCGTCTTCGCGCATCATCTCGACCAGCATGCCTTCGCGGAGGCCCCGGTCGGCGACGCGCAGGCGCGGCAGCGGAAAGGCGCGGCGGATCGCGTCGAGGATGGCGCAGCCGGCCAGCACGAGATCAGCACGCTCGACGCTGATGCAGCTGTTCGCGGCGCGCTCCTCGTAACTCATGCCGAGCAGCTTGTTGATGGTCGCGGTGACGTCGGTATCGTTCATCCAGACGCTGTCGATGCGGCGGCGGTCGTAGCGCGCGAGGTTGAGATGGATGCCGGCGAGCGTCGTCACCGTGCCTGAGGTGCCGAGCAGATGCATGTCGGCGAGATCGCCGCCATGCTGTTCGGCGAACGGCCTGATGTGATGGGCGACCTCGCGCTCCATCGCGGCGTAGATCTCCGGCGTCACGTCGCGTCCGCCGAACTGCTCGGCAAGCGTGACCACGCCGAATGGGATCGACATCCAGGCTTTGATGCGCGGCTCCGGATTTGCGGCGTCGCGCTCGATCCGCACCAGCTCGGTCGAACCGCCGCCGATGTCGAACAGGATCGCGCCGCGCCCCCTGGGATCGACCAGCGGCGAGCAGCCCAGCACGGCGAGCGCCGCCTCGGTCTCGCGGTCGATCACCTCGAGCTCGATCCCGGTCTCGGCCGCGACGCGGCTGCGAAAGCCTTCGGCATTCGAGGCGGCGCGGCAGGCTTCGGTGGCGATCAGCCGCAGCCGCCGCGCCTTGCGCAGGTTGATCTTGTCGCGGCAGATGCCGAGCGCCACGATGGCGCGCTCGATCGCGGCCTCGCTGATGCACCCGGTTGCCGAGACGCCCTCGCCGAGCCGGATGATGCGCGAGAAGGAATCGACCACGCGAAAGCCGTCGTGGGTCGGACAGGCGATCAGGAGCCTGCAATTGTTGGTGCCGAGGTCGAGCGCCGCGTAGACGCCGGTTCCCGGCGCTTGCGCGCCGACGGCCGGTTCAGTGGCGAACGCCGCCGCCATCGACCCCAGCTCACCGTGCGGCGCAAGGCCGTCGCGGAGCCGCGTGTGGTCATTCATACAAACTGTCTTTCCGCGGCCGGTTAGGCCGAGCTGGAATTGCTTTTTCGCCTGAAACATTAGCAGCGCGCCAATCCTGCGCAACAACGCATCACATGGGACCATGCCCATTCGTGCGTTGTCGTGAACGGGCCGGTGGGTTATTTTTGAGGGGTCCGGCCCCCAGGCGCCCCCCAAAACCGCGCAATTGCCGGCTTTTCAGGTCAATTCCATGCAAGAACACACCAAATCCTCCACGCTCGAAAACGCTATTGCACTGCAAAAATATGGTGTCGGGCAGCCGGTCCGCCGCAAGGAGGACGATACGCTGGTGCGCGGCAAGGGCCGCTACACCGACGATTTCAACCTGCCCGGCCAGGCCTATGCCGTGATCGTCCGCTCGACCCATGCCCACGGCGTCATTCGCGGCATCAACGTCGACGCAGCCAGGGCGATACCGGGCGTGCTGGGGGTCTGGACCGGCAAAGACCTCGATGCGGCCGGCTACGGCCCCTTCACCTGCGGCCTGCCGCTGAAGAGCCGCGACGGCTCGCCCCTGCTCCAGACCAACCGGCAGCCGCTCGCAACCGACAAGGTCCGTTTCGTCGGCGATCCCGTCGCCTTCGTGGTGGCGGAGACGCTGGCCCAGGCGCGCGACGCGGCCGAGGCGGTCGAGCTCGACATCGAGCCGTTGCCGGCGGTGACCGATCCCGAGCAAGCCGCAAAACCCGGCGCGCCGCAACTCTACGACCACATCCCGAACAATGTCGCGCTCGACTACCACTATGGCGACATCGAGAAGGTCAATGCGGCCTTCGCCAGCGCCGCTCACGTGACCAAGGTCGACATCGAAAACACCCGTGTCGCCGTGGTCTCGATGGAGCCGCGCGTCGGCCTTGCCTCCTACGACAAGAAGACCGAGCGTTACACCATCCAGATGCCGACGCAGGGCGTCGCCGGCAACCGCGCCAACCTCGCCAAGAACCTGAAGGTGCCGAACGAAAAGGTGCGCATCCTCACCGCCAATGTCGGCGGGTCCTTCGGCATGAAGAACGTCAACTATCCCGAGTACATGTGCATCCTTTACGCGGCCAAGGAATTGGGGCGGCCGGTGAAATGGCTGGACGAACGCTCGTCCAGCTTCTTGTCCGACAGCCACGGCCGTGCGCAGAAGATTCACGCCGAGCTCGCGCTGGACGCCGAGGGGCATTTCCTCGCCGCCAAGCTCTCGGGCTACGGCAATCTCGGAGCCTACATCACTGGCGTTGCTCCCAGTCCGCTCTCGCTCAACACCAGCAAGAACTTTTCCAGCGTTTATCGCACGCCGCTGATGGCCGTCGATATCAAGACGGTGCTGACGAACACCACGCTGATGGGCGCCTATCGCGGCGCCGGACGGCCCGAGGCCAACTACTACATGGAACGGTTGATCGACCGCGCCGCCGACGAGATGGGCATCAACCGCCTGACGATGCGCAAGCGCAACTTCATCAAGCAGAACCAGATGCCCTTCGCCGCGTCCTCCGGTGTCACCTATGACAGCGGCGACTTCCAGGCTGTCTTCAACAAGGCGCTCGAAATCTCCGACCACGAGAACTTTGCCAAGCGCAAGAAGGAGAGCAAGAAGTCCGGCAAGCTGCGTGGCATCGCTGTCGGTTCCTATCTGGAGGTGACCGCACCTCCCGGCGTCGAGCTCGGCAAGATCGTGTTCGATCCCGATGGCTCGGTGCAGCTCATCACCGGTACGCTCGATTACGGTCAGGGCCACGCCACGCCGTTCGCGCAGGTGCTGTGCGAGCAGCTCGGCGTCCCCTTCGACAGCGTCAAGCTGGTGCAGGGCGACAGCGACATCGTGCACACCGGCAATGGCACCGGCGGCTCGCGCTCGATCACCGCGACCGGCATGGCGATCGTGGGCGCCGCCAAGCTCGTGATTGAAAAGGGCAAGCGCGCCGCCGCGCACATGCTGGAGGCATCCGAAGCCGACATCGAATTCGAAGGCGGCAGTTTCACGATCGCCGGCACGGATCGCAGCATCGACATCATGGAGCTCGCCAAACGCCTGCATGACAGCAAGATGCCTGAGGGGGTGCCCGACAGCCTCGACGTCGATCACACCAGCGAACCGGTGCCGTCGGCCTTCCCGAACGGCTGCCATGTCGCCGAGGTCGAGATCGACCCCGAGACCGGCGTGGTGCAGATCGTGCGCTACAGCGCGGTCAACGATTTCGGAACGGTGATCAACCCGCTGCTGGTCGCGGGCCAGCTCCATGGCGGCGTGGTCCAGGGCATCGGCCAGGCGCTGATGGAGCACGTCCGCTACGACGAGAACGGCCAGCCGATCACGGGCTCGCTGATGGACTACGCACTGCCGCGCGCCGAGGACGCTCCGAACATGACGGTCGGCGACCACCCGGTGCCGGCCACGACCAATCCGCTCGGCAGCAAGGGCTGCGGCGAAGCCGGCTGCGCCGGCAGCCTGTCCACGGTCGTGAACGCAGTGATCGACGCGCTCTCCGACTACGGCATCAAGCACATCGACATGCCGCTGACGCCGGAGCGTGTGTGGCGCGCGATCCAGGACGCGAAGGGGAAAGCGGCGTAGCGGGCGTCGCCAGAAACACCGCTGTCATCGTCCGCCTTGTGCGCACTTGCGCACTGGGGCGGACGATCCAGTATTCCAGAGACGGTCGTGGGATACGGAGATGCCTCAGCGTACTGGATTCCCCGCCTTCGCGTGGAATGACAGCGCGCGTGAGGACGCGCTGTGCCCTTACCCCGTGCCTACGCCGCCGCCTGCTCGCGCGGCTGGTAGATCGCGGTGTGCTGGCAGTGCGCCAGCGGCGTCGTGCCGTTGGCGACCACCAGCGCGTCGAGCTCTACGAAGCGATGGCCTTTCTTCTCGTAGTTCCCGGTGACTTTGGCCCGCGCGGTGATCTCATCACCGGCGCGTGCGGCTGACAGCAATTGCATGCGGCTGCCGACATGGATCCACGGGCCAAGGATCGTGTTGTCCACCAGCACGCGGTTCATGACGCGCTGGATCAGGCCGGGGTGGCCGAGCCCCTCGCGCGCGAAGATCGGATCGGCCTCACGGATGTCGGCGAGATAGTCGGCGGCATCCTGCCCGGCCCAGCGGCGCGGCGTCGTACCGAGCCATTTGCCGGTCTCGAATGTTGCCGGGCTGACCGGCTTGCGCTCCGCGACTGCTGGGACTGCGACATAGTCGCTCAACGACACCGCAGTCGCAATCGCCGGCAGCGACGCCGTCCCCGTCGCGCAGAGCTCGGTGCGGCTGAACACCTCGATGGTGAGCAGGCCGTTGTGCTCAGTCGCATCGATTTCGGCGGTCTCGCCGTCATAGATCGGCTTGATGAAACGCGCCTCGATCAGCCCGCGCGAGAGGAAATCGCGGCCCCAGCGCGCCACCGGCACATGCATCATGTAGGCGAAGACGTCGACGCCGGGGACCAGCCCGCCGGAAAACCCGAAGCGGCGCGCCACATTGTCGTCATGCATCTTGTTTTCGGACTGTTTGGCCGTGTTGTAGGCCTCGACACGATAGGTCTCGAGCCGGTTCGGCATGGCTTGGCTTTCCCCAATTTCTTGTCGTTTCGGGCCGATCGTAGGCCCTGAGGAACCGGGGTCAATCCCCTCGCCTTTGCGGGCCGAATGGGGTACCACGCGGCTGCTGCGGAACCGCTTCGCAAGCCTCATCTACGGACAATGACGAACCCTCAAAACACCACCCGCATCTATGTCGACGCCGACGCCTGTCCGGTGAAGGACGAGATCTATCGCGTCGCCGGCAGACACGGCCTGCCCGTGAGCGTGGTCGCGGGCAATTTCATCCGCGTGCCCCAGGATCCGCTGATCGAGCGGGTCGCCGCGGGGTCCGGCATGGACGCAGCCGATGACTGGATCGCCGAACGCGCCGGGCCCGGCGATATCGTCATCACCTCGGATATTCCGCTCGCGAGCCGCTGCGTGAAGGCCGGCGCCGATGTGATCGCATCCAACGGCAAGGCGTTCACCGAGGAGTCGATCGGGATGACGCTCGCCGTCCGCAACCTGATGACCGATTTGCGCTCGGCCGGCGAAGTTACCGGCGGTCCGAAGTCGTATTCACCGCGCGACCGCTCGACGTTTCTGTCGACGCTCGACCAGACCATCCGCCGCATTCAGCGCCGCCGCGCCGACCAGGCCGCAACAAGACAGGACTGAGACACCGCATGGCGCCACCGCTGATTCAACTGCGCGATATCAAGCTGACCTTCGGCGGCACGCCGCTCCTGGCGGGCGTCGAACTGTCGGTTTCGACCGGCGAGCGCGTCTGCCTGATCGGCCGCAACGGTTCCGGCAAATCGACGCTGCTCAAGATCGCCGCCGGCCTGGTCGAACCGGATGGCGGCAGCCGTTTCGTGCAACCCGGCGCCACCATTCGCTACCTGCCGCAGGAGCCGGATTTTTCCGGTTTCTCCACCACGCTGGCCTATGTCGAGGCAGGCCTCAATGCCGGCGACGACCATTATCAGGCGCGCTATCTGGTCGAGCAGCTCGGTCTCAGCGGTGAAGAAGATCCGGCGCATGTCTCCGGCGGCGAAGCGCGCCGCGCCGCGCTGGCGCGCGTGCTGGCGCCCTCGCCCGATATCCTGCTGCTGGACGAGCCGACCAACCATCTGGATCTTCCGACCATCGAATGGCTGGAGAGCGAACTGGAGAGCCGCCGCTGCGCGCTGGTGATCATCAGCCATGATCGGCGCTTCCTGGGCAATCTCTCGCGCAGCACCGCCTGGCTCGACCGCGGCCAAATCCGGCAGATCGACCGCGGCTTCAGCGCCTTCGAGGCCTGGCGCGACGAGGTGCTCGCGGAGGAAGAGCGCGACCAGCACAAGCTCGACCGCAAGATCGTCAACGAGGAGCACTGGTTGCGGTACGGCGTCTCGGGCCGTCGCAAGCGCAACGTCAAGCGGCTGGGGAACCTGCACGCGCTGCGCGACCAGCGCCGCACCCATCGCGGCGCGACGGGCAACGCCAACCTCGCGGCTGCCGAAGCCGACAAATCCGGCAAGCTCGTCATCGAGGCCAAGAATATCAGCCGGTCCTATGGCGAGCGAAAGATCGTCGACGGCTTCTCGATCCGCGTCCAGCGCGGCGATCGCATCGGCATCGTCGGCCCGAACGGCGCCGGCAAGACCACGCTGATCGAGATGCTGACCGGCGGCAGCGTACCGGACAGCGGCAGCATACGGCTCGGTGCCAACATCGAGATGGCCACGCTCGACCAGCATCGGGAAAGTCTCGATCCGAAGACGACGCTGGCCGAGGCGCTCACCGGCGGCCGCGGCGACCATGTCATGGTCGGCGGCAAGCCGAAGCATGTCGTCAGCTACATGAAGGACTTCCTGTTCGCCCAGGAACAGATGCGCACGCCGCTGGAGGTGCTGTCGGGCGGTGAACGCGGCCGGCTGATGCTGGCGCGCGCCCTGGCGAAGCCCTCGAACCTCCTGGTGCTGGACGAGCCGACCAACGACCTCGACCTGGAGACCCTCGACGTTCTCGAGGAAATGCTCAGCGACTACGAGGGCACCGTGATTCTGATCAGCCATGATCGCGATTTTCTCGACCGCGTGGTGACGTCTGTGATCGTGCCCGAGGGCAACGGACGCTGGCTCGAATATGCCGGCGGCTATACCGACATGCTCGCCCAGCGCGGCGCTGACGTGAAGCGCGCGACAGCGAAGGCCGTCGAAGAGACGAGAGAGCAGCGAACCGTCGCGCCTTCCGGCGTCGCGAAGCGACGGTTGACCTTCAACGAGCAACACGCGCTGGAGACGTTGCCCAAGACCATCGCCAAGCTGCAGGCCGAGATCGCCAAACAGCAGCGCTTCCTTGACGACCCCGATCTGTTCCGGAAGGATCGCAAGCGCTTCGATCAGGCCTCCGACGCTCTGACGAAGGCGCAAAAGGAACTGGCCGAGGCCGAGGACAAATGGCTGGAGCTCGAAGTGCGGCGCGAAGAGATTGAACAGGCCTAGCGTGCATTTCGCAAAAGTGGGCACCGCTTTTGCAAACGGGATGCGCGCCAACTCAGAGACTTCCATGACAACGACCCTTGCCGCCAAGATCGCCCGCGAATACGGCACGCCCTGCGCCGTCATCGACATGGACAAGGTCGAGCGCAACATCGCGCGGATCCAGAAGGCCTGCGACGACGCCGGAGTTGCCAACCGTCCCCACATCAAGACGCACAAGAACCCCACGATCGCGAGGATGCAGATCGCGGCCGGCGCGAAGGGCATCACCTGCCAGAAGCTCGGTGAAGCCGAGATCATGGTCAATGCCGGGATCGACGACATCCTGATCAGCTACAATTTGCTCGGCGAAGAAAAGATGGCGCGGTTAGGGGCGCTGCAGGCGAAGGCCAACATGACGGTCGCCGCGGACAATTCGACCGTCGTTGCCGGCCTGCCCAAGGCCGCTGCGGCCTCAGGCCGACCGCTGTCGGTCGTGGTCGAATGCGATACCGGCCGCAAGCGCGCCGGCGTCGAGACGCCCGCCGAGGCGATTGCCCTGGCGCAGGAGATTGCCGCATCCAAGGGACTGCAATTCGCCGGCTTCATGATGTATCCGACCGAGACCGGCTGGGCCGACGCACAAAAATTCTATGACGAAGCTCTGGCCGGCGTGCGCGCACACGGGCTGGATGCAAAAATCGTCTCGACCGGCGGGACGCCGAACCTGAAGAACCTCGGCAAGCTCAAGGGCGGCACCGAGCATCGCTTCGGCACCTACATCTACAACGACCGCATGCAGGTCGCGGCCGGCGTCGCCACCTGGGACGACTGCGCGCTGCACATCTATTCGACCGTGGTCAGCCGCGCCGCGCCTGAGCGCGGCATCCTCGACGCCGGCTCGAAGACTCTGACGACGGACACCGGCGGCCTCGACGGCCACGGCCTCATCCTGGAGCACCCCGAAGCCAAGATCGCACGCTTCGCCGAGGAGCACGGCTTCCTCGACCTCTCCCGCAGCAACACCCGGCCGAATGTCGGCGACATCGTGCGGGTCGTGCCAAATCATGTCTGCGTCGTCGTCAACATGATGGACGAAGTGGTGATGGTGCGCGGCGAGGAGATCATCGGCACGCTGCCGGTGGCGGCACGGGGGAAGCTGAGGTAGCTAGCCCCCGATCAGTGCCTGGAGTTCCCGGACCAATCCATCGCGGAAGAGTTTGATCGGCCGCTCCAGCCGACCGGCGGGGGCGCGATGCACCACCCATGCGCGCACCGCGGGTTTGAAGTCGCGCGCAGCGACCGGCTTGAGCTTGTCGCGAAATGCGCTGCGTTTCAGGGCGATCGGGGTGACCAGCCCGACGCCGAGACCACGCGACACCAGCGACAGGCGAAGCTCACTATCCAGCGCCTCGACCGCGATGTTGAACGGCAGATGCGAGGCATCGAATTTTCGCTTCAGCGTATCGCGAAATCCACAGCCATCCTGGTTGATTACCCACGACAGTTGGGACAGCCGTTCCAGGTCGACGGTGCGCGGGATCTTCATCTCTCGTGCGACGACGAAGACGACGGGCTGCGCGCCGAGATCGTCGGCCGCGAGATCGGCGGGCGGCACTGCACCGTCGGGGAGACAAATCGCGGCTGCATCGAGCTCGTTGCGGCAGACACGCTCGAGCTGGTTCGGCGACCAACCGGAGACCACCCGCACCGCCAGCGCGGGAAATTCGGCGCGCACCGCATCGAGTGGTGCGGTCAGGCCCGCCTCCGAGAGAAACGGCGTCAGACCGAGCCTGAACTCGCCGCGAACCATTCCGTCGTTGGCCACGCCCGACTTGAGGTCGTCCAGCATCCTGAGCAGGCGCCTGCCCTGCTCGTAGGCTTCATGGCCCGCCGCCGTCGGCTTCAGGGGCTTCGAGAGCCGATCCAGAAGCTGCGCCCCCAGCATCTCCTCGAGATTCTGGATACGTCGGGTCACGCCAGGCTGGGTGAGATTGAGACGCGCCGAAGCTGCGACAATCGATCCGGTCTCGACGACGGCGACGAAAGCGACGAGGTCATGGGTATTCATAACAAACCCGCATATTCTTTATCGGCTTATTTGAATTGTAGCATATTGACCACTCCGCTTAAAGGGTCTCGCGCCACAGCTGCGAGGTCCCATGACTACCTCCGAAGCCACCAGGCCTGCCTCCCGAAACCAACTCGCCGAGCGGCCCCTGATCTGGCTCGGCGCAATCACCGCCGGTGTCGTCGTCACCAATCTGTTCGCGCCGCAGATCCTGCTCGGCCTGATCGGCCGGTCAATGTCCATGCCCGCGTGGCAGGCGGGCCTGATCAGCACGCTGACCTTGCTCGGCTACGCACTCGGCCTGCTGCTGCTCGTGCCTCTGGTCGATCTGGTCGAGAACCGGCTTGTCATCCTCCGCACGCTTGGCTGCGCCATCCTTGCCGCTCTTGCGACGGCGCTCGCGCCGACGCCCGCGCTCCTGCTGCTCGCCACCTTCATCCTGGGCGCCTGCTGCGCGGCGATCCAGATGATGGTTCCGCTTGTCGCATCGATGGTGGCGCCGGATCGCCGCGGCCAGGCCATCGGCGAGGTGATGGGCGGATTGATGATCGGCATCCTGTTGTCGCGACCTGCGGCGAGCCTGATCGCCGATCTCTGGAGCTGGCGCGCCTACTATGTCGTCTCGGCCATTCTGATGACCCTGCTTGCCTGCGCGCTCGCCCGCTACCTTCCAACCCTTCAACCGACGGGACGCGCGAGCTACGCCGACTTGCTCCTGTCCTTTCCAAGACTGCTCCGCGAAGAGCCCGTGCTCCGCGTGCGGGCCTGGACCGCATCGCTGGTCATGGCTTCCTTCACGGCGTTCTGGTCGGCGGTCGCGCTGCGGCTGCCGGAGGCGCCGTTCGACCTCGACGCCAAGGGAGTTGCCGCCTTCGCACTGATCGGCGTGGCGGGCGCCGCGGCGACACCGATGGCCGGCCGCTGGGGCGACAGGGGCCGGGCGCGGCCGATGTTCTTTGCCGCCCATCTGCTCATCATCGGGTCGCTTGCGCTCTGTACCTGGGCGAGCGTGCTTGAATCCCAGATCACCGGTCTGCTGGTCCTGAGCCTCGGCACGATCCTGCTCGACGTCGGCATCACCACCGACCAGACGTTGGGCCGTCGCGCCATCAACCTGTTGCGCCCCGAGGCCCGCGGTCGCATGAACGGCCTGTTCGTCGCGCTGTTCTTCATTGGCGGTGGCGTCGGCGCGGCGGCGGCATCGCTGGCCTGGAGTTTTGGCGGCTGGACGATGGTCTGCGCAGTGGCGGCAAGCTTCGGCGTGCTCGGCCTCCTCACGGATCTCGCAACCCGGACCGGGACGTCATGATGCGGATGGTCAGGACGACAGTTGGGCGAGCCGTCGCAACACACCCCTACCCGCCGCAGCCCCCGTCGCGAACGAGGCCTGGAGCAAATAGCCACCCGTCGGCGCCTCCCAGTCCAGCATCTCTCCGGCCGCGAACACGCCCGGCAGCTTGCGGATCATGAATTCCGAGTCGAGTTCACCGAAGGAAATCCCGCCGGCGCTGGAGATCGCGCGCGCGATTGGCGCGACGCCCGTGAGCTTGACCGGCACGGCGTTGATGAGCTCCACCAATCGCTCAGCCGACATCGCCGACAACGACTGGCCAGCACTGATGGCAGCTTCCTGCAACAGCCCGACCGCGACCGGAGACAGCTGTGCAGCCTTGCGCAGGAAATTGGAGAACGATTGCTTGCCGCGCGCGGCGGACAGGCGCTGGACGAGTTCGCCATGATGGACATCCGGCCGCAACGCGACGTGCAGGACCGCTTCGCCGTTCGCCGCAATCGCCTCGCGCAGTTCGGCCGACAACGCATAGATCGCCCCGCCTTCGATCCCGCCGGTTGTGATCATGGCCTCGCCGCGCGCGCGCTGTGGGCCGAAGGACAGCGCGATGGCCTTGAGCGGTTGGCCTTCGAAGCGCGTGCTGAAGATTTCGGACCAGGCGACGGTGAAGCCGCAGTTCGCCGGCCGCAGCGGCGAGATCGCAACGCCTTTGTCGGCGAGGATCGTCGTCCAGCCGCCATCGGAGCCTAGTCGCGGCCAGCTTGCGCCGCCGAGTGCCAGCACCGTGGCATCCGCGGCGATGGCGGCGCCGCCGCAGGGTGTGTCAAAGACCAGTTGTCCGTCTCTATCCCACCCCATCCAGCGCTGGCGAAAGGCAAAGCGGACGCCGGCCGCATCGAGGCGTCGCAGCCAGGCGCGCAGCAAGGGCGACGCCTTGAACGCTTTCGGAAACACACGCCCGCTGGAGCCGACAAAAGTCGGCTCGCCCAGCGCCTCGCTCCACGCGCGCAGCGCGTCCGGCGGAAACGCGTCGATCGCAGCCTGCAACCTCTGCGCCGCCTCGCGGTAGCGCGTGATGAACTGCGGCAGCGGTTCGCTGTGGGTGAGATTGAGCCCGCCGCGGCCGGCCATCAGGAATTTCCGGCCAGCGGACGGCATCGAATCGTAGACGGTGACGCGAGCACCACCCTGCACGAGCACTTCGGCCGCTATCAGCCCGGCAGGGCCGGCGCCGATGACGGCGACGGCTGTCAGAGTTTTACCCCGGCACGCGCAGCGGCTTGCGCCACATATTTCTGCGTCTGCTCGAAAGCCCCCTGCAGCGCCTTCGCCTTCGACATGTCGCTGATCTCGGCGAAATGCGCCGCGACCGCGTCCGGGGTCCACTCGGATTCCGGCAGGTTGATGCCTTCGCTCTCGACGATCTTGATTACCGCGAACGAGCCGGCGCCGGCGCCCATGATGGTGCGGGTCGGCGCGTCCTCGCTCAGCATGTACTCGACCGCGGGCGTGATCGCGTTCGGCTTCATCAACTGCAGCGCCTGCGGCGGCAGCAGCTCTTCCGTCATGCGGGTTGCCGCCGTCGGCGAGATGATGTTGACACGGATGTCGGTCTTGCGGCCCTCTTCCGCCAGCACGTTCATCAGGCCGACCATGCCGGACTTGGCCGCACCGTAATTGGCCTGGCCGAAATTGCCGTAGAGGCCGGAGGACGACGTCGTCAGGACGATGCGGCCATAGTTGCGATCGCGCATGCCGGCCCAGGCCGCCTTGCAGCAATAAAAGGTGCCGACGAGGTGCACGTCGAGCACCTTCTGGAAATCGGCCGCTTCCATCTTGCCGAACGACTTGTCGCGCAAAATGCCGGCATTGGCACACAAGAGGTCGACGCTGCCCCACTCCTTGGTGGCGCGCTCAACCATCGCGGTGACCTGCTCGAAATTGGAGACGTCGGCGCCGTCGGCCATGGCGATGCCGCCCGCTTTACGGATCTCCTCGACCACGGCTTCCGCCGGCGACAGCGAGCCGCCGCTGCCATCGCGCGCGCCGCCGAAATCGTTGACCACGACTTTGGCGCCGCGGCTCGCCAATCCCAGCGCATGCGCCTTGCCGAGACCATTGCCCGCGCCGGTGACGATGGCGACGCGTCCGTCGAACCTGATTGCCATGAGTGCAGTTCCTGCTTCTTCTTCCTTCTCCCCTCGTGGGAGAAGGTGGCATAGGCGGCCAACGGCCGCCGTTCCCAGTTAAAACGCCAACGCGTAGCGTTGGCTACGGCGCCGGATGAGGGGTCTCCATCGACAGCGGAGCTCGTGGAGGGATACCCCTCACCCGGCTTCGCGTTCCGCGAAGCCACCCTCTCCCGCAGGGGGAGAGGGTGAGAAGGCTTCGCGAGCGATTTGAACAGCTTTTGAGCAGCCATGGCTTGCCGGGTCAAGCCTGGCAACGACAGGCGGCGTCAGGCGAAATAGATCAATCCCAGCCACTCCGCGACAAGCGCGGGCTTGTCCTCGTCTTCGATCTCCACGGTGACGTTGGTGCGCGACTGCAATTCATTCGGCTTGCGCAGCTTGGCTTCCGCCAACACGAAACGGCCGCGAACGCGTTTTCCTGAACGCACCGGCGAGATGAAACGCAGCTTGTCGAAACCGTAGTTGACGCCCATCGTGGTGCCCGCGATGACGGGCATCACCTCGTAGGACATGATCGACAGCAGCGACATCGTCAGGAAACCGTGCGCAATGGTGGTGCCGAACGCCGTCTCCTTCTTCGCACGCTCCGGGTCGACGTGAATGAACTGATGATCCTCGATCACGTCGGCATAGGTGTCGATGCGTGGCTGATCGACCAGGTGCCATGACGACACGCCGATCTCCTTGCCGACCATGGCTTGGTAGGCCTGAAGCGTAATCGGCGGCTTCTTCCAGACTTCGTTCACTTAGGTCTCACTCCGTGTTTTCGGCAGCTCCGGAAAATCCTCTTCGCGGAATTCCCGGCCGCGCAGGGGATCGTTGCGATCGTCGTCACGCTCGAGACGTCTGAGCTGGACGCGGCGGATCTTACCCGAGATCGTCTTCGGCAGCTCCGTGACGATCTCGAGGCGGCGGATGCGCTTGAACGGCGCCAGGCGCGTGTGCAGATGCTTGAAGATGGAGAGCGCGGTTTCCGGCGAGCGCTCCGCGCCGGATGTCAGCAGCACAAAGGCCTTGGGAATCGCGAGCCGGATCGGATCCGGGCTCGGCACGACTGCGGCTTCCGCGACGAGCTCGTGCTCGAGCAACACGCTCTCAAGTTCGAACGGGCTGATGCGATAGTCGGAGGATTTGAACACGTCGTCGGACCGGCCGACGAAAGTGAGATAGCCGTCATCGTCCTCGAACACGACGTCGCCGCTGCGATAGAGCTCGCCTTCGGCGCCGGACAGCCCGCCGTTGTCGCCCTGATAGCCCTGCATCAGGCCGGCGGGACGGTTTTCGCCGAGCACCAGAGCCACCTCGCCCTCCTTGGCCGGATGACCATCGGCGTCGCTGACCCGCACGCGATAGCCCGGCAGCGGCCGGCCCATCGAGCCGATCTTGATCTTTTGCCCCGGCGAGTTGCCGGCGAGCGCCGTCGTTTCGGTCTGGCCATAACCGTCGCGAATGGTGAGGCCCCAGGCGGCCTGCACCTGGTCGATCACCTCAGGATTGAGCGGCTCGCCGGCGCCGCAGACCTCGCGCAAGGCCACCTTGAACGACGCAAGGTTCTCCTGGATGAACAGCCGCCACACCGTCGGCGGCGCGCACAGCGTGGTGACGCCGCAGCGGCCGATGGTGGCAAGCAGCCCCTTGGCGTCGAAGCGCGGCTGGTTGACCACGAACACGGTCGCGCCCGCATTCCAAGGCGCAAAGAAACAGCTCCAGGCGTGCTTGGCCCAGCCGGGCGAGGAGATGTTGAGATGGACGTCGCCGGGCTTCAGTCCGATCCAGTACATGGTCGAGAGATGGCCGACGGGATAACTGCGCTGGCTGTGCCGCACCAGTTTTGGCTTTGCGGTGGTGCCCGAGGTGAAATAGAGCAGCATCGGGTCGTCAGCGTTGGTCGGGCCGTCGGCTGCAAAGCTCTCCGACGCCTTTGCCGCCTCATCATAGGAAAGCCAGCCATCGGAGGCCTCGCCCACGACGATGCGGACGATTTCGTCGGCGCCAAGGCTTGCGAACTTCGCAACCTGGTCCTGCGCTGCCACCACCGCCTTCGCCTTGCCGCGATCGAGCCGGTCGCGCAGCTCGTCGGCGGTGAGCAGGGTCGTCGCGGGAATCACGACGACGCCGAGCTTGATCGCGGCTAGCATCGTCTCCCACAGCGGAACGACATTGCCGAGCAGCAGCAGGAGATGATCGCCGCGCTTCAAGCCCTGTGCTCGGAGGAAATTCGCGACCTGGTTGGAGCGGCGTGACAACGCCCCGAACGAGAGCTTGGTCTGCCGGTCCTGCGCGGCATCGACGATCCAAAGCGCAGGACGATCCTTGCTGTCCGCATTCGCCGCCAGCTCGGCGTCGAACCAGTCGAGTGCCCAGTTGAAGGGGACCGGATCAGGCCAGCGGAAGTCCTTGACCGCTGTCTCATAGTCCGTGCGGTTGTGAAGCAGAAGCGCGCGCGCTTCCTGAAATGTCGTCATCAAGCTTTCCCGGCTAGACTCCTAACGTGCTCGATAATTCCGGAAAAATCCACCCCGCCGTGGCCGGCTGCGTCGAATGACTGATAGATCTCCTGCGCATGCTTGCCGAGCGGGGTTGCGGCGCCCGCGGCCTTCGCCGCGTCCTGCGCCAGCGTCAGATCCTTCACCATCAGCGCCGAGGCAAAGCCCGGCTTGTAGCCGTTGTTGGCGGGCGAGGTCGGCACTGGACCGGGCACCGGGCAATAGGTCGTCAGCGACCAGCACTGGCCCGACGAGGTCGAGGCCACATCGAACAGCGCCTGGTGCGAGAGCCCGACCTTCTCGGCCAGCGCGAACGCCTCGCTCACGGCGATCATGGAAATGCCAAGGATCATGTTGTTGCAGATTTTTGCCGCCTGGCCTGCGCCGGCCCCGCCGCAATGCACGATCTTCTTGCCCATGTTCTCCAGCACGGGCTTTGCCGCTGCAAACGCGTTGTCCTCGCCGCCGCACATGAAGGTGAGCGTCGCACCCTTGGCGCCGCCGGTGCCGCCGGAGACCGGCGCGTCGACCGAAAGCACCCCGTACTTGGCCGCCAGCGCATGCGCCTGGCGCGCGCTCTCGACGTCGATAGTGGAGGAGTCGATGATCAGCGTGCCCTTGGTCATGGCGGGCACGACCTCGCCCCACACGCCGAGCACATGCTTGCCGGCCGGCAGCATGGTGACGACCACATCGGCGCCCTTCACGGCGCCCGCCGCGCTGTCGGCGATGCCGGCACCGTCGGCCTTGGCCTGGTTCCGGGAGGCCTCGGCGAGGTCGAAAGCGACGACCTTGTGGCCGGCCTTGACCAGATTGGCGGCCATGGGCCCGCCCATGTTGCCGAGACCGATGAATGCGATCGTGGCCATCTTGGTTTCCTCCGCTGAACGTTTCGTTGGTTAGTTGAACTTCAATTCGTCGGCGCCAATCTCGGCGAGATACGGCGCAAGCAGGTCCGGAGTGACATCCTCGATGCGGGGCGGCGACCAGGTCGGATTGCGATCCTTGTCGATCACGGCGGCGCGCACGCCTTCGCGAAAGTCGTCGCTGCGGAAAACTTCCAGCGCAGCGCGATATTCGCGCACCAGGCATTCTTCCAGGCTCGACGCGGTGCGCCCGAGCCGCAGCAGCTTGAGCGTCACCACCATGCCGCGCGGCGATTTTTCGTTGAGCCTCTTCAATGTCGCCAGCGCGAACTCGGAACCGTCGCGCTTCAGCGCGGCAAAAATGTCTTCCATGCGGTCGAAGCCGAACAGTGCGTCGATCGCCGGCTCCTTTGCGGCGACCGGCCCCGCGGTCTCCCCCGTCGCAAAACCGTTGATGAGCTTGCTGACATCGGCCGCGGTGACGCCCTGGCGAACCTTGGTCAGCGCGTCGCGCAACTCGGGCCATTTGGCCGCCGGTACCTCCGCATCGGCAAACCTGGCGTGGATCGCATCGGGGCCGTTCATGGTCTGGCCGGTCAGGCCAAAATAAGTGCCGATCTCGCCCGGCGAGCGTGACAACAGCCAGGTGCCGCCGACGTCGGGAAAGAAACCGAGCCCGACCTCGGGCATCGCAAGCCTGGTGCGGTCGGTGACGATGCGATGGCTCGCATGCGCCGAGAGTCCGACGCCGCCGCCCATCACAATGCCGTCCATGAAGGCGACATAGGGTTTCGGGAATTTCTTGATCCGGGCGTTGAGGATGTACTCTTCTCGCCACAGAATCTTGCCGAGATCGCCGTCGACCTTCGAGCTCTCCCAGAGCGCGCGAATGTCGCCGCCGGCACACAGGCCGCGCTCGCCGGCACCTTCCAGCACGATCACGGCAACGGCTGGATCGGCCTCAAAACGGTCGAGCGCCTTATCGATGTCGCGAAACATCTCCAGCGTCACGGCGTTGATCGCCTTGGGGCGGTTGAGCCTGACAATGCCGGCCGAGCCCTCGACCCGTGCGACCAGATCGCCCTCCTCCACTCCACTCATCGTGCGCCCTCGATCAATTTGCGCGCCACGATCAGCCGCATGATTTCATTGGTGCCTTCGAGGATCTGGTGCACGCGCAAATCGCGCACGATCTTCTCGATGCCGTATTCGCTGAGATAGCCGTATCCGCCATGAAGCTGGAGCGCCTGGTTGGCGACCTCAAAGCCGACATCGGTGCCGAAGCGTTTGGCCATCGCGCAGAGCATGGTGGCGTCGGGGTCCTTGCGATCCAGCGCGGCGGCGGCACGCCACAGGAACGTGCGTGCGGCCTCGAGTTCGATCGCCATGTCGGCGAGCTTGAATTGCAGCGCCTGGAATTCGTCGAGACGCTTGCCGAACGCTTTGCGCTCTTTCATGTAGGCGCGCGCCTTGTCCAGCGCGGTCTGCGCGCCGCCGAGCGAGCAGGCCGTGATGTTCAGACGGCCGCCGTCGAGGCCGGCCATCGCGATCTTGAAGCCGACACCCTCCTCGCTCAAGCGATTGGCGACCGGCACGCGGGCGTTCTCGAAGATCACGGCGCGGGTCGGCTGCGCGTTCCAGCCCATCTTGCGCTCGTTGGCGCCGAACGAGACGCCCGGCGTCTTGCCGTCGATCACCAGCGTCGAGATGCCGCCGGGGCCATCGCCGCCGGTGCGCACCATCGCGACCAGCAGATCGGTGCCGCCAGCGCCGGAGATGAACTGTTTCTGGCCGTTGAGGACGTAATGATCGCCGTCGCGCACGGCACGGGTGCGGAGCGCTGCCGCGTCCGAGCCGGCGCCCGGCTCGGTCAGGCAGTAGCTCGCGATCAGCTCCATGGTGCAGAGCTTGGGCAACCATTTGTGGCGCTGGGTGTCGCTGCCGTAGGCATCGATCATCCAGGACGCCATGTTATGGATGGAGATGAAGGCCGAGGTGGTCGGACAGCCCGTCGCCAGCGCCTCGAAGATCAGCGCCGCCTCGAACCGCGACATCGCGGAGCCGCCGACATCGTCGCGGATATAGATGCCGCCCATGCCAAGCGCTGCTGCCTCGCGCATCACTTCGACGGGAAAATGCTTCTCCTCGTCCCAGCGCAGCGCGAACGGCGCGATCTTTTCCGCCGCAAACGCCAATGCCATGTCGCGAACCGCGATCTGATCCTCGTTCAGAGCGAACTGCATGATGGGCTGCTCACTGTTCTCGTCATTGCGAGGAGCGAAGCGACGAAGCAATCCAATGTGTCCGAGGAGAAAGTCTGGATTGCTTCGCTACGCTCGCAATGACGGGCTGGGCTACAGCCTTACTTCATCAGCGGGATCGAGAACTCCGCGCCTTCCTTGACACCGGACGGCCAGCGCGAGGTCACCGTCTTGGTCTTGGTGTAGAAGCGGACCGAATCCGGACCGTGCTGGTTGAGATCGCCGAAGCCGGACTTCTTCCAGCCGCCGAAGGTGTAATAGGCGATCGGCACCGGGATCGGCACGTTGATGCCGACCATGCCGACATTGACCTTGGCCGCGAAGTCGCGCGCGGCATCGCCGTCGCGGGTGAAGATCGCAACGCCGTTGCCGTAATCATGCTCCGACGGCAGCGCCAGCGCTTCCTTGTAGTCATGCGCGCGCACGACGGAGAGCACGGGGCCAAAAATCTCTTCCTTGTAGATCCGCATGTCCTTGGTGACGTTGTCGAACAGCGAACCGCCGAGATAGAAGCCATTCTCGTAGCCCTGCATCTTGAAGCCGCGGCCGTCGACCGCGAGCGTCGCGCCTTCCTTGATGCCGATGTCGATATAGCCCTTGACCTTCTCGACCGCCTCGCGCGTCACCAGCGGACCGTAATCGGCGGAAGGATCGATCGAGGTGCCGATCTTGAGCGACTCGACGCGCGGGACCAGCTTTTCCATCAAGCGGTCGGCAGTGGACTTGCCGACGGGGACCGCGACGGACACGGCCATGCAGCGTTCGCCGGCCGAACCGTAACCGGCGCCGATCAGTGCGTCGACCGCCTGGTCCATGTCGGCGTCGGGCATGATGATGGCGTGGTTCTTGGCCCCGCCAAAACACTGGCAGCGCTTCCCGGTCTGGGCGGCGCGTTCGTAGATGTATTGCGCGATCGGCGTGGAGCCGACGAAGCCGACGGCCTTGATATCGGGATCGTCGAGGATGGCGTCGACCGCTTCCTTGTCGCCGTTGACGACATTGAGGATGCCGGCCGGCAGGCCCGCCTCGATCATCAGTTCCGCGAGCATCATCGGCACGCCGGGATCGCGCTCCGACGGCTTCAGGATGAAGGCGTTGCCGCAGGCAATCGCAGGCGCGAACTTCCACATCGGGATCATCGCCGGAAAATTGAATGGCGTGATGCCGGCGACGACACCGAGCGCCTGGCGCATCGAGTAGATGTCGATGCCGGGGCCGGCGCCTTCGGTGTATTCGCCCTTCATCAGATGCGGGATGCCGCAGGCGAATTCCGCCACTTCGAGGCCGCGCTGGATGTCGCCCTTGGCGTCAGGAACGGTCTTGCCATGCTCGCGGGCGAGCAGTTCGGCCAGTTTGTCGTAGTCGCGCTGCACCAGCTCAACGAACTTCATCATGACGCGGGCGCGGCGCTGCGGGTTGGTCGCAGCCCATTCCGGCTGAGCAGCGCGGGCGTTTTCCACGGCGGCGCGGACCTCGGCCTTGGACGCCAGCGCCACCTTGGCCTGGACGTCACCGGTCATCGGCTCGAAAACGTCGGCGGTGCGGCCCGAGGTGCCCTTGACCTCCTTGCCACCAATGAAATGTCCGACTGAACGCATGGAACGGTCTCCTTAAGGCGAGCTTGAACGCTTTGACAAATCCTATCGACCTGCATTTTATAGGATTCAAGTCTGAGATAATGCACCATAGATGTGCGAAAATGCTGGATCAAGGCGCTATCGACTGGGATGACTTCCGCTTCGTGCTGGCCATCGTGCGGGGCGGCTCGGTTTCGGCTGCGGCAAAGCAGCTCGGCGTGGACCATGCTACCGTGATCCGCCGCGTGGACCGGCTAGAAAAGCACCTCTCGGCCAAGCTGTTTGACCGGCGCAAGACCGGCTACTTGCTGACAGAGTCGGGCCAGCGCGTCGCCGACAGCGCGGAAGCCATGGAATCGACCATCGTCGCCAACCAGGAGCAGGTCGGTGGCTCGGTGGCGCGGCTGACCGGCACGGTGCGGATCGGCGCCCCCGACGGCTTCGGGACCGCCTTCCTGGCGCCGCGGCTCGCTCAGTTCGCCGACCGGTATCCCGACCTCGATTTGCAGCTGGTCGCGACCGCACGGCTGTTCAGCCTCTCCAAGCGCGAGGCCGATATCGCCATCAGCCTGACCATGCCGAAGGAAGGCCGCATCGTCGGCCGCAAGCTGCTCGACTACCGCCTCGGACTCTATGCCGCGCCCGCCTATCTCGACCGCTTCCCGAAAATCACCTCGCGCGAGGTCCTGCCGCAGCATCGCTTCGTCGGCTATATCGAGGAGCTGTTGTTCACGCCCGAGCTCGACTATCTGCCGCAGGTGTCGACCAAGATCTCCGCACGCTTGCGTAGCGCCAATCTGATCGCGCAACTCAACGCCACGCTCGCCGGTTTCGGTATTGCGGTGCTGCCGCACTTCATGGCGGCCGACTATCCGAAGCTGATTGCGGTGCTGGCGGAAGAGGTCTCGATCACCCGCACCTTTTGGATGCTGATGCACGCCGACAGCAAGGACCTGGCGCGGATCCGCGCGGTGGCGGATTATATTTCCGAGATTGTGGAGCGCGAGCGGACGTTGTTTGCGGGGCGGACTTCGTAGGGTGGGTTACGCCTTCGGCTAACCCACCCTACACATTCAACGGCACCTCGGCCTAACTCTGCTTCGGCTTCTTCGCAACCGCAGCAGCCTTCGGCTCACGCCGCGCGCCGTCCAGCGCACTGTCCTTGCCAGTCTTCAGCACCTCGTCCGACAGCTCGCTCGACCCGGCGATGCGCGCCAGCAACATGGTGCCGGCCATGGTCGCCAGGGTCGCGATCGCCTGCTTGCGCGCAGCCTTGCGCGGCAGATTCGGGATGAAGTCCGTGATCATCTCGATCATTTCGTCGAGCTTGCCGGCAAAGGCCTTTCGCGTCTTCGGGCTCTCCCGGGCGATCTCGGCGCCGAGCGCGGGGATCGAGCAGCCGTGACCGGGGTTGTCGCGATGCACCGTGGAGAGATAGGTCTCGACGATCTGATTGAGCTGCTTCTCCGGCGCGACCTGATCGGACTGCTTGCGCCAGTGCTCCATCGAGCGATCCATGGCGTAGTCGAACGCCTCGATCACCAGCGCCTCGCGGGAATTGAAATGGGCATAGAAGCCGCCATGGGTCAGGCCCGCCTCCTTCATGAGGTCGGCGACACCGATGCCGTGGGCACCCTTTTCGCGCAGCCGCACGGAAGCCTTCTTCACGATGCGGTCGTGGGTTTCCTGCTTGTGTTCCCGGGAATAGCGCATGCGGATCTCATTGAATGTCGGAGGTCATCTAATAACACGGATATCGGTCGGACGGCGCATTAATTCCCGGTAAAATTGTTGCCGATCATGGAAAAGGTCGCCGTTGCGTGCACCGCAAGCGCCCCCTTACCGTCGCGGACGAAGCCCTCGGCGTAGCTGGTCTGGCGTCCCAGCTTGATCACCTTGCCTTCGGCGGCGATCAGCCCCGACCGAACCGAAAGCGGACGCAGGAAGGTCATTTTTAGATCGAGGGTGACGGAGCCCTGCCCGGGCTCCAGCCGGGTCGAGATCGCACACCCCATGGCGGTGTCGATCAGCGCGGCGGCTGTGGCTCCGTGCAGGAGCCCGATGGTGTTTTCGAGATCCTCGCGCGGCTCGAGTTCCATGACGATCCGGCCCGGCTCGACCACGGCCATGACGAAGCCGATCAACTTGGCAAAGGGTGGCGGCGGCAGCCTTCCGTCGCGGATGCCCAGCATCGCATCCATGCCTGACAGGCCCATCGCCACTTTCGCAACCGGCGCAGGCACCTGCCACTCCACCACACGCTCGCGCCGCTGCGCGGGCGAAAACAGGTCGAGTTGATCGACGTTGGTCATCGCGGCCTCTTTGTATGATTTTCATCATACTATGCTGCGGACTTCGCGCTGGCAACTCCCTCCCGCCCGCTTGACAAGCATGCGTTTCGGCCCGGAAGTGTGATCCGACCGGCGTATTCGCACGTCCACGAAACCCAGAGATCCCCTCATGGAAATGCTCAACCACCACTGCGGCGCGACGCGCGATGCGCGCGGCGTGGTTCATGTCACGATCTGCAACGCCGGCTCGCTGAACATCTTGGGCTCGCCCGTCACCGATGCGGTGCGCGAAGGCTTGCAGCAGCTCTCGTCCGACCGCAGCATCCGGGTTGCGGTGCTGCGCGGCCAGAGCGAGAAGAGCATGATCGGCGGCGCCGACATCAAGGAGATGGCCAGGCTCGACCAGAAGTCCGCCGAAGCCTTCATCAGCCGCCTGCGCGACCTCTGCGAGGCCGTGCGCGCCTTCCCGGCTCCCATGATCGCGCGCATGCCCGGCTGGTGCCTCGGCGGCGGGCTCGAAGTCGCTGCCGCCTGCGATTTCCGGATCGCAGCCCATGATGCGCATTTCGGCATGCCGGAGGTGCGCGTCGGCATTCCCTCAGTGATCCATGCCGCGCTGCTGCCGCGTCTGATCGGCTGGGCCCGCGCGCGCTGGCTGGTGATGACCGCTGAGAACATCGACGCGGCGACGGCTCTGGCGTGGGGACTGGTCGACAAGGTCGCGCCGGAGGGCGGGCTCGATGCCGAGGTCGAGCACCTCGTGAAGGCCCTTCTCGAATGCGGCCCCGAGGCGCTGCGCTCGCAGAAAGCACTACTGCGACAATGGGAGGAGCTGCCGCTGACGGAATCGGTGAATTTGAGCGTCAAGGTGTTCGGCGAGTCGTTCCTGACGGACGAGCCGACGCGACTGATGGGCGCGTTCGTGAATCGGAAGCGGTAGGGCCATCAGCAACGATGTCATGCCCCGCGAAGGCGGGGCATCCAGTACGCCGCGCGCCATCGGTTCAGTCACAACTGCCTCGGCGTACTGGATCGCCCGCCTGCGCGGGGCATGACAGCAAGTTGTGGGACAACCTCGTCCGATCGAACGAGCAAATCTCATCTGAGCCACGACAATTTCTCATGCCGGACGCGGTTGCATTTTTTGCGCCGCATCATATGATGATCATAATCTTACATACCCGACATCATAGGGAGTCTCCACCATGGCCGAAGCCGCCGATCCCGTCGTCATCGTCTCCGCCGTCCGTAGCCCGCTCGGCCGCTTCATGGGCGAGCTGTCGCCGCTCCCCGCGCACAAGCTCGGATCGCACGTGATCGGCGCGGCACTCGAGCGTGCCAAGCTTGCGCCGGAGAAGGTCGACGAGGTCTTCATGGGCTGCGTCCTTCCCGCGGGCCAAGGCCAGGCCCCGGCGCGCCAGGCTGCGCGTGCCGCCGGCTTGCCCGACGCCACCGGGGCCACCACCGTCAACAAGGTCTGCGGCTCCGGCATGAAAGCGACCATGCTGGCGCACGACATCATTCGCGCCGGCTCGGCCGAGATCGTCGTCTCCGGCGGCATGGAAAGCATGAGCAATGCGCCGTATCTGCTCGCCAAGGCGCGCGGCGGCTACCGCGCCGGCCACGACCGCATCATCGACCACATGATGATGGACGGCCTCGAAGACGCCTACGAGACCGGCCGCTCCATGGGCGATTTCGGCGAGGCTACCGCCGAAGCCTATCAGTTCACCCGCAAGGACCAGGACGCCTATGCGATGGAAACATTGGGCCGCGCGCGCAAGGCGGTCGAGGGCGGCGCGTTCAAGGCCGAGATTGCGCCGATCACGCTGAGCGAGAAGGCAGGTCCCCGCATCGTTGCCAATGACGAGCATCCGCTGAAGGTCGATCCCGCAAAGATCCCGGGGCTAAAGCCGGCGTTCCGCGCCAACGGCACCATCACGCCGGCGGCCTCCTCCGCCAACGCCGACGGCGCCGCCGCGCTGGTGCTGACGAAGCGCTCGCTCGCCGATCGCAGCGGCCTGCCGGCTCTCGCCGAGATCAAGGGCCACGCCACCCACAGCCAGGAGCCGCAATGGTTCACCACGGCGCCGATCCCGGCGATCCGCAAGCTGCTCGACAAGATCGGCTGGAGCGCCGGCGATGTCGATCTGTTCGAGATCAACGAAGCCTTCGCCGTGGTGGCGATGGCGGCCCAGCGCGATCTCGGCATTCCCCGCGACAAGCTCAACATCAACGGCGGCGCCTGCGCGCTCGGCCATCCCATCGGCGCCACCGGCGCACGGCTGATCGTGACGCTGCTGCATGCGCTCGAGGCGCGAAACCTCAAGCGCGGCGTGGCGGCGCTCTGCATCGGCGGCGGCGAAGCCACCGCGATCGCGGTGGAGCGCCTGACGCACTGACGTGAAAGTCCGGAAATGAGGGAACTCCGTCATTTCAGACAGACGGGTCCCGTGCCATCCTGCAAACTCGCGCAGGTGTTTCAAATCCTGCCCATCAAGATTGAGGCCCAATGATCTCGAACTGGCTCGCGGCAACGCTCGGCCGCCGCAATATCCACTACGGCTGGGTGATGGTCGGCGTGACCTTCCTCACCGCGCTGATCAGCGCCGGCACGGTCGGCGCGCCCGGCGTGTTCATCGTTCCGCTTCAGAAAGAGTTCGGCTGGAGCACGGCGGAGATCTCCTCGGCGCTGTCGATCCGCTTCATCCTGTTCGGACTGATGGCGCCGTTCGCGGCTGCCCTGCTCAACCGCTACGGCCTGCGCAACGTCACCCTGACCGCACAGCTCATCGTGGTCTCGGCGCTGGTGCTCTCGCTCGGCATGACAGAGGTCTGGCAGCTCGTCGCGCTGTGGGGCGTCGTGATCGGGATCGGCACCGGCATGACTGCGCTGGTGCTGGGCGCCACCATCGCGACGCGCTGGTTCGCGGCGCGGCGCGGCCTCGTCGTCGGCATCATGACCGCGAGCGTCGCCACCGGTCAGCTCGTGTTCCTGCCGCTGCTGGCAAGCCTGACCGAACGTTTCGGCTGGCGGCTTGCGCTCGGTTTTGTTTGCATCGCGCTCGGTGTTTCTGCCCTGGCGGTCCTGCTCGCGATGCGCGACCGTCCGAGCGATCTGGGCCTGCGCCCGTTTGGCGACGAAGGCACCACACCCCTGCCCGCGCCGCCCGTCAGCCATGGCTCGATCACCGGCGTTGCACTCGGCACGCTGCGCGACGCCTCGAAGAGCAGCGCGTTCTGGGTCCTGTTTGCGACGTTCTTCGTCTGCGGTGCATCCACCAATGGCCTGGTGCAGGTGCATCTGATTCCGATGTGCCTCGATTTCGGCATCCCGCAGGTGCAGGCCGCGGGCTTGCTGGCCGCGATGGGCATCTTCGACTTCTTCGGCACCATCATGTCGGGCTGGCTGTCGGACCGCTACGACAACCGCTATTTGCTGTTCTGGTATTACGGCCTGCGCGGGCTCTCGCTGATCTTCCTCCCCTTCAGCGATTTCTCGTTCTATGGGCTCTCGATCTTCGCGATGTTCTATGGGCTCGACTGGATCGCAACCGTACCGCCCACGGTGCGCCTCACCGCGCAGAAATTTGGGCCCGAGCGCGCCAATCTGGTGTTCGGCTGGATCTTTGCCGGCCACCAGCTCGGTGCAGGCACCGCCGCCTTCGGGGCCGGTTTCTCGCGGACGGTCTATCAGAGCTACCTGCCCGCCTTCTTCATCGCCGGCGCGCTCTGCGTGTTCGCCTCGCTGATCGTGCTGACGCTCTCGCGACAACCGAAGCCAAAGCCGCAAGCCGCGATGGCTTAGTACCTGATCGTGGTGGTGACGCCGAAGACCGCGGCGTCACCAATCCGCGCAACACCGCTCGGGTCGTCCGGATTCGGGATGCCGCCCGAGGGACGGAACACATATTGGAAGTACGGCGCGATCAGCCAGCCCGGCTTGATGTGCGCCTCATAGATCATCTCGATCAGGGTCTCGTTGCTGCGCACTGGGCTCTGGATGCCCGTGAAGAATTGGGTATCGACGTCGAGGTTGCGCGCGGAGTTCGAGATGCGCATGTAGGCCGCCGCCACGCCGACGCGATCGAGCGGACGACCGGATACGAAGCCGACAAAGCCGATGCCGCCGTCGAGATAGAGATCGATCAGGTTGCGGTCCGGCGGGCTGTAGGCGATGCGGCCGAACGCGGTGACACCCGGGATCGAGGCCGAAGTGGTGCTCTCCCTGACCTCCGGCGGCCGGTACAGCACCTGCTCGATCACCGCGAAGATACCGTAATTGCCGCGAAGCTTTGCCGGAATGCCGCTGCCGTCGGGATCGGCGATCGACCGCCCATCCGTGGCGAAGCGCTGACTGTCGAACGAGCCATAATGCTTCCAGGCGCCCGGCGTAAAATTGCCGGCGAGCGAACGGCCGCCGATATCGAGGTCGTAGTTGAAGCGGACCTGCCCGATCACCCAAGGCGGGTCGTTGACGCGGAAGGCAAGACCATGATGGTCGCGCAGCTGCGGATCCTGATTGCCCGGGCCTGACGGATCGCCATTGAACACTGCGCCGAACAGGGTGACCTGGTCCGACAGCGCGGCCTTGATGCGAATGCCGGGGACCGCGATCGGCGGCGCCGGGCCGCCGGCCGGGAGGTTCGAGGCCTTGATCGCGGGCCAGCCGAAGGTGCCGTTGATGAAGAGATCGTCGGTCTGGCTGTCGAAAAACTCGACATCGGCGGCCTGCTGGCCGGCCCTGATGTTCAAGCGGTCGTTGAAGAAGCTCTGCTCGAAATAGGCATTGTAGAGCCGCTGGTCCGGCAACGCCTCGATCTCGCTGATGGTCGCGAGATTCATGATGCAGTTGCGACTGAGGCCTCGCCCGTAGATCACGAACGCGTTGGCGTAGAAGCGGCCGCCGCTCCAGCCGACCAGCTTGTCGAGATCGGCATCGACCGAAAGATCGAGCCGGCCGAAATGGATAGCGCCGCGCCTAACGCCGCCGGACAAATTGCCAATGTTGTCGGCGATGTAGGCGGCGCCGAAATTCAGGCCCTTGTTGGCGAGGCCGTCATGCCACTCGTTGAACCATTTTGGAGCTAGCCACTCCGCCGCGTTCTCGTCCTTGGCGCCGGCCAGCGCGCTGGTGCTCGCGATCGTCCAGGCCAGCACAATCGCGGCCGCATTTCGCAGCGGAAATAGATGTGCGGTCCCGATCACGGCTGATACCGACCGGCGTGCTTTACTTGAAGATACCGGTACGCCGCATGAAGAGATAGGCCGCGCCGACTGACGAGGCCATCAGGAGAGCCGCCCAGAAAAATCCACTCTCGACCTCGGTCAGAGGCAGGCCCTTGGTGTTCATGCCGAAAATGCCGGTGATCAGCGTCGGCGGAAGCAGCAGCGAGGTCACGATCGAGAGCGTGTGGAGGTGGTTGTTGCTTTGCTCCTCGTTCTTGAAGCGCAGCTCCTCCTCGAGCAGGCGGCTGCGTTCGCGCAGCTCCACGATGTCGTGGTCGAGGCCGTCCAGCCGCTGCGCCAGCTTGCCGGCCTGGATACGCAGGTCCGGCGAAAGGTGGTCGGTGTTCTTCTGGTCGAGGCGATGGAACAGCGTACGCAGGCCGGTGAGCTGGCGATGCAGCCTGACGCAGGTCCGGCGCAGCCGGCCAAGATTGCGGCGCATCTCCGGCTTGGCCTCGTCGGCCAGAATCCGCTCCTCGATCTCGTCGATCTCCTGACCGAGCTTATCGGCCATCCTATCAAGCGTGTCGGCGACCTCATCGACGATCTTTTCGAGGAGATGGGCGACGTTGTCGACGCGGTAGCCGCCTTCGAGCACCCGGCGTGTCGCATCCGCCGAGCACAGCGCCTGATGGCGGCCGCTGATCAGGAGCCGCTCGGTCATGGCGAAGCGCAGGAACGCGGTCTCCTCCGTCGCGCTGCCGATGTCGCGCACGAGGTCGGAGAACACGCCGTAGACGCAGTGGTCGATGACGTGAAGCTGCTGGAAGGTGTCGTTGGACAGCAAGAGCTCGCGCGCGAGCGGCGGCAGCTGTGACGCGGCGATCCACGGCCGTGCGCGCGTGTCCGTGAGGTTGAAATGCAGCCAGAGCCGGCCGTCATGACTGAACTCGATCGGCTGGTCGATCGGCAGCGCCTCGGCGCCGCCGTCGCTGTGGAGGCGGAATGCCCACACCAGGCCGGGAATGCAAGGCACGGAATCCGATATCGCGCTGACAAGCTTAGCCGGCTCGGCCATACCAACTCCCACCGTCAACGAATGCCCCGCTCCGGAAGATGGCTGACGGCATCTTCCGGACCTTCGCGGGTACTCAATTACGGCATTGTTACAGTTTGATGATGACGCCCTACTCGGCGGCCAGCCCGGTAGTGGCCAACTCGGCTTCCCTGATGTAGTCGTGCACGACGCGGCCGAACGGCAGCGTCAGGTCGGCGATGTAATGATGCGCGCCGAGGCAGCGGCGGACCGGGAAATCGGCGACGGGCGCATTGACATGCGGCACCAGATGCAGCCGGCCGGGCCCCATCCAGGAGCCCTTCGGCACGATGTCGATGAGGTTGATCGCGACCAGTTGGCAGATCTCGAGGCGGCCGTCGACGCCGGGGATCATCTTCAGATTGATCTGCGTTTTCGACAGCGTCGCCCGGGTCAGATCGCCGTTGCCGGCCATGCTCTCGTGCTTGTAGCCCATCGTGCCCATGGCGACGAGTTGGCCGGCATATTCCAGCGTGCCCGTCAGCGTGTCTTTGACGATCTCGAGTTTGGGATGAGCGTATTTCTTGGGAAAGCCCCATATCTCGCGGCCGGCGGCGATCGGCGGATCATCGTCCAGATACATCTGCGAGACGAAGTTGACCTCCTCGCCGTGCAAGCGCGCGGGGATGACGAGGCCGGACTCGGTGTAGCTGCCGAAGCCGGAGGAGTCCGGCATTCTGATCCATTCGTAGTGCACGACCGGCTGGTCAATCGGCTCCAGCGGCTCCGGCAAGCCGGCGCGGATCAGGTTCGGATCGGTCTCGTAGGTGATGACGAGGAATTCGCGGTCAACAAAGCGATAGGGCCCGGCCGGATAGCTCGGCCCGGCCGCCGGCATGGACGGAAGTCTCAGCAGCTCTTCCCTGCGCATCGCTGGTCTCCTCTAGTGGCGCTCACGTGATGCCCGCCCGGCAGCGTCAGGCGGCGATGCAGATTGCTAGCCGCCGTCATTGACTTCGATGTGAAGGATTTCCGTCAGCCGCACGACCGCAGCCATTCCCAAGGCGGTCATGGTGCATGCAAGCGATGCATCGGCGCCAGAATGTCATCACGCCGTCACCGCCCGACGCAATCGTTTGGCCTCTGTCATTGAAGCATGATCTCCATGCTTGCCAGGAGGCACACCATGGACGCCCGAACGTCGCAACCGGCTCATCAGACGCATCAGCCTCCCGCACGAGGCTGGCGGCCCGAGCGCTGCGACCGCGTTGCGCTGGTGCTGCAAGGTGGCGGCGCGCTCGGCGCGTACCAGGCCGGCGTCTACCAGGCGCTGCACGAGGCCGGCATCGAGCCCGACTGGGTCTGTGGCGTCTCGATCGGCGCGATCAACTCCGCCATCATCGCGGGCAACAAGCCGGAGAAGCGGCTCGAGGCGCTGCGCATCTTCTGGGAGCGCATCACCAACCGCAAGATCTGGCACTACACGCCTGACGGAGACATCTTCCGCCAGTGGCGCAATCTCACCAGCGCGTGGATGACGTCGGCGATGGGCCAACCGGGCTTCTTCAGCCCGCATCAGGTCAATCCCTGGCTGAGCCCGGTCGGCGCCCGGACCGCCACCAGCTATTACGACACGATGCCGCTGAAAGAGAGCCTGCTCGAGCTCGTCGACTTCGACCTCATCAACGAGAAGAAGGTTCGCTTCGCGGTGGGCGCCGTGAACGTGCTCTCCGGCAATTTCATCTATTTCGACAATTCCCACGACGAGATCGAGCCGGAGCACATCATGGCTTCCGGCGCCCTGCCGCCGGCACTGCCGATGGTGCGGATCGGCACCGATCATTTCTGGGACGGCGGCATCGTCTCCAACACGCCGCTTCAGCACCTGCTCGACCAGGAAGACGCGCTCAATTCGCTGGTGTTCCAGGTCGACCTGTTCAGCGCACGCGGCGTGCTGCCGCGCTCGATCCAGGACGTGATGGCCCGCCACAAGGACATCATGTATTCCTCGCGCACCCGCCACAACACCGACGTCTACCGCCGCACCCACAACCTCAAGGTCCTGCTCTACAAGGCCTTGGCCAAGCTGCCCGACGAGCAGCTCTCCGAGGAGGAGCGCAAACTCAAGTCGAGCCTGCGCCACATGCCTGAGATCGCGATCCTGCATCTGATCTACCAGCAGAAGGCCTATGAGGGCGACGCCAAGGACCACGAATTCTCGGGCACCTCGATGCGCGAGCACTGGACCTCCGGCTACGAAGACACCAAGCGCACCCTCAAGCGCCGCGACTGGATCAAGATGCCCGACGAAGGCATGGGCCTCGTGGTGCACGACGTGCACCGGGAGACGGAGAGCGCGTAGCTCTATCGTCCCGTCGCGATCACCCAATTCCCGTTCCCGGCTTGCAGGCACACTTTCGCATTCTCGCGGCTCATTTTGCCCGAGCTTTGCTCTAGTCTTAGCACCCTCTCGAAAGAAAGGGCGCAGGGAAGGCCGGGCGCCGGCTGGCACCCGTAGTCCCGTGTGCGAGCAAGACGCGCACGGGGTGGACGACAGGTGACGCCGGCAACCGGCCTTCCCTGCGCGAATGGTTTTACGGCTTATGACGCGCTCTCCCCGGGGAGCGATGCACTATTGCCCCCGTCGCCTTGCGGATGGCTGATGTGCTGACCCGGTTGGGCAGAGCATCACCACAAGACTTGACGCACAGACCCCGGGCGTCAGGACCACACGATTTTGCCGTCCGCGCACCTCCCCGCCCCTGTCCTCGATGCCTGGCGTGCGCTCGCCATCGAGACCGAACGAGGAGGCTGTCAGCGCCGTGTCGTACCGCGTGTGCAGCTGCTCACGGGAAAACCCGCCCTGCAGCCTGCCCAGCGCGTCGACGCAGTCGCGGCCACCGCCTCCCGGCCCACGTCTCGTGACGATCGCGAAACGCCCTTGTAGCAGGCTGGGATGCGCGCAAACTACGCCTTATCCGAACTTCTGTAAATACGAATATTACTTCAGTGCGGGGTTGACAAGGTGTTTCGCGCGATGGCGCACCAGGTCTCGTGACGCACCTGTCGCCCGGCGTCTCAAGCGACCGAACCGCCGCGCGGGTTGACGATCGTGTAGCCACGCAATGAACGCGCATGCATTCGCGTCGCGTGTCCGCCCGAGTTGGCGTCGTAAGCCAGCCAGGTATCCCCGCTTAGGTGTTGCTCGAGGACGAACACATGTCCGTGTCGGGCTGCGACCATTCCCGGTGCGGGTGATGTCCGCGGGAAGCGCAGCCAGTTCGACGCAAGATTCAATTCCGGCACGATACGGCCGAACACGCGCAGAGCAGCCCCGCAGCCGCAGAAGGAGGAAGGGCAACCTGCGGGACGACTACCGACGATGCGACCGCCCGAGAGGCTCGCCGTCGCGGCGCCGCCTGCGTCGGCCGCTGTCAGTTGCGTCGCGCGATAGGATTGGAGTGAGGACCTGGGAGTTAGGAACGACCTGGAAGTCCTCTCACGGCGCGTTTGCGAATACGAGAAGTCGCAGGGCATCGTGACGTTGCATTCGGCTGCTTGATGAATGCGATAGGGCCGTGCTTCAGAAGCGACGAAACTAAAGGCAACGACGAGACACGCGGAAAGAACCGACTTGAACATTGCAGGGCTCCTAGCTGAAGGTCCCTGCCCCTGCAAAGAAACCAATAACAGTTTGGCTGAAATGGTCTCAAATAGCGACTGAAAGTGGCTGCATTTGCGGGCCGATTTTGGCAATCATCACAGCCCAAGCGTAGCGGCGGAAATGTCTAACTCGCAGAGAACGAATGCGTGTCTTCGCAACCGAGAGGCGACCGCGTTGCATTCGTGCGTCGCATTGTTGTACGCCGCGGCACGATGGCCGAGCGCACAATTGCGGAGGGGCGCCCGCAAGCCTTAGCCCCGCCGTTGATTGTCGCGCGAATGGTCAGCCCCGAGTCTTCGCTAAGGCAGATCCTGCGGTTGTCGCAAAGTCCAACTTTGCAGCGCTGAGCGCTGCGGCGAGCTCGTCGATGTGGTAGGGCTTCGACAGGATCCGGATGCCGGCCATTTCGGCGTCGTGAACCGCGGCTTCGGCGTATCCGCTCGTCAGCAGGACCGGGATGTCGCTTCGCCTTCTCTTGATCTCGGACGCGAGTTCGACACCGTTCATGCCGCCCGGCATCATGATATCGGAAAACACCAGATCGACGGAGCGGCCGTCCGCTAGGGCACCGAGAGCCGCCGCGGCACTGGCCGCGCGCGTGACCTGGTAACCGAGCTGCGCAAGCATCTCGCTGACCAGCGCGGCGACCTCGTCGTCGTCTTCGACGAGAAGAACCCGGCCATGATTAGCCCTCTTGGGACGCGCCCTGTTCAGGTCGATGAGATGCCGTTCACCCGAGGGGACATTCCTGGATCGCGGCAAATAGAGCTCAATGCTGGTGCCCTCGTCGACGATCGATTTTATTCGAACCATTCCGCGTGACTGCGTCGCAAATCCGTGGACCTGAGCAAGCCCCAGGCCTGAGCCTTTACCGACGTCCTTGGTCGTGAAGAACGGTTCGA
Organism: Bradyrhizobium sp. JR4.3; assembly: GCF_040547695.1. Classification (NCBI taxonomy): domain Bacteria; kingdom Pseudomonadati; phylum Pseudomonadota; class Alphaproteobacteria; order Hyphomicrobiales; family Nitrobacteraceae; genus Bradyrhizobium; species Bradyrhizobium sp. JR4.3. The sequence continues at coordinate 251,747 of NZ_JBEPQF010000006.1, read as the reverse complement.
AGACCCGCGCCAGGATCTCGGGGCTCATTCCAACGCCCCTGTCGACCACGGACAGGCGAACGTAATCGCCCGCGATCTCGTCCTCGGCCAGGCCGGCCAAGTTCTCGCCGCGGACAACGATCGTGCCACCGTTCGGCATCGCATCGCGGGCGTTGACCGCCAGATTGAGAATGACCAGTTCGAGCTCCCCCGGATCGACCTCAACCGGCCAAAGCCCCTCTGGAAAATCGAACTCGACGTGAACGTCGCCTCTCAGGCTCCGATCGAGCAATTCGCGCATGCCGCCGATCTGCGCTGGGATGTCGACGGCCTCGGGCCGGAGCTTCTGCCGCCGTGAAAAAGCCAGAAGCTGCCTGGTCAGGCCCGCACCACGCTGCGCCGCCTGAACCATTCCTTCCAACAGACGACGCCGCCGATCAGGATCTGTCTGCCGGTCGAGCATGTCCAATCCGCCGGAGATCACCATCAGCAGATTATTGAAGTCGTGAGCTACTCCGCCGGTCAATTGTCCGATGGCTTCGATCTTCTGGGCCTGACGGAGGGTCTCCTCGACGCGGGCGCGCTCTTCCATTTCGGCCCGCAGATGCTTGTTGGCCTCCTCGAGGGCACGGGTGCGCTCGACCACGAGCTTCTCGAGCTCCTGGGCCGTCCGCTCGCGCGCCTGCAGCAAGGTTCGAATTTCATATTGCCGCCGGCGGGCCCGCATTGCGGATTGAATTGCGCTCGTCAGCGTGATCGGCTGAACCGGGCGCTCGAGCAGCGACACGTTGCGGAGCGTCTCGACGATGCTGCGGCGCCAGGCAACCACCGCCGGCTGCTCGCGGTGGCTGGTGAGAATGACAAAGGGCAGGTCGGACCAGGGCGGCTGCCGCTCGATCCAATGTGCCAGCGGCTGGGTATCCTTTCCGAACAGGCCCTCCTCGGCGAGAAGCACCGCGCCCACGCCCGCCGACATCTCGCTGACCAGTTCAGGCAGACCACGACAATTGATTGCCAGGAGATTCGAATTACGGAAAAGCTCGACCGATGCCGGTCCATCGCGGCCGATCGGAGCAAACACGAGGACGCAATGATCGCGGTCGGCGCTCATTCCGACAGCCCTTCCGGCATCTCCGTGCCCGAGTAACGTGGATTCCCGGAAAAGATGCCGCTGAACCCGCTCAGCGGAGGACCTACCGTGATGCCGGCACTGCCAAGACGAAACTCGCGGATGGAATTTTCATGATTGCCGCTGCGCTTCTTCACGACCGAGAGGGCCCGCCGCACCGCTCCGCCGACTTCGAAATAGCGCAGCATGAGCACGGCATCGCTCAAATAGCTGATATCGAGAGCCGTCTCCATCGGACCGACCAGCCCATGCTGAGCGAGGATCAGGACGGTCAGCACGCCTTTCTGCCCGAGATAGCTCAGCAGCTCGTGCATCTGGAGGATGAGAAATCGCTCATCCGGCATTGCGTTGAGGTAGCCGTTCAGACTGTCGATGATAACAATTCGGGCGTTATCCTTTTCGACGCTGTTGCGCACATTGGCGGCGAATTCGCCGGGCGACATCTCGGCGGGATCGATTTGCTTAAATCGGATGAGTCCCGATTGCAGATGGCTTTCAAGGGGCAGGCCCAGCGTTCGAGCCCGGGCCTCCACCGTACCGCGACCTTCATCGAAGGCAAAGAACACCGCATGCTCACCGCGATCTGCCGCTGCGATCGCATAGGTCAGCGCGAGAGAAGACTTGCCGACACCGGCGGCGCCCAAGAGCAGCGCACTGGTGCCGCGCTCGAGCCCTCCTCCAAGGAGTTGATCGAGTTGCGCATTGCCGCTGGGCGTCAACTCACCAATAAACGAGGTGTGATGTTCCGCTGCCACCAGGCGGGGGAATATCCGCACCCCTCCCGCTTCGATCGTGAAATCGTGGAAGCCGCCGCGAAATCGAATGCCGCGCATCTTGATCACCCGAAGCCGCCGGCGCTCTGCGCCATAATCAATGGCGAGCTGTTCGAGCATCACCACGCCATGCGCGATGGAATGGAGCTGCAGATCGTCCTGGGAGGACGAGAGATCGTCGAGGAGAATGACCGTGCAATTGCGGTTGGTGAAAAAGTGCTTCAGGGCCAGAACCTGGCGCCGGTACCTCAGCGGATTCTGCGCAAGGAGGCGCAGCTCTGACAGGCTGTCCAGCACCACGCGCGCGGGATTGATCCGTTCGACCTCCTTGAATATCAGGCCCGTGGTTTCGCTCAGCTCCATTTCGGCGGGGTGGAAGACGGTAAGCTCGCGCTCCGGATCGAGCGTCGTCTCCGGCGGCACCAGTTCGAAGATGTCGACGCCTTGCAGCGACCAGCCGTGCCGCTGTGCAACCAGCGTCAACTCACGCTTGGTTTCCGACAAGGAGATATAGAGCACGCGTTCACCGCAGCGGGCGCCCTCGAGAAGGAATTGCAGCGCCATTGTGGTCTTGCCCGAGCCGGGCCGGCCCTCGTAGAGGTACATGCGATTGGGATCGAGCCCGCCGTAGAGGATATCGTCGAGACCGTCACTGCCGGTCGAAATCCTGGGCAACTCTCCGGGCTCGCTGGTTTGCGCCCGGCTCGATGAATTGATCATTGAACCCCCGTGAAGCTCCGTCGCCGAAAATGCGCTCCGGCCCCGAGATGGGACGCGCGATCAGCGGCCCTGTCTCAGCCGTAAGACGAAATCTGGCAAAGAACGCCCAAGCCGGGTTCCAAGTTCCGCCTCCCGGGCGCATGTCCGCCAGACCGTCGGCCGCGGAACCCTTCTCGCCCACCATTTCAGCTATTGCGGTCCGACTAGCGGTCCTGGAGGGTCAGCATCGACAAGGCAGTCGCCGGCGCGAAAAGCCATGCCAGCTCACTGCATGATCGCGGCTGCGATCTTCTCCGCCGACATCAGGACCGGAAAATTGGTGTTGGCGCACGGCACCACCGGGAAGATCGAGGCATCGACGACGCGCAGGCCCTGCACGCCTTTGACGCGCCCCTCTGGATCGACCACCGCCATCGGATCGTCAACCCGGCCCATGCGGCACGAGCAGGAGGCGTGCCACACGCCGATGGTCGCCTTGCGCACGAAGGCTTCCAGCGCCTCGTCGTCGTTGATGACGTCGTCGAAGGTGAAGCCCTCGACCACGAAATTGTCGATCATGTAGTGGCGCAGCACTGCCGGTCCGTCCATCAGGGCCGCGGCGATCCTGGTGAGAATCCTGTTTTTGGTGTTGACCACGCCGATCTTGCGCACGCGGTCGGTATAGGAGGCCGGGAACGGCTTGTCCGTCACGGCCCTGACAACGTCGCTCATCTGCACGGCCGCCATCTTGCGGAAACCGCTCATCAGCCGATCGAGGTCGCGCCGGTCGGACAACAGGTTGAACTCGACGATCGGCTCGACGACCGGATCGCGCGAGGCAAGCTTGACCTGTCCGGTCTCGGAATAGGTCTTGTTGACGAATGTCAGCAGCGATCCGATCTGCTCACCGACGGCGTGCCAGGCCGATTTGCTGAGCAGGACGACGAACATATCGCCTTTCGGTACGCCTTGGAGCCCGGACGAGTAACGCAAGCCAAGCTGCATGTGGCGCCTGGTGTGCTCGTTCATCCGCGCGCCGCGGCGGACAAAGGACGACAGCGAGATCGAGGGATGATCCATCAGGCGCTGGCCGACGCCCTGCAGCCCCATCAGCACGGGAACGCCCATGTCCTTGAGGTGACCGACCGGACCGATGCCAGCGCGCAACAGATGCGCCGGCGAATGGATGGCGCCGCTGGAGAGAATGATCTCGCGGGCGCGGAATTCCTGCTCCCGCCCGTCGACCACAGCCTTCACGCCGACGCATTGCGTGCCTTCGAACAGCAATTCCCTGACTTGCGTGTTGGTGGAGATCGTGAGGTTGGCGCGCTTGCGCGTGTCGCGATCGAGATAGCCCATGGCAGCCGAGACGCGTTGCTCGGCCTGGTTCGAGTGCGTCACCGGGAAAAACCCGTCGACGAATTCGCCATTCTGGTCGGGCAGGAACTGATGTCCGGCCTGCTGGAAGGCTTGCGCGAACGCCTGCGAATGCCGCGTCCAGTGCTCCCTGGGGATTCGGCGGACCGGGATCCGGCCGTCCTTGCCGTGGTAGGGACCGTCGAAATCGAGGTCGCGCTCGACCTTCTTGAAGAAGGGCAGCACATCGTTCCAGCTCCACCCCGCAGCGCCGCGCGCGTCCCATTCGTCGTAGTCGGTCGGCGCGCCGCGGTTGGCCATCTGGCCGTTGATCGAGGAGCCGCCGCCAAGCACGCGTGCCTGCTCGTATTTGCGTAAGGGCGGACGTCCTTCGTTCGGATTGTTGTGGCTGACGATCTGGGTCGTGACCTTGAGCTCGGTCCAGTGGAAGCGCGGATCGAAATAGGCCGTCCCCGGATAGCTGTCCCTGATCTCGGCCGGCTCGTCTCCGGGCGGTGTGTCCTGTCCCGCCTCGCAGAGCAGGACCTTGTTGGCGCTCCTCGCCGAGAGCCGGTGGGCCAGCACGGACCCCGCCGAGCCGCCGCCCACGATAATGAAGTCGTACACGATTGGCGCTTCCCTTGTTCTTGCCCGGGAAGCGTAGCGCGTTATTGTTTTGAGGTCACGTCATCGCTGCCACGGCAAAGCGCGAGCACAGATGCCGGCGACGCCGAAGGCACCGCCCGGCGGCAGGCATCCGCCGTCCGGTCAGCAGGTGACGAGGGCGCGAACCCAGGGCGCTTTACGGCTTCCTCACGAAGCCCGCGCGCAACCGCTCGGCAAACCAGACTACAAAAATTGCAGCGAACGACAGACAGAAAAATATAGCCGTCCAAAGCAGCGCGTTACCCGCATTTGTCATGACGTCTCTCCCTCGTTCCAAACGAGACGCTTGCAGACAATGGGACGCGTGGCGTTGCGCTAGATCAATTTTGCCCAATCGCAATTGGGCTGAGGTCGGCATCCGCGGCTCGCAGGGGCCGCTGAAGCTACGGCCTGATCGAAAAATTCCCCGGCGGCCCTGGCTTTCGCAATGGCTCCGCCAGCCGCGCGAACTCGCACAGCAGCGACCGCGTCTTCCTGGGATCGATGATCTCTTCGACCCAGAATTTTTCGGCGGAGCGGAACGGCGAGCGCAGCTTGTTAAGGCGGTCCTCGATCTCTTTCAGTTTCTCCGCCTTGTCTTCGGCCGCGTCGATGTCCGCGCGGTAGGCGGCTTCGATGCCGCCTTCCAGTGGGAGCGAGCCCCAATAGGCCGACGGCCAGGCGTAGCGGATCGAGAAGCGGTCGGCCGGCTGATGCACCACGCCGGCGACGCCGAAGGCATTGCGCAGGATCACCGTGCACCAGGGCACCGTGGTCTGGTTGACCGCGGCCATGGCGCGAACGCCATGGCGGATGGTGCCCGCCTTCTCCGCATCGAGCCCGATCATGAAGCCGGGGCAGTCCATGAGATAGACGATCGGCAAATGGAAGGTCTCGGCGAAGTCGACCCAGCGGACCACCTTCTGGCAGGCGTCCGCCGTCCAGGAGCCGCCATAGTGAAAGCTGTCACTGGCAAGCACCATCACCGCCCTGCCCTCGAGCCGCGCGAGGCCGACAATGATCGGCTTGCCGAAATTCTTGCCGACCTCGAAAAACGAGCCCTTGTCCACGACCTGTTCGACGATCGGCCGTATCTTGTAGACCTGCTTGCGATTACGTGGCACTGCGCTCATCAGCGCCTCTTCGGTGCGCTCCGGATTGTCGGTGCAGGGCAAGGTCGGCGGCAGCCCGTCAACCGACGACGGCAGATAGGACAGGAACCGCCGCGCGCAGGCAAAGGCCTCCTCCTCGGTTTCGACGGCATGATCGACCGCGCCGGCGCGGGTCTGGATGTCGGCGCCGCCGAGCTCTTCCTTCGAGAGGTCCTGCCCCAGCGCCTTCACCACCGGCGGGCCTGCGACGAACATCGCGGACTTCCGGGTCATGATGGAATAGTGGCTGGCGGCAAGACGCGCGGCACCGAGCCCTGCGACCGAGCCGAGGCCGAGCGCGACCACGGGCACGCGCGACAAATTCTCCGTTGTGAAGCGATACCAGCGTGTGCCGCCGATGCCACCCGGCAAGTTCGCCGCGCCCTTGGTCTCGATGGTCTTGACCGAGCCGCCGCCGCCGGAGCCTTCGATGATGCGGACGATGGGCAGCCGGAGATCATGCGCCATCTCCTCCGCCATCAGCGGTTTTGCGGAGATGGACGCGTCCGCCGAGCCGCCGCGCACGGTGAAATCGTCGCCGACCACAATGACGGTGCGGCCTTCGACGCGCGCGCGGCCGAACACGCAGTTCGCCGGCGTCAATTTCTGCAACTCGCCGCTGGAATCGTATTCGCCGACGCCGGAGACGGCGCCGATCTCGTGAAAGCTGCCTTTGTCGGTCAGTCTGTCGATACGTTCCCGAACAGTCAGTCGGCCCTGGTCATGCTGACGCTTGACCTTGTCAACGCCGCCCATCTCCCGCGCGAAGGCTTCGCGCCGGGCGAGCTCGTCGAGTTCCGGCTTCCAGTTCATTCACTCCCTCCGAATTGATCGGCTTGTTATTGTTGTGCATGGCCATGGCGACCGGTTTGCGCGGGATGCGGGCGTTGAAGACGTCGCCCTCTGCGCCATCCATCAGGCTGCCGAGCGAACGGCCGAGCGCGACCATCAACGGGGCGACTTCGGCATGCAGACGCTGCTCGTCATACATCGCCGAGAGCAGACCGATCGTGATGACAACGAAGGTCTGGTACTGCGGCGACCAGATCGGCACCGCGAGCCCGTTGATGTGCGGGCTCCACAAGCCGCAGGCCACGACATAGCCGCGCTCATGCAGCGACTGCCGGTTGGCCTCGATGCGGGGCTTGAGGATCTTTGCAGCCTCGGGAGCTTCCCGCTCCATGTCCGCGATGAAGGCATCGCCGACCTCGGGCGCCAATGCCGCGGTGTAGGCTGCGCCCGCAGCAGTGGAGGCCATCGAGATTCGGCTGCCGGTGCCCTCGTGCAGGCCCAGTGCAGTCGCCGAACGCGCGAACTGGAGATAGACCAGATGGAAGCGATCGGGGACGACGAAGCCGACCGTGCCGGGCAATTGCTCAGCGACTTCCTGGAGCCGCTGACGGATCATGCTGCGCAGCTGCGCGCCCTTCATCATCGAGGCGCTCATCGCCACAGCGCTTGGACCGATGCGGTATTTCTGATCGCGCGGCAGGTACACGAGCTGACCCATCCGCGTTAGCGTGTGCGTGAGCCGCGACACGGTCGAGCGCGGCAGGCCGCAGCGGTTTGAAATTTCGAGATTGCCGAGCCTGCTATCGTGGCCCTCGAAGCATCGCAACACGTCGAACGCGCGCGACACCACCTGGATGACATCACCCTCACCGGCTTCGCCAGCGAGCGCACCTTGCCTACTCAACCGCTCTGAACGTCGTCCCATGATCCCTACCGCTTGTTCCGCTGTGCGGAATTAAATTCCGCTTGCAGAAGAAACTACCTCAGGCATTTTGCGACCACAAGAAGAAGGCGATGGCATGCCAGAGATTAAGATCGTCACGGAGATCGCGGGTCGCATCTGCTCAACTCCCGTGCAAGTTGGAGGAACCGTTGCGGATGGTGATGAGATTGTGGTGGTCGAAGCGATGAAGATGGAGATCCCTGTGCTTTCTCCTGCGAGCGGCGAGATCACATCGCTTCTGGTGAAGCTCGACGACGTCGTTGCCGAGGGACAGACGATCGCGATCGTCGCGAACTGACTGCATTACCCGTCGTTTCCGCGACATTCTGTCAGCCTCATTGCTGCGTTCGCGGTACGCCGTTGCCATCGCCTGATCGCGATGACATGATCCGTTTCAAACAAAAACCTGTTTCAAACAAAGAAAGAAAATCGTCGCGGCAAACGCGAGGATCATTGGAGGGAAACATGCGTCGTGGGCTGGTCATGCTCGCGCCTGCCTTGGTCGCGGGCCTTTCTTTTGCGTCTACACGCTATGCAGCCGCCGAAGACATCAAGCTGCCGGCGACATTGACGTTCACGGCCTATGACACCGGCACCGCCGGCTTCAACATCGCGGTCGGCGTCGGCAAAATGATGAAGGACAAATACTCAACCGACGTGCGCGTGCTCCCCGCAGGCAACGACGTCGCGCGTCTCGCGCCGTTGCGCGCCAAGCGCGCGGTTTCTTCCGCGATGGGATCGGGTACCTATTTCGCGCAGGAAGGCGTGTTCGAGTTCGGCTCCAGGGAATGGGGCCCGCAACCGCTCCAGATCATGCTCTCATCCGTCGACTGCAATTGCGGCACGCTCGGCGTGGCCGCGGACACAGGCGTGAAGGAGCTCAAGGACCTCAAGGGAAAGCGCGTCGGCTTCGTCGTCGGCTCGCCGGCTCTGAACCAGAACTCGCTCGCGGTGCTCGCCTTCGCCGGCCTGACGCAGAAGGACGTCAAGGTCGTCGAGTTCGCAAGCTACGGCGCGATGTGGAAGGGCCTGATCAACAACGACACCGACGCAGCCTTCGGCACCACCATCACCGGCCCCGCCAAGGAAGCCGAGACCTCGCCGCGCGGCCTGATCTGGCCGCCGCTGCCCGCCAAGGACAAGGAAGGCTGGGCGCGGATGCAGAAGGTCGGCTCGTTCTTCTTCCCGCAGACCGCGACCTGCGGCGCCGGCATCTCGCCGGACAAACCGATCGAGCTCGGCAACTACCCCTACCCGATTTTCGTCGCCTACGCCTCGCAAGCCCCCGACCAGGTCTATGCGATCACCAAAGCGATGATCGTGAACTACGATTCCTACAAGGACGCCGCACCCGGCGCCGGCGGGCTTGCGGCCGATCGCCAGACCAAGAACTGGGTGGTGCCGGTGCATCCCGGCGCGGTAAAGGCGCTGAAGGAAGCCGGGCAATGGAGCGACGCGCAGGACACGCACAACAACAGACTGATCAAGCGCCAGGAGGTGCTTGGCGCAGCGTGGACCGACTACGGAAAGTCCAACCCGCCTGCGGATGACAAGGCGTTTCTCGACGGCTGGATGAAAGCGCGTGCCGCAGCGCTTGCGAAGGCCGACATGCCGAACGGGTTCGAGGAATAATTTCGCGATGGGCCTGATGGTTGCCACGCGCGAGCTGCGCTCCCTCTCCCGCTTGCGGGAGAGGGTTGGGGAGAGGGTGCCTCAACGTTGGGATTCCCCCAGAGGAGAGAGCCCTCACCCGCGCCTTCGGCGCAACCTCTCCCGCAAGCGGGAGAGGTTGAGGAGCCCACGGCCCGACCGCTTCAACCCATTCGCATTCGTCAGCACTTAGCAACCCACGCGCGGGGTCGATCATGTCGTCTGCTTCAGAGTCCACCGCTCCGCAGGACGAGGCCAAGCGGATCGTGTTCGACGATCCGCATGGCGCCGCCGCCAACATGCAGGAAGCGGAGGTCACGCGCGTGCGAAGCTTGCGCGGCGCGTGGCGCTGGACGCTCGTCGTCGCGACCGCCGCGACCATCCTGCTCTGCATCAACCAGCAATTCTCGCTGCGCTTCTTCGTCGGCTACACCCAGCTCAACACGGAGTATTTCTATCTCCTGATCGCCCTGATGCTGCCGTTCACGTTCCTGATCTTCCCGGGAACCCCGCGCGCGCCGCTCGACCGCATTCCCTGGTACGACCTTCTCTGCTTCGTCGTAACTTTTGCCGCGGCGCTGCTGCTGATGTTGAACGTGCGCAAAGCCGCGGAGGCCGGCTGGGAATTCGGCGGCGCGCCGAACAGCGTGACCGCGGCGGGTCTCGTGATGTGGGTGATGCTGATGGAGGCGCTGCGGCGGACCGGGGGCTGGAGCCTGCTACTGAGCGTGCTCCCCTTCACCGTCTATCCGCTGTTCGCGGAATCCAGCTGGCTCGGGCCGTTCCGCGGCACACAATCGACGCTGGAGCAGGCGACCGCCTATCACGTGCTGTCGGGCGAGAGCCTGCTCGGCATTCCCATCCAGGCGTTTGCCGACACCGTGATCGGCTTCCTGGTATTCGGCACGGCGCTGATGATGACCGGCGCCGGAAAGTTCTTCATCAATCTCGCCTTCGCGCTGTGCGGCACCTTCCGCGGCGGCGCGGCGAAGGTCTGCATCTTCGCCAGCGGCCTGCTCGGCATGATGTCGGGCTCGATCATCTCCAACGTGCTCACCGCCGGCACCATGACCATTCCGGTGATGAAGAAGAGCGGCTTCCGCGCCTCCTACGCCGGCGCGATCGAGGCGTGTGCCTCGACCGGCGCGGTGCTGGCTCCGCCGGTGATGGGTGCGACCGCCTTCGTGATCGCGCAGTTCCTCAATGTCAGCTACGCCGATGTCGCGATCGCGGCCATCATTCCCGCCGCGCTCTATTACGTCGGCTTGTTCATGCAGGTCGACTCCTACGCCGCACGACACGGGCTGAAGGGCATTCCGCGCGCGGAGCTGCCGCGGGTCATGGATACAATCAAGGACGGCTGGTACTACGTCTTCGTCATCGCGCTGCTGATCGTGATGCTGCTCTACTTCAAGCGCGAGAGCCATGCGCCGTTCTACGCTACCGCCCTGCTTCTGGTCCTCAACCAGCTGTTCTCGAAGGACACGCGCTGGACTGTCGCGACCATCGGCAAATTCCTCGAGGTCAACGGCCGCACCTTCGTCGAGCTTGTCGGCATCCTCGCCGGCTGCGGCCTGCTGATCGGCGCCTTCTCGATGACAGGCGTGGTGTCGAGCCTTGCCAACGACCTGCTGCGCATTGCCGGTGACAATCCGTTCCTGCTGCTCGGCATGTGCGCCCTCACCAGCCTGATCCTCGGCCTCGGGTTGACCACGACGGCCTGCTACATCTTCCTCGCCATCCTGGTCGCACCGGCGCTGGAGAAACTCGGGCTGAACAAGATGGCCGTGCACATGTTCATCTTCTACTGGGGCATGCTGTCGTCGATCACCCCGCCGGTCGCGATCGCCTCGTTCGCGGCCGCAGGCATTGCCGGTTCGCCGGCGATGAAGACGGGCTGGGAATCGATGTGGGTCGGCAGCATCATCTATTTCATCCCGTTCTTCTTCGTGCTCAATCCCGCGCTGGTGCTGCAGGGGCCGAGCCCCTATCTCGCCGGTCTCGGGCTGATGGCGCTCGCGGCGTTCGGCACGCTGTTCATCTGCGGCGGCATTCAGGGCTACCAGCCCTTCGTTGGCGATCTCCGCGGCGCCGGTGCGCTGGAATGGCCGATCCGCGTACTGCTGGTGATCGGCGGGTTCGTGGTGGCCACCCCCGGCGGCGGCATCATGCCGCTGTCGCAGATGCAGGTGACGCTGCTCGGCCTCGCCATCCTCGTCCCCACGGTTTTGCTCGCCCTGCTGCTGGTCCGGCGGCAGACCATGGTGCCGGACGGGTTGCGCGTGCCCTGATTGCGTTGCACAAAGAGAGGCGATGAAACAGCTTTCGCCTCTCGCCACCGCCTGGACCCGCTCCAAGCCGCCTTTGCTGCGGTTTCTGGACAATTGCCTCAGCGAATTCTCGGCGGAGACCTCGGGCGCGGTCGCCGACTACATTCCCGAGCTCGGCAAGGCCGATCCTGCCTGTTTCGGCATCAGCCTCGCGACCCTGGACGGTCATGTCTACGAGGTCGGCGACTCCAGGGCGCCCTTCACCATCCAGTCGATGTCAAAGCCGTTCGTGTTCGCACTCGCGCTGGACCTGCTCGGCGCAAACAGGGTCGAGAGCGCGATCGGCGTCGAGCCTTCAGGCGATCCCTTCAACTCGATCCGGCTCAACTCGGAGAACCATCCGTTCAACCCGATGGTCAATGCCGGCGCGATCGCCTGCACGGGGCTGATCCACGACAGCAAGGGTACGGACGCCTTCGAGCAAATTCGCCTCGCGCTCAGTCGTTTTGCCGGCCGCGACCTCGCCGTCGACGAGGCCGTCTACGCTTCCGAAAGCCAGACCGGCGACCGCAACCGCGCCATCGGCTATCTCCTCAAGACCAACGCGGTGATCTCGGACAATGTCGCTGCCGTGCTCGACGTCTATTTCCGGCAATGCGCGGTGCTGGTCACCGCGCGCGACATCGCGGTGATGGCGGCAACGCTCGCCAACCGCGGCGTCAACCCGGTCACAGGCGAGCAGGTGCTGACGCCTTACGCAATCTCGCGCACGCTGTCGGTGATGACGTCGTCGGGCATGTACGACTATGCCGGCGAATGGATCTACCGGATCGGCATCCCCGCCAAGAGCGGCGTCGGCGGCGGAATTCTCGCAGCCCTCCCCGCGCGCCTCGGGCTCGGCAGCTATTCGCCAAGGCTCGACAAGCATGGCAACAGCGTGCGCGGCATCAAGGTCTGCGAGGCGCTGTCCTCGCACTACGATTTGCACATGCTCAACCGCAGTGACGATGCGCGCAATGCCGTCATCGCCGATTACGACATCGGCAAGAGCCCGTCGCGGCGCGTGCGCCGCCCACAGGAGCGCGATATTCTCGCGGCGCATGAGCAGGAGGTGCGGATCATCGAGCTGGTCGGCACACTGTCGCTGTCGGCGGTCGACTATGTCTCGCGCCGCCTTGCGGGCCGGCCGCGGCCGCAATTCGTGATCTTCGATCTCCACCGCGTCACCTCCACCACCCGCGCCGGGGCGCGGCTGGTAGCCGAAGCGTTCGAGGAGCTGGCGGCGCTGAATGTGACCGTCGTACTGTCCGGCGTCAGGCGCGCCTCCAAGGAATGGGACAGCCTGCGGGAATGGACCGCCGAGCTCAAGAACGTCCGCGACTTCTATTTGCTCGACACCGCGATCGAATGGGCCGAAGACCAGATCATCTATCGGTACGGAGGCTCGATCGATTTCCACGAGACCACCGAGCTTGCCGAACAGCCGCTGCTGGCCGGCATGAGCGAGGAAGAGCTGACCGACCTCGCCTCGATCTGCACGATCCGGACCTATCAATCCGGGACAAAGATCCTCACCACGGGCGATCCCGCCGATGCTCTGTTCTTCCTGCGCAGCGGCGCCGTGCATGTCACGCTGCCCGACGGCGTGCGGCTGGCGACGCTCACCGCCGGCATGGCCTTCGGCGAAATGGCCCTGATCGAGACCACTCGCTCCGCCGACGTGTTCGTGGACATGGCGGCGACCGCGTTCGAAGCGCCCCTGAAAGCGTTCGAGCGCTTCCGCAAGCAGCACCCGCACGCCAGCGAACGCATCATGCGCAATCTTGCGCAGCTTCTCGCCGACCGTCTGATCGTCGCCAACGCCAGGGTGGATATCTTGACCTCGACCTGAGCGGCCTAGCGGCCCGCCGCCTCACTGATCCGCCGATTGATCTTGGCCGCACTCGCCTTGAGCAATTCGGACGGCTGCTGGCCGGTCGCTGCGCATAGGCAGGCCCAGTAATAGATGACATCGCCGAGCTCTTCGACGAGGCCTGCCTGGTCGAGCCAGTCATCGCGCAGCAGCTTCTTGATGTGCTCGGCGACCTCGCCGGATTCGCCGGCGAGACCGAGGCCCAGATAGGACAGCCGTTCGTTGGACGGATGCTCATCGACTTTTGCAACGGTGGCGGCCCAGGCCGCATATTCATCGATCGTCATCGGCATCCCTCGCCGCGGCTTTGGATCAGCCAACCACTTCCGTGACCGGCTGAAGATCGATCTCAAACGTCTCCAAAAACTTTGACGTCATGATGTAGAAGCCGACCGAAAGCTGCAACTCGACGAGTGCGGCGGGTGTCAGCTTCGATGCGATCGCGTTGAAGATCGCCGCGGTCGGCTTGTTCAATTTCACGATCTCGTCGGTGAAGGCGAGCGCGGCACGCTGCACCTCGTCGAAGCACTTGGCGTCCTGCCAGTTCTCGAGCGCTTCGTTCTGCTCGTCGGTGACGCCGACATTCTTGCCGATGCGTTTGTGCGCGACGATCTCGTACGGCGCCTCGCACAAAATTCCGGTGCGGGTGATCGCGAGTTCGCGCACGATAGGATCGAGCTCGCCCTTGTGACGGATGGCGCCGCCGAGCCGGCAGTACTGCTCGAAATAGCTCGGCGAATGCGACATCATCCGGAAGATGTTGGCGTTGCGGTTCTTGTCGAGGATCTCGCGGGTGCGGTCGGATGCCTTGGACGGGTCGCTGTAGTTGATGCGGGCCATGATTTTCCTGAAGTTTTTCCCTAAGCCTTTAATGCTTTTTGTCGTTAGCGGCGAAAGTTCCACGAAACTGTATTCTTGCGCGTCCGCAGGAGCAACAACATCGAGTCAAAATGCCGCCGCATTGCTGAACGACCTTGGTACAGTCGATATTCGCCGCGTGGGGACTTGATCGCGGCGGATACTCGCAAGGGGTGTTCCGAGTAAAAACAATTGGCCGTTGGGCGCTAACCGCGCATCGATGAGTCACGCCCAAGTCTAGGGAGAAAATGGCATGAAGGAAGCCACCAAGGGGGCGGCCTCGGAGGCGCTCGCGCATATGCTGGCGGTGATGGCGATGCTCGTCATCGCCAGCATCCTGTTCTACGGGCGCTAGTTAAGAGTCGGGTGAGAGCTTTCGTCATTCCGGGGTGGCCCTCGCACAGGCCAGGCCCAGAATTCCCGTTCCAGGCTCGGTCTCTCAGGACCGCCCCCGAATGACGAATCCCACCGCTGGCTTTGCAGTAGCCCGGATGGAGCGAAGCGCAATCGGGAAAGTCTATCGGTGAGGTGAAAATTCCGGATTTCGCTGCGCTCCATCCGGGCTACATTCGAGCATCCAAATTTCACTATCCATCTTTGGCGAAGAACGGCACCAGCCTGCCAGCGAACGGTTTGAAGCTCGCACTGACCTCATCGCCGATGGCGAGATCATTCTCACCATGCGCCATCATGCGAAAACCCTCGGCGCAATCGACCAGCAGGATGTTGAAGGGCACGTGCGACCGCGTCTCAGGCGTCGCGGCGCGGCAGACCAGCGACGTCGCGTAGACCCTGCCCTTGCCGCTGGCACGCTGCTCGTGCGGATCGGGCGCACCGCAGGCGGCGCAGAAGGCGCGATGGAAATACTGCACATGGCTGCAGGAGGTGCAGGTCTGAAAGGTGATGACTTGCACACCTTGGGTCCAATCCGCGATTCGCTCGCTCATCGCACCCGCTCCAGGAACATGCTGACGTGAGACGACAGCACGCCGCCGTCGCCGTGCAGGAGCGCGATCGAGGCGTCACGCACTTGACGATTCGTCGCCCGCCCCGTCATCTGCAGATGCGTTTCGACAAGATGCGCCATCGCGCCACCGACGCCGCAATGACCGTAGCTGAGCAGGCCGCCATGGGTGTTCAGCGGCATCGCGCCGTCGCGGCTGAAATGGCCTGCGCGCACGCGCGCGGCTGCCTCGCCCCGGCCAGCAAGGCCAAGGTCTTCCAGCAGCATCGCGAGCGTGATCGTAAAGCTGTCATAGATCGCGGCGTAGCGCACGTCCGAAATCGCGAGGCCGGTGGCCTCCTTGGCGTGGGCGACGGAGATCTCGGCGCCGAGCTCGCTCAGGGCGGGCGCTGCAGTGACGTGCTGATGGGTATGGGCCTGGGCACAGCCGCGAATGCGCACGCCGGCCTCTCCGGTCCGCTCGCGGCTAACGACGAAGGCTGCGCCGCCGTCGGACACCGGGCAGCAATCGAGCAGCTTCAGCGGCATCGCCACCGGCTTCGAGGCCATGACGTCGGCGACCTCGATGCGATCTTGGAATTGCGCACCGGGATGAGTGCAGGCGTGGGTGCGCATCAGCACCGCGAATTCGGCAAGGTCTTCTTCCGTCACGCCGTATTCGTGCATGTACCTGTTCGCGACCAAGCCGTAATAGGCGGGAATCGTCGGTCCGAGCGGCACTTCGTAATCGGGATGGCCGACCTGCGCCAGCGCCTGGATCGAAGCATCGCGGCTCTGCCCGGTGAGACGGTTCTCGCCTGCGACGACGAGCACATTGCGGGCGACGCCTGCTTCGACGAGATGATGGGCGAGCATGGTCATCGCGAGCCCGGTCGCGCCGCCGACCTGGACGGCATGGGCGTAACTGGGGCGGATGCCAAAATGCTCGGCAAAGACGGTCGCCAGCATGATGTGCGGCGAAACGGTGGAGTAGCCGCAGAGGATGCCGTCGATCTCGGCGCGCTCGAGCCCGGCATCGTCGAGCGCGGCCTGCGCGGCCTTACTCATCAGGTCCAGCGAGGACGAGCCTTCGTGCTTGCCGAAAGGCGTGAGGCCGACGCCGGTGATAAAGCTCATGGGCGCACCAGTGCATCGTCATTCCGGGGCGGCGAACGGGTGACGCCATCGCGGACCATGGCGTCGATCTCGTCGGCGGAATAGCCGGTCTCACGCAGGATTTCCGCGCCGTGCTCGTTGAGCTGCGGCGCGAGCCGCACCGGTTCGGCCTCGGTCTCGGACCAGGTCGCCGTCACCCTCATGCTCCGGATCGGCCCTTCTGTTGGATGGTTCACCACCGGGAAAAAGTTGGTCGCCTCCAGATGCTCATCATGCAGCATCGACGCGAGGTCGTGCATCGGCATCACGGGCACATCGGCCTTGGTCAGCAGGTCGATCCATTCCTCGGTGCTGCGCGTCTCGAAGATGCGCGCGAGCTCGGCATAGACGACGTCGATATTGGCGGCGCGGCCGGCGAATGTCGCGAACATCGCGTCGGCCCGCAGGTCGTCGCGTCCCGTCGCCTTGAAGAAGTTCTCCCACTGCTTGTCGTTGTAGACGATGACGCTGAGATAACCGTCCGAGGTCTTGTAGGGCCGGCGGTCGCGCGAGAGGTGGCGGGCGTAACCGCCCTTATCGAGCGGGGGCTCGTAGGTGAGCCCGCCCATGTGGTCGCCCATGACGAATCCGGCCATGGTCTCGAACATCGGGATGTCGACGCGCTGGCCGCGTCCGGTGCGGTCGCGGTGCACGAGGCTGGCACAGATCGCGCCCACGGCGGTCAAGCCTACGATGCGATCGACCAGTGCGTTCGGCACGTAGCGCGGCACGCCGTCACCGGTCTGCGCCATCAAGGCCGGCAGCGCGGTGGCGCCCTGGATCAGATCGTCATAGGCGGGTTTTGCCGCATACGGCCCGTCCTGGCCGAAGCCGAACACGCCGGCATAGACCAGACGCGGATTGATCTTGGCAACAACGTCATAGCCGAGTTGAAGCCGCGCCATTGCCTGCGGGCGGACGTTGTAGACGAGAACGTCGGCGTCTTTCAGCAAGCGCAGCACCGCCTCGCGGCCGGCGGGCTTCTTCAGGTCGAGGCAGATCGAGCGCTTGCTGCGGTTGGTGTTGAGGAACACCGGGCCCATGCCGGCGTGCCGCATCGGACCGATCAGGCGCGTGACGTCGCCGTCCAGAGATTCCACCTTGATGACGTCTGCGCCGTAGTCACCGAGCATCTGGGTCGCATAGGGACCCATCAGCACGGTGGTCATGTCGACGACCTTGATGCCCTTCAGCGGCCCCATCGTTCACTCCCGATTGCGCGGGCTCAAGTGAGCCCTGCGATTTCGGTCCAGCTAACGGCAGCGGCGGCGCGTACGCAAGGGCAGCCGGCGTATGGCCGCATGCGCCGCCGGCGAAAGGTGGCTATTTCTTCTGGCGGGATTCGCGAATCTTGAGGAGACGGTCGAGCTCCTCATTCTGCTGGTTGATGCGATCCGCGATCCGCGACTCGTTCTGCTCACCCGAGGCCGCCGCGGCCTGCTCGATGAGCTGGCGGATATTGTCCTCGAGAATCGCGATGCGATCGTTGAGTGCGTCCATCGACAGCGAATCTTCGTAGTCATTGCTCATGATGCATGTCCCGCGAATCAATCAGTGCCGTAGGGTGGGCAAAGCGAAGCGTGCCCACCATGATCTAGCGCAAACAAGATGGTGGGCACGGCGCTGGCTGCGCCTTTGCCCACCCTACAAGGTCGGAGCTTACTTCAGCGGCTCCAGCACGGAGACGTAGTTGGCAACCGCCGCACCGCCCATGTTGAAGATGCCGCCGAGTTTTGCATTCTTGAGCTGCATGCCCTCGGGCGCTTGGCCGGCGAGCTGCATCGCGGTCATCACGTGCATGGAGACGCCGGTGGCGCCGATCGGATGGCCCTTGGCCTTCAGGCCGCCGGACGGATTGACCGGGAGCTTGCCGTCCTTGAGCGTCCAGCCTTCCTTGATGGCGCGGGCGCCCTGCCCCCTCGGCGTCAGCCCCATCGCTTCGTACTCGATCAGCTCGGCGACGGTGAAGCAGTCATGGGTCTCGACGAAGGAGAGATCCGACAGTGTAACGCCCGCCTTCTCCAGCGCGCGCTGCCAGGCGACCGTGCAGCCCTCGAACTGGAGGATGTCGCGCTTGGACATCGGCAGGAAATCCTGGGCGTGCGCGGTGGCGCGGAAGCCGATCGACTTGCTCATGCCCTTGGCGGTTTCCGCGTCGGCCAGCACCAGGGCAGCGGCACCGTCCGAGACCAGCGAGCAATCGGTGCGCTTCAGGGGCCCGGCAACGTAGGGGTTCTTCTCGCTCTCGGCGCGGCAGAACTCGAAGCCAAAGTCCTTGCGCATCTGGGCGAAGGGATTGGCGACACCGTTCTTGTGGTTCTTGGCCGCGATCAGCGCCAGTGCGTCGGACTGGTCGCCGTATTTCTGGAAATAGGAGCTGGCGATCTTGCCGAACACGCCGGCGAAGCCGCCGACGGTGTCGCCGTCCTCGGGCAGATAGGACGCCTTGAGCAGGTTCTTGCCGATCTCCGGCCCCGGCGTGCGCGTCATCTGTTCGACGCCGACAACGAGAACAATCCTGGCCGCGCCGGCCGCGATCGCGCGCACGCCCTGATGGACGGCGGCGGAGCCGGTGGCGCAGGCGTTCTCGACCCGGGTCGCCGGCTTGAAGCGCAGCTTCGGGTCGGCCTGGAGCACCAGCGAGGCGGTAAAATCCTGCGGCGAGAAGCCGGCGTTGAAATGGCCGAGCACGATCTCGTCGACATCGCCAGCCGAAATGCCGGCATCCGCCAGCGCCTCATTGGCGACCTTCACCACAAGGCTTTCCACGGTCTCGGTGTCGAACTTGCCGAACGGCGTATGCGCCCATCCGACGATGCTGGCGGTCATGGTCTTTCTCCCTGGCGGTCTCTTGCTGACCTAAGTCTTAGCTCAGGGATGGCAAGACTTCACGCGGGTTTAAGCGCCTGGAGGGTGCGCTGGCAGATGGCAGTTATGCCGGCCCAGTTCCCGGCCCTGATCTCCGCCGTCGGGCACAGCCAGGAACCGCCGACCGCGACCACATTGGGCTCCGCGAGCCAGGTTGCCGCATTGGCCTCGCCGACCCCGCCGGTCGGGCAGAACCGCACGTTCGGGAACGGCCCACCCAGAGAGCGCAGCCCCTTGATGCCGCCAGCCTGCTCGGCCGGGAAAAATTTTGCGATGTCGAAGCCGTAGGACAGCGCCATCATCAGCTCGGACGCCGTGGCGATACCGGGCGCAAACGGCAAGGAGCTATGGGTGGCGGCCTTCAACAGGTCCGGGGTCAAGCCGGGGCTGATGCCGAACGCAACACCGAGCTTCTCGACACGCGTGAAGTCGGCCGGATTGAGAATCGTGCCGATGCCGACGATCGCCTCGGGCACCTCGGCCATCATCGCCCTCGCCGCCTCGATCGCAACGGGGGTACGCATGGTCACCTCCAGCGTGCGGACGCCGCCGGCGACCAGCGCACGCGCCAGCGGCACAGCATCCTGGATACGCTCGATGGTGAGGACGGGAATGACGGTCGCGGCCTTGAACAGCGCGGCGAGGTGGTTCTGTTGGGCAGTCGTGGTCATCTTGGCTTTCGTTTCACTTGGTCGCTTGACGCGTGGTCGCCGGCCGGTGCCGTTTCTTCGGTGGCATGGCATAACCCGGAATGATGGCGCCGGAATAGCAGATCACGAGGCTGGCGAGGCGGTGCCCGGCCTGGGCGGCCTCGACCGGGTCGGAACCGGCGAGCCGTGCCGCGATATAGGCCGCCGCAAAGCTGTCGCCGGCCGCGGTGGTGTCGACCACGGGCTTGGTCATGGGCTCGGCGCGGACCTCGTAGGGGCCCCCGGGAAAACGCAGCAGGCTGACCGGCTCGGCGAGCCGGAACACCAGCTCAGGGCTCGGGATGCGCGCCATCAACTGCTCGTGGCTCTCGCCGGGATAGAGAGCGAGCAGATCCTCGGTCGAGGTCAGCACGATGTCGGCAGCCGCGAAAGCAGCCGAAAACACCTCGCGCGCGACATCGCGATCCGGCCATCCGCGCGCGCGGAAATTGGTGTCGAACACGAAGCGGGTGCCGAGCAGGCGCGCACGCTTGATCGCCGCGAACAGGCGCTCGCGCCCGGCCGCGTCGTAGATCGAGAGCGTGATCGCAGAGAGATAGACGATGTCGTAGCTCATCAGGGAGTTGAGGAGATCGTCCGTCTCCGGCAGATTCATCAGCTGGCGCGCCGCCGCACTGTCGCGCCAGTGGAAGAACTGGCGCTCGCCCTTCGCATCCAGCTGGATCATGTAGAGGCCGGGCAGCTTGCCCGGCAGCCGCGCGACGCGCCTCGTGCCGACGCCCTCCGCAGTCCAGGCCGCGATCATCTCATCGCTCAGGGCATCGTCGCCGAGCGCGGTGAGATAGTCGACCTTGACCTCGAGCCGCGCGAGGTACACGGCCGTGTTGAGAGTATCGCCGCCGAATCCACGCGAGTAGAGGCCGCCACCCTGCCCGCCGGATTGTCCACCCTGGGCCTGCCGGAGCTCGACCATGCATTCGCCGATGCAAGCAACGCTCGCCATCACTTTACCCGCTCAGTCAGAGATCACGCGACGAAATTGCCGCCGAGCTCGTCTTCGATGTGAATGCGGATGATGTCGTCGAAAGTCTTCTCAGCGGTGGTGAAGCCGAGCTCGAGCGACCGCTTTGCATTGAAGTTGCGCGGCCAGCCGCCGACGATGCCGACGATGAAAGGATCTGGCTCCCGCTTGATGCGGGCGGCGACCTTGTCGCCGGCGACGCGTTTCAGCGCAGCGATCTGCTCGCCAACCGTCGCCGACAGGCCCGGCATGGTCAAATTGCGGCGCGGCCCCACCGCGGCGAGGTCCATGGTGCCGGCATGCAGCAGGAAGCCGACGGCTGAGCGCGGCGTGGCATGCCAATGGCGGACGTCTTCGGACACGGGAAGGACCGCTTCCTTGCCGGCCAGCGGCTCGCGCAGGATGTTGGAGAAGAAGCCCGATGCCGCCTTGTTGGGCAGGCCGGGCCTGATGCAGATGGTCGGCAGGCGGATGCCGATGCCGTCGAGGAAGCCGCGGCGGGAATAGTCGGCCAGCAGCAGTTCGCCAATCGCCTTCTGCGTACCGTAGCTCAGAAGCGGCGTGTGGAAGAACTCGTCGCCGATCGCATCCGGGAACGGCGCGCCGAACACCGCGATCGAGGACGTGAAGACCACGCGCGGCTTGTAGCCGCCGCCTGCGAGCCTGACGGCATCGAGCAGCATCCGCGTGCCGTCGAGATTGATGCGGTAGCCCTTGTCGAAATCGAGCTCGGCTTCGCCCGAGACGATCGCGGCGAGATGAAAGATCACGTCCGGACGGCCGGCGATCAGCTTTTCGGCCGCACCCGGCATGGCGAAATCGCTCGACACCGTCTCGATGGCAAAACCGGCTTTTTCCGGCGCCTTCGGCTCGACCACGTCATGCATGGTCAGCTTGGTGATGTCGCTCTTGCCAAGCCGGCCGTCGCGCAACAACCGTTCGCACAATTTGCGGCCGACCATGCCGGCGGCGCCCAGAACCAGAATGTGCAAGAGCCTACTCCTTTTTATTGGCCGGAACGCGCCGATTTCGGCGATTCGTCCTGGCGCGCTCTCAAGGCAGGCCCCGCGATCATTCCTTCACGGCGCCGGTCATCGCCGACACATAATACTCCACGAAGAAGGAATAAAGGATAACTACGGGAACCGAGCCGGTCAGGGCCGCCGCCATCAGCGCGCCCCAATGGTAGACGTCGCCATTGACGAGCTCGGTGATCGCGCCGACGGGGATCGTCTTGTTCTCGGACGACGAGATGAAGGTCAGCGCGTAGATGAACTCGTTCCAGGATAGCGTGAAGGCGAAGATGCCCGCCGAGATCACGCCCGGCAGCGAAAGCGGCAGCGTGATCTTCATCAGAATCTGCAGCCGCGTCGCCCCGTCGATCAGCGCACACTCCTCCAGCTCATAGGGAATGGTGCGGAAATAACCCATCAGGAGCCAGGTGCAGAACGGGATCAGGAAGGTCGGATAGGTCAGGATCAGCGCCAGGTTGCCGTCGAACAGCCCGAGCTGAAACACGATCGCCGCCAGCGGAATGAACAGGATCGAGGGCGGCACGAGATAGCCGAGGAAGATCGCAAGGCCGACATAGCGCGAGCCCTTGTAGCGCAGGCGTTCGATCGCGTACGCGGCGCAGACGCTGGCGAACAGCGAGATGAAGGTCGAGGACACCGAGACGATCACGGTGTTCCACATCCAGAGCGGATAGTCGGTGTCGAAGAACAGCTTCTTGATGTGCTCCAGCGTCGGATGCACGATCCAGAACGGATTGTACTTTTCGTAGTCGTACATCTCCGCGTCCGGCTTGAACGTCGCGACCGCCATCCAGTAGAACGGGAATAGCAGGAAGAAGATGATCAGGCCGAGCGGAAGGTAGACGCGAAAAAACTTCCGCGGAAAACTTTCCAGATAGTCCATTCCGACGCTTTGGTCGTCCGCTGTGGTCATGGTCAGTCCCTCCCGCCCTGCTGCCAGCGGGAACGCTGAAGCCCGAAAAAGCTGAGCAGGATCGCCGCGACCAGGAACGGAATCATCGCGTTCGAGATCGCCGCGCCCTCGCCCAGATTGCCGCCGGTGATGGCGCGCTGGAACGACAGCGTCGCCATCAGATGGGTGGAGTTGATCGGCCCGCCCCGCGTGATGGTGTAGATGAGCTGGAAGTCCGTGAAGGTCATCAGCACCGAGAACGTCATCACGACCGCGATGATCGGCGACAGCATCGGCAGCGTGATGTGGCGGAAGCGCTGCAGATTGGTGGCGCCGTCGAGATTGGCGGCCTCATAGAGCGAGGGCGAGATGGTCTGAAGTCCCGCCAGCAGCGTGATCGCCACGAAAGGAACGCCGCGCCAGATATTGGCGGCGACCACCGACCAGCGCGCATTCCAGGGATCGCCAAGGAAATCGATATAGCGTGTGATCAGGCCGGCCTTGATCAACACCCAGGAGATGATCGAGAACTGGCTGTCATAGATCCACCAGAACGCGATCGCAGAGAGCACCGTGGGCACGACGAAGGGCAACAGCACGATTGCCCGGATCATCGACTTCATCGGCAGCCGCTCGTTCAGCAGCAGCGCCAAATAGAGACCGATGGCGAATTTCACCGCGCTGGCAGCGACCGTGTAGAAGATGGTGTTGAACACCGACAGCCAGAACACCGAGTCCTTCGAGAGCGAGACGAAATTCTGGAAGCCGATGTAGCGCCCGGCACCGCCGATCTTGGTGTCGGTCATGCCGAGCCAGAAGCCGAGCGCCAGCGGGTAAGCCAGAAACAGAATGAGGATGGCGATCGCCGGCACCATGAACATCGCGCCGAGGAAATGCCGGCTCTCGAATGCTCTGGTCCACAGGCTGCTGCGCTTGGCCTGCGCGACAGTGGACTCGGCCATAACTGCCATGTCGGATTCCCCTCGACGAAAAGTCGCGGCGTCCGGCGAACCGGACGCCGTGCAGATTGGAGCTGATCAGACCTGGTAGTAGCGCTTGGCGCGCTCGGCTGCGCGTGCGGCTGCCGCCTTCGGCGTCACGGAGCCCGACGCCGCCTCGGCGAACATGTCGACGACGACGAAGTCGCCCATCACGGCGGCTGAGGCATAGCCGAGATCGCCGGCATAGCCGTTATCGCGGCAGCGCTTCAGGCAGTCGCGATACGGCGTGATCTTCGGATCCGACGTCCACACCGGGTTGTCGTTGTAGGCCGGAAGCGGCGGCGACACGTAGCCGTTGGAAGAGACCTCCCAGGCGTCGTAGTTCGCCTTGTCCATCATGAACTTGATGTATTCCTTGACCGCCTTCGGATACTTCGAGTGCTTGTAGCCGTAATAGACGAGTACGTTCTGCTGCTCGGTCGACACGCCCACGGGCCCGATCGGCATCGGCGCGTGGTTCATGTCCTTGGCGATCTCCTGCTGCTTCGGGTCGGTCGAGTTCTTTCCGACGGTCCAGATCGAGATGCCGTTCAGCGTCAGGCTAAGCTCGCCGTTGAGGAACGCCTTGTTGTTGTTCGAGTCGTTCCACGACAGCACGCCGGGGATGAAGGTCTCATAGAGCTGCTTGACGTATTCGAGCGCGGCGATCGTCTCCGGCGAGTCGATCACGACCTCGTTCTTCTCGTTGACGACCTTGCCGCCGAAGGCCCACAGCGCCCACTGGCACCAACCGTTGGCGTCACCCGTGGCGTGGCCGAGCGCGAAGCCGGCCGGCGTGTTGTTCTTCTTCAGCGCCTGGCAGAGCTTGAGGAAGCCGGCGGTGTCCTTGGGAAATTCATCGAAGCCGGCGGCCTTCACGTGACTGACGCGGTAGTTGAGGCAGCCGCCGGTCGCGCCCTGCGGAATGGCGATCCAGCTGTTGCCCTTCTTGCCGTAGCGTTCAGCAACCGGATACCAGCCGCCATATTGCGCGCCGAGATAGTCGGCGACGTCAGTCATGTCGATCAGCTTTTCCGGGAACTTGTGGGGATCATCGAGCGTGCCGATGATCAGGTCGGGACCGGCGCCGACATTGGCGGCGACCGCGGCTTTCGGGCGGATGTCCTCCCAGCTCTCGGCCTCGAGCTTGACCTTGACGCCGGTCTTCTCGGAAAACGCCTTGGTCTGCTCGGCGAATTTGTCGAACTCGGCCTGAATGAACTGCTTCCAGCGCAGCACGCGGATGGAGGCGTTCGCCTCGGGCGTGTTGGTCCACTCCGCCGCGCGCACCGGGACGATGCCCGGGCCGGCCAGCAGCGCCGCGCCGCCCAGACCGACTTTAAGCACACTTCGCCTGTCGAAATCGCTCATCGTTCTCTCCCTAAATTTTATATTTGTATTGGGTCGTCTTTTATTGGGCAGTTCTGCTTGGGCAGTTCTTCGGCGTCGCTACACGCGTTTGCCCGTCGCCTCGTCGAACAGATGAATTACGGAAGGATCGGGCTTCAGCTTGACCTTGTCACCCGGGTTGAACTGGTGACGTTCGCGGAAGACCGCGACGACCTGCTCACCACCGAGCTTCGCAAACACCTGCGTTTCCGAGCCGGTCGGCTCGACCACGACGATCTCGGCATCGGCGCCGTCGTCAGCGATGGTGAAATGCTCTGGGCGTACGCCGTAAACGACAGGACGCCCGTCGGACGCCGCCGGCGCGTTCCTGAGCGGCAGCTTCACGCCATTCGGCCCCTCGAAGGTCGCAACGCCGTTGACGCGCACATGCCCCTTCAGGAAGTTCATGGACGGCGAGCCGATAAAGCCGGCGACGAACTGGTTCTCGGGCTTGTCGTAGAGCTCGAGCGGCGTACCCATCTGCTCGACGATGCCGTCATGCATGACGACGATCTTGTCGGCCATGGTCATGGCCTCGATCTGATCGTGGGTGACGTAGACCGTCGTGGTCTTCAGCCGCTGGTGCAGCTCCTTGATCTCGGTGCGCATCGCGACGCGCAGCTTGGCGTCGAGGTTCGACAAGGGCTCGTCGAACAGGAAGACCTGCGGGTCGCGCACGATGGCGCGGCCCATGGCGACGCGCTGGCGCTGGCCGCCGGAGAGCTGGCGCGGATAGCGTTCGAGCAGCGGCGACAGTGCCAGGATCTCGGCGGCGCGCTTGACGCGCTTGTTGATCTCTTCGGTGCTTTCGCCCCGCAGCTTCATCGAGAAGCCCATGTTCTCGCCGACCGTCATGTGCGGATAGAGCGCGTAGTTCTGGAACACCATCGCAATGTCCCGCTCCTTGGGCTGGACATTGTTGACGACGCGGTCGCCGATCGAGATCGTGCCAGAGGTGATGTTCTCGAGACCGGCAAGCATGCGCAGAAGCGTCGACTTGCCGCAGCCGGAGGGACCAACCAGGACAACGAACTGGCCGTCCTCGATCGGAATCGAAACGCCGTGCAGGACTTCAAAATTGCCGAACGATTTCCGCACGTCGCGGATTTGCACAGACGACATCTAGCTCCCTCCTCGAAAGTCCACGACGCATCTCGCGCCGCGACCGTCTTGTTTTTTCAGACTTCACCGAACGAAGCCCGACCTTAGCGGGCGACATTGTCGGCAGTTTGTGCGGTTTTGGCAATTTGTCTTTGGTTAGTCCGTGCTGGTAGCGCTGTCAACGTTCCTTTGTTTGCCACAGTGAGTGTGTTAAGAGCAGCAAATGGGTCGAAACCGCACCAAGTCAGGCAAAATCCGGCTGGCGGAAGTCGCCGAGCTCGCCGGCGTAAGCCCGATCACAGCGTCCCGCTTCTTCCGCAATCCCGAGGCGCTGTCGCTCGCCAAACGGACACGGGTCGAGAGCGCGGCCAGGGAGCTCGGCTATGTGCCGAACCTGGCGGCGCGCGCGTTGGCTTCGCAGCGCACCGAGGTGATCGGTGTCTTGATTCCGTCACTGACCAATAATGTGTTCTCCGACGTGCTGCGCGGCATCTACGACGCCTCCGAAAACAGCCGTTACTCGATCCAGTTGTCCAACACACGCTACAGTATTCTCCAGGAGGAGAAGCTGCTGCGCCTGTTTCTCGCGCAGAAGCCGGCCGGGCTGATCGTCACCGGCATCGACCAGACCACGGAATCGCGCGCGATGCTCGATGCCGCCGACTGCCCGATCGTGCAAATCATGGAGATCGGGCCCCATCCGGTCGACATGATGATCGGCTTTTCGCACTATGACGCAGCCCGTGCGGCGGTTGCACATCTGTTCGCGCAAGGTCACCGCAAGATCGGCTTCGTCGGCGCGCGGATGGATCCGCGGGTACAGCGGCGACTCGACGGATACGTCTCGGCCATGAAGGACGCAGGACTATTCGAGCAACGCCTCGTCGTCACGACAGCGACTCCGACCTCGGTGACGCTCGGAGGCGCCCTGTTCACCGATCTCCTGGCGCGGGAGCCAGGCATGGACGCGGTGTTCTGCGCCAATGACGACCTCGCGCTGGGTGTGCTGTTCGAATGCAGGCGCCGCGAGATCGCCATCCCCGAACAGATCGCGATCGTCGGCTTCAACGATCTCGAATTCATGGCCTCCGCCGTTCCGACTCTCACGAGCGTACGCACCAACCGCTACGAGATGGGGAACACGGCAGCCAGCATGCTGATCGACGCGATCGACGGACGGCGTCCGGAGCATCCGGTGCTCGATCTCGGCTTCAAGGTGATCGAGCGGCAAAGCTCGTCGGCCCGGCGGTCGGACAACCGGCCAGCCGCTTCAGGCACAGGCGCTGCGAACAAAATGGTAGCGTTACCAAGCGGCCATGACTAGTATCGGATTTGTGAGGAAACGACCCGCCAGCGGGCAGGCAAATCGTCGCTCGCGCCGTTGGGCATCGCACAAGCCGATACCATAAAACGGACGCCAGTGCGTTTGCATTGCAGGAGAAACCAATGACAAAAAAACCAACCAATGGGCATGCCCCCGCCGGCAACGGCGCTCGCCGCCACCTCCGCTCGCAGGAATGGTTCAACAATCCGCATAATCCGGGCATGACCGCGCTCTATATGGAGCGCTATCTGAACTATGGTCTCACCCGCACCGAGCTCCAGTCCGGCAAACCGATCATCGGCATCGCGCAGACCGGCAACGACCTCTCCCCTTGCAACCGCCACCATATCGAGCTTGCCCATCGCGTTCGCGAAGGCATCCGCGAGGCCGGCGGCATCGCGATGGAATTCCCGACGCATCCGATCCAGGAGACCGGCAAGCGCCCGACCGCGGCGCTCGACCGCAACCTCGCTTATCTCGGCCTCGTCGAAATCCTCTACGGTTATCCGCTCGACGGCGTGGTGCTGACC
Organism: Bradyrhizobium sp. JR4.3; assembly: GCF_040547695.1. NCBI lineage: Bacteria > Pseudomonadati > Pseudomonadota > Alphaproteobacteria > Hyphomicrobiales > Nitrobacteraceae > Bradyrhizobium > Bradyrhizobium sp. JR4.3. The sequence goes on along the minus strand of NZ_JBEPQF010000006.1, from coordinate 223,703 downwards.
ACCGGCTGCGACAAGACCACGCCGGCCTGCATGATGGCGGCGGCCACCGTCAACCTGCCCGCGATCGTGCTGTCGGGCGGGCCGATGCTGAACGGCTGGCACAATGGCGAGCGCACCGGCTCCGGCACCATCGTCTGGAAATCGCGCGAGCGCCTCGCCGCTGGCGAGATCGACTATGAAGAATTCATGGAAATCGTGGCGTCATCGGCGCCCTCGGTCGGCCATTGCAACACCATGGGCACCGCCTCCACCATGAACGGGCTTGCCGAAGCGCTCGGCTTCTCGCTTCCGGGCTGTGCGGCGATCCCCGCCCCCTATCGCGAGCGCGGCCAGATCGCCTACGAGACGGGAAAACGCATCGTCGACATGGTCTGGGAAGACCTCAAGCCCTCGGACATCCTGACCCGCAAGGCGTTCGAAAACTGCATCGTGATCAATTCAGCGATCGGCGGCTCGACCAACGCGCCGATCCACATCAACGCGCTGGCGCGCCACATCGGCGTCGAGCTCTCCATCGACGACTGGCAGAAGGTCGGCCACGACGTGCCGCTGCTGGTCAACATGCAGCCGGCCGGCTTCTATCTCGGCGAGGAATTCCACCGCGCCGGCGGCGTGCCGGCCGTGGTGCGCGAGTTGATGAAGCACAAGCGCATCCACGAGGACGCGGTCACGGTCAACGGACGCGGCATCGGCGAGAATTGCGCCAATGCACCAAAGCCCGACAACGACGTGATCTGGGCTTACGACAAGCCGCTGGTGAAGGACGCCGGCTTCCTGGTGCTGAAGGGCAATCTGTTCGATTCCGCGATCATGAAGACCAGCGTGATCTCCAAGGAATTCCGCGATCGCTACCTCAGCAATCCGACCGATCTCAATGCCTTCGAGGGCCGCGCCGTCGTGTTCGAGGGGCCTGAGGACTATCACGAGCGGATCGACGATCCCTCGCTCGAGATCGACGAGCGCTGCGTGCTGTTCATCCGCGGCACCGGCCCGATCGGCTATCCCGGCGGCGCCGAGGTCGTGAACATGCAGCCGCCTGCGGCGCTGATCAAGCGCGGCATCATGTCCCTGCCCTGCATCGGCGACGGCCGGCAGTCAGGCACCTCGGGCTCACCTTCGATTCTCAATGCTTCGCCGGAAGCCGCCGCCAATGGCGGGCTCGCGATCCTCAGGAACGGCGACAAGGTGCGCGTCGATCTGAACAAGGGCAGCGCCAACATTCTCATCTCGGACGACGAGGTGAAGAAGCGCCACGCCGAGCTCAAGGCCAATGGCGGCTTCAAGCATCCGCCGAACCAGACGCCGTGGCAGGAGCTTTATCGCAACACCGTCGGCCAGCACGCGACCGGCGCCTGCATGGAGCTCGCCACGCGCTACCAGAACGTCGCCGGCAGCTTTGGTGTAGCGCGGGATAATCACTGAGTTAGGAACACGTAGCTCGGGTGAGCGAAGCGACACCCGGGACATCCGCTCCCGGATATCGCGCTCGCGCGCTCATCCGGGCTACGGCACTGAGCATCGAGGAGAACAACAAATGGCAGACCGCCTCAAGGGAAAGCGCGCCGTCATCACGGCTGCAGCGGCAGGCATCGGACGCGCATGCGCCATCGCATTCGCGCGTGAAGGCGCAACCGTCGTCGCCACCGACATCAACGAGAGCGGCATCGCGGGCCTGACCAAGGAAGGCATCGCCGAGGTCGCCAAGCTCGACGTCCGCAACACCGCCGACGTCAACGCCTTCGCCAAGCGTGTCGGCAAGGTCGACATCCTGCTCAACGCGGCCGGCTTCGTGCACCACGGCACCATCCTCGAATGCTCGGAAGAGGATTTTGATTTCTCGTTCGACCTCAACGTCAAGTCGATGCACCGGACCATCAGGGCCTTCCTGCCGGACATGCTCGCCGGCGGCGGCGGCAGCATCGTCAACATCTCCTCCTGCGCGGCGCTGCGGCCGCCGGCCAACCGCTACGTCTACAGCGCCTCGAAGGCGGCCGTGTCGCTGCTGACGCGCGCGGTCGCGCTCGACTTCATCACCAAGGGCATCCGCTGCAACAGCATCTGCCCCGGCACCGTCGAGACGCCTTCGATGCTCGACCGCGCCGCGGCGCAAGGACCGCAGGGCAAGGAGATGTTCGTCTCCCGCCAGAAGATGGGTCGGCTCGGCACCGCCGACGAGATCGCGTCCATGGCGGTCTATCTCGGCAGTGACGAGAGCGCCTTCACCACCGGCGTCGACCTTGTCGTCGACGGCGGCTACATGCTCTGACGCCAAGGCATCCGGCATGAACAAGATCGATCTCAACGACCGTGTCGCCGTCGTCACCGGCGGTGCGCAAGGCTTCGGCCGCGCCATCGTTCAGCGCTTCGTCGCCTCCGGCGCCAAGGTCGCGATCTGGGATTTCGACGCCACGCTGGCCGATAAGACGGCAAAGGAAATCGGCGACAACGCCCGCGTCTTCAAGGTCGACGTCACCGATACCGCGGCCGTCGAGCAGGCCCGCGACGCGACGCTTGCCGCCTTCGGCAAGATCGACATCCTCGTCAACAATGCCGGCATTGCCGGGGTCAACAAGCCGGTCTGGGAGACCGATCTCGAGGAATGGCGCAAAGTTCTACGCATCAACCTGGATGGCCCCTTCATCTGCTGCAAGGCGGTCGTGCCCGCGATGCTGAAGCAGAAATACGGACGTATCATCAACATCGCCTCGATCGCCGGCAAGGAAGGCAATCCGAACGCCTCGCACTATTCGGCGTCCAAGGCCGGTCTGATCGCGCTGACGAAGTCGCTCGGCAAGGAATTGGCCACGCACGACATCCTCGTCAATGCGGTGACGCCCGCGGCTGCGAAGACCGCGATCTTCGACCAGATGACGCAGCAGCATATCGACTTCATGCTGTCGAAAATCCCGAAGGCCCGCTTTGTGCTGGTGGAAGAGCTGGCCGCCATGGTGAGCTGGCTCGCATCCGAGGACTGCGCGTTCTCGACCGGCGCCGTGTTCGACATCTCGGGTGGACGGGCAACCTATTGAGGCAGCCATGATCAGAGAGGGCGGATGTCTGTGCGGCGCGGTGCGGTTCAAGGCGGAAGGTGAGCCGCTCAACGTTCGCATCTGCCATTGCCGCATGTGCCAGAAGGCAATGGGCTCGCCCTACTTCGTCCGCGCGCAGTTCGACCAGCGCGCACTGACGGTCGAGGGCGATACCGCCCGCTATGCGTCGTCCGAGAACATCGACCGCGTGTTCTGCAAACGCTGCGGCACGCGGCTGTTCTCCTGGCGACGCAACGGCACGCTGGCGGGCGTCGCACTGACGACGTTCGACGATCGCAACGCCTTCGCGCCGACCGAGCACATCTGGGTCTCTGAGAAGCTCGCCTGGCTGAAGCTTGACGACGGGCTGACGCAGTATCCGGGGACGATTCCTGCATGAATTGCACAAGTGCACGGCAGGTTCGGGGCGCCGATCATTTGCGGCGTGGCATTTCGGAACCGGCCACCCTATGTTGAGGTGAAGCGTTGCTGCACCGGTTGGCTGGTCGGCTGCAAGACCGCAGGCAAACCGGGACGGACGAGCCGTGAACATTTCTTTGTATGACCTCTCGGTGTGGGTGCTGCCGCTGGTGCTCGCCATCACCTTCCACGAGGCTGCGCACGCCTTCGTCGCATATCGTCTCGGTGACGATACCGCATGGCAGCTCGGCCGTGTCAGCTTTAACCCGCTCCGCCACATCGACCCGTTCGGCACGCTGATATTGCCGGCGATGCTGCTGTTCGCGCATTCGCCGTTCCTGTTCGGCTATGCCAAGCCCGTGCCCGTGAATTTCCGCAAGCTCAACAACCCCAGGCTCGGCATGGTGTGGGTGGCGCTGGCCGGGCCCGCCACCAACATCCTGCTGGCGCTGGCGGCAGCTCTTGCCCTGCACGCCCTGCCCTTGGCTCCGGCCAACTCGGCGCAATGGATCGTCGACAATCTCGAGAACGCACTGCTGATCAACGCGGTGCTAGCGGTGTTCAACATGATGCCGATCCCGCCGCTCGACGGCGGGCGCGTCGCGGTCGGGCTGCTGCCCCGGCCGCTCGCCCTGCCGCTGGCCCGGCTCGAGCCGTTCGGGATGCTGATCCTGATCGGCTTGCTGATCCTGCTACCGCTGGCGGGCTCGCAGTTCGGTCTAAATCTTGATGTTATTTCAGCAATACTGCGAACGTTGACCGGTTATGTGATTCAGGCTGTTCTCTTTCTGACCGGCAATGCTTAGTTGAACAGCCACACCCGAACACAAGCCGAAGGGCCAGAGGCCGACTTGGTCAAAGCTGCCGATATGCTGATCGCGCGACGCGCCGATACCCGCGCCCGCGCCGATTTCGCCACCTGGAAGATGATGGCCAAGCTCAACGGGTCGTCCGCGCTGCCTCCGGGCGCGCAGGAGTTCCTCGCGAGCTACAAGAACCTGCAGGCGCAAATGAACGAGGGTGAGGCTACCGAGGCCACCATCGGCGCCATCTACAAGGCCTACTATGCCGAGATGGGCGGCGCGGGAACCCCGCCTGACGTCCGCCCTCGGGCGGCCGAACCGGCTGCGGACAATGTTACCGCTTTCCGCCGCCCAGAACCGAAGCCGAAGAAGACCGGTTTCTTCGGGGCAGCGACCGCGGGCACAAACCAGCAACGGCCGCTCCCGGTGGCCCTGATCTTCGCCTGCCTGGTCGTGGTCTATGTCGGGATCAGGCTCTACTGGCGCTGAGCCGTCTTCTTCTTTTTCTTTGCGTCCGGCGGCGTGAAGATGATGTCGACGGTGCGCTCGAACCGGTCGTCGGTCAGGCTGGCAGGCGGCTGCGGGATCGGATCGGACTTGCGGACGATCGAGATCGCGGCCGCATCGTAAGCTGCATCCCCGGACGACTCGACAACGTCGACTGAAAGCACGTTGCCCCGCCGATTGATCGCGAAGCTGACCTTGACCTTCTGATTGTTGGGCTCCTTGCCCTCCGGGTTGACCTTGTGGGCCGTGAGATGCGCGCTGATCTTGCGATTCCAGTCGGCTGTCAGCTTCAAAATATCCTTGCCGATGCCGAGCACAGGCGCCAGCGCCTTCTCGGCCTCGCGCGCGTCCTCGTCGAGTGTCTGCCGCGCCGTCGCAACGGACTTCGGCGAAGCTTCCGCAGCGGGCGTTTCGACCGCCGCAATCTTCGGATCCTCGTCCTGCGGCTTTTTCGAGATGTTTTCGGTGACGACCCGATCGGGATCGTCGACCTGTTGCGACTGATCCTTTGGAAGCTCGGTTTCCTTGGTCTCGGCCTTTTGCTCGGGAAGCGCCTGCTGCTCCTGCATCGCTTCGCTATCCGGTCCCGGCGGAAGGTCGGTGTCAGGCGCCTTCGGCGAGGCCATCTCGACTGCGAACTCCGCGCCGGCCGCGCCGAGGCCATCGTCGCCGTCATCGGCCCGCAGGTGCGCCAGCGCAAGCGCGGCACCGCCCAGATGCAGCGCGAGCGCCGCCAGAGCTGCCAAAATCCAAAGCGTCCGGGCTGGTCTGGACTCGTCCGACATAGCGGGCCTCTAAGGCTGAGCGGCGCCTGCCGCAGGCGCCCCCGGAGCGCCTTCCAGCGCAACCAGCTTCACCCGCGAATAGCCGCCTGAGCGCAACAGCTCCATGACGCCCATCAACTCGCCATACGGCACCGAGCGGTCGGCGCGCAGGAAGACATACTTGTCCTTGCTCATGTCGGACAGGCCGTCGAGGGTACCGATCAACTCGGCGCGCTGCACCGGGTTCTCCCCGATGGCAAGCGTCAAATCGGGCTTGATGCTGAGATAGGTTGGCTTATCCGGCTTCTTCTGCGGCGTCGCACTCGACGTCGGCAAATCGATCGGCAGGTCGACGGTCGAGAGCGGCGCTGCGACCATGAAAATGATCAGCAGCACCAGGATGACGTCGATGAACGGCGTGACGTTGATCTCATGCGTTTCGCCGAAATCGTCGTCGTCATCATTGTCTGCGAGCGAAACGCCCATGGTTCACTCCGCCGCGCGCGAATGCACGCTGCCGTGGCTGCGGTCGAGATCACGCGAGAGCAACCGCCCCGCCGCGCCCGACGCACGGCTGACGAGTTCGAGATAGCTCTTCGTCACGCGCGAGAAGTAATTGTAGATGATGACGGCGGGAATGGCGGCGACCAGACCGATCGCGGTGGCGAGCAGCGCCTCGGCGATACCGGGCGCGACGACGGCGAGGTTCGTGGTCTGCGACTTCGAGATGCCGATGAAGCTGTTCATGATGCCCCACACCGTGCCGAACAGACCGACGAACGGCGAGGTCGAGCCGATGGTTGCGAGCACGCCCATGCCGACGCGGATGCGCCGCGCCTCCGCGCGCATGATCTCGGAGAAGCTCGAAGCCGCGCGCTCCTTGATACCGGTATCGCTGGAGAGGCCGGCCGACATCCGCGCCTCGCGCAACGCCGCAGCCAGGAAGGCCGGCAGGATGCCCCCCTTGGCGCCGAGCGCCATCTGCGCTTCCGCGAGCGAGCGCGCCTCTGCGATCCTCTTCAGCGCCGAACGAAGCCTGGTCGCGGCGATCGACAATTCGATCGACTTGGCGATCAGCACCGTCCAGGTCATCAGCGATGCAAAAGCGAGCCCGATCATCACCGCCTTCACGATGATGTCCGCCGACATGAACATCACCCAGGGCGACAATTCCTTCATGGCGGGCGCAATGCCGGCTGCGGTATCAGACTTTGCAGCCGCGGGCGCGGCAGCTTGGGGCGCCGCAGGCGGAGCAACAACCGGGGCCGGGCCGAGCGCGGACGGCTGAGCCGTCGACTGGACCGGTGCCGCGGGCGCGGCTTGCGTCTGGGCAGAAACAGGGGATGCAAGCCAGGCGGCCGCCAGCACCAGAGCTGCGGCAAGGCTTGCTTGGAAGGACATGATCTTCATACTTCGGCCCAGTAGCGAATGAGGTTGTGATAGATACCCGTCAATTTGACCGTTTCGGGATCGTCACGCCCGAGCCGTTCCACCAGCGCCTGTATCGCGGTGTCGAGGTCAAAGATCATGCTCCGGGCTTGATCGTCCCGTATCATGCTCTGAAGCCAGAAGAAAGATGCAACCCGCGTTCCCCTGGTCACCGGGGTCACGAGATGGAGGCTGGTCGAGGGATAGAGCACGCAGTCCCCGGCTTGCAACTTGACTTCGTGCGAACCGTAGCTGTCCTCGATCACAAGTTCGCCACCGTCGTACTCCTCCGGCTCGGCCAGGAACAGCGTCACCGAGAGGTCTGTGCGGATGCGAAGGCCGGTCAGGCGGTCGCCGCGGATGGCATTGTCGACATGCAGGCCGAAATGGTGGCCGCTGCTGGCTGCATAGCGGTTGAACAGCGGCGGGAAGATCTGGAGCGGGATCGCGGCCGCGATGAAGCGCGGGTTCGACGTCAATGCCGAGATGATGCGGTTGCCGAGCTTGCGCGCGACCTCGCTGTCCGGCGGCAATTGCTCGTTGCGCTTGACCATCGCCGACTGCGAGCCCGCGGTGGAGCGCCCGTCTTCCCAATTGCTGGCGTCCATGATGCGGCGGAAATCCGCCACATCATCCTTGCTCAGGACACCGTCTATGCACGTCAGCATGGCCCCTCGTTATGGCTTCATCAGTAGCGCGCCGAGATCACCAGATAGGCGGCGCGACCCGGTGCTTCCAGCACGAAGGGCGCAGCGCTCTGGTACAGTGCGTCGTAGTAGCGTTTGTCGAAGATGTTGTTGACGAACAGCTTGACCTGCCAGTTCTTGTTGATCTTGGCTTCCGCAAAAGCGTCAAACCGCCAATAGCCCGGGATGGATGTTCCCTGGTTCGCCGCAAGCAACGTGCCGCCGCGGATCCCGGAGCGGTAGACTGCCTGTCCGCCAAGCTCCCAGACATCGGTGAGCTGGTATTTGGACAGCATGCTGAACGACTGATGCGCAATGTTGGCGAGCGGCAGCCCGACATTGGTCGGATACAGCGTCGTGTTAGCCGACGGCGCTTGCGACTTCGTCACTTCCGACTGCATCAGCACCAGGCCGCCGAACACGCTCCATTTGTCGGTGATCTTGCCGCCAACGCCGAGATCAATCCCGCGGATGCGGTAGGCTGCCCCCGCCGTGATACACGATATGTTGCCAGTCGTTCCAGTCGGATAAACGCATCCCAAGGGCGCAGCCGCGGCCGCACTGCCGACGTTCTGCGACTCGCGCGCATTCTCCTTCGTGGTCTGGAACAGCGCCGCGGTCAGAAGCAGATGACGATCGAACAGCTCCCATTTGGTGCCGAGTTCGATGGCCTTATTTTTCTCGGGACCGAATATCTGCGTGTTGCCGCCGGCGAGGGTTGGATTAAGGCCGCCATAGGCCGTGCTGGTGCCGTCGAACTCGGCGCCGACAGGGTTCGCCGAGGTCGCGTACGCCACATAGACGCTGCCGTTCGGTGCAGGCTTGAGCGTAAGGCCAAGATTGAAGTTGGGGATCAGGAATTCCGCCGATTGCTGGCCACCGGTGCCGACCTTCGACGTCTTGACGCTGTAGTCATCATAGCGAAAGCCGCCATTGAGGATCACGAAGTCACGATAGTTCGCGCTATCCATGACGTAGCCGCTGACGGTGTCGATGCCGATCTTGGTAGGGGTTCCGGTGAGGCTCGGAATTCCGAAGGGAAGATTCGCATATTGCGGAGCGAATGCGCTGACATCGGTCTTCGAGCCGCTACCGCTAAACGGCACACCGGTGGTCAGTTCCGAGCTGAGGCCGGTATAGCTGTCGATCGACGATCTCTCGCGGTCGTACTCGACACCGCCAAGCAATGTGTGCCTGAAGCCCGCATCGTCGTTGAACTTGTATGTGGCCTCGGTCTGGTTGGCAAACACATCCGTGACCTGGAAGCGACTCTGCGGATTTGCACTCAGTGTCCAGGCCGAGGGCGGACCGACGAGCTTCGGCGCTTCAGCAAGCGTCCCGATGTAGTTCTGGCTCGACCGCGAAGCGCGCAATTTGTTGCTGACCACCAGATCGGGGGTGATCTGCACTTCCGCGTTGAGGGTGCCGATGTCCTGACCGGTCCGGAAGAAGTCGCGATTGACGAAGCCGTACCAATTGTTGCGGTTGACGCCGAAGTCCGGAAACGGACCGCCGGCGGTCGACGTCGTGCTCGGCCGGTAATAGGGCACGCCGAAATCTGGGCGCCCGGTCAGCTCGGTATGGATGTAGTTGCCGGTGATCTTGATCGCCTCGGTCGGCTTCCACGTCGTTGCGACGAAAGCGCCATTACGGTTGTCGGTAACGTAGTCACGACCGGCAACATTGGCGTCCTGAAACAGACCGCCGGCGCGAACGGCGAGCGTCGGGTTGATCACCTGGTTGACGTCGAGCGTGACACGCTTGGTCTGGTCGGTGCCAAACGTCGTGTCCATGTTGTAGAAGCTCTTGTCCGAATTTGCCTGCTTAGTGACGATGTTGATCGCACCGCCAGCGATACCGCGGCCGGAAAAGGTCGAGCCGGGACCACGCAGGATCTCGACCTGCTCGGTGAAGAAGTTCTCGCGAACGCTCACGCCGGAATCGCGTACGCCGTCGATGAAGATGTCGTTGCGGGCATCGAAGCCGCGAATGAAAAAACGGTCTCCGAACGCATTGCCGCCCTCGCCTGAACCGAGCGTCACGCCGGCCGTGCTCAGAATCGCCTGCTTCAGCGACGTGGCGTTCTTGTCCGCGAGCACTTCCTTGCTGAGAACCGTGATGGATTTCGGCGTATCGACCAGCTTCTCCGGGAATTTGCCGCTGGCCTGCACGTGATCGACCTTGTAGGGCGCGGCCGGATCCGCATACGGATTGGCGTCGGCGGGGCCGGACGGCGTGGTGGGAGCGGTCTGCTGCGCCGCCTGCTGGCGCTGCGCGGCGCGGCGAAGCGCATTACGCGCGCGGACCTGGTCCGCCGTCGGCTTCGAAGCCACCGGGCGCGGACGCGCGACCGGCGCATCGACCGTTACCGGCGGCAGGTTCGACTGCTGCGCCTCCGCGCCGCTCGACACCGATGCTGCTGCGATCAGGCCCGCGACAGCGGAGACCTTTTTGCCGGAAACGCTCGTGAACTTTTCATCGAATGCTGCGACCGAACGCAACGACTTCGGTGCGACCACCTGCCCCATTACCAAACACGCCCCATATTCCTGTTCGCCCATTCACTTCGATGAGCGATTGGAGTGTTGGTATCGGCCGCAAAATTGCGGGTCAATGCGAGCAAGCCGCGAGAACGCTTGAATAAGTCCAGATCAAAGGGATTCTAAACTGCAGTTTGAAATCGTTCTAAAGCACGATTGGAGTGGTTCTAAAGAGCGCACGAAAATGCCGCGAGATCGGCGGTCGCGCGCGCATCCTCAATCGCTGCTCGGCGGCTTCATCAGCGAGAACAATTCGTCGACGGTCTTCCGCGCCACCGCGCGCACGCGATCGCTGTCGTCCATGCCCGCGATGTTGACGCCGTTGACGACGGCTCTGATCTCGTCGCGGAAGTCGGTGAGAAAGCGCAAGGGATCACGCTGCTCGTTGGCGACGCGTGCGATCAGTCCCGTGATCAGGATCTGACACGCGATCAGCTTGCCGTTCAGTTCGTCCATGCTGCGCTCCCGTTGTGGCGCGCCGATATGACTGATGCCGGTTTGCCTGACAACCGAAACGGCCTCCGCGCGACTTAGAACCGTTCTTGCGAGCCGCCCCGCGCAGCGCATCCCTATCCCGCGCACACCGCTTCCGAGCATTGCACAAGATTTACTCGCGGATCGTTCGCCGCGGGGGAATGCAGCACTGCACACCGTAGTGACACGGAGCTGCCTAAGCAGTGCAAAGCTTTCCAATTGTTTAGGATTCTCAGCCGATAGTGCTGTTTACACTGGAACTTGGCGTGTATTATACAAGCGCGCTGGAACCCTATGATTGCCCCAAAATTCGTAACTAAGGGCATACCAGCCGACACGAGACGAAATGAAAAAGTCCCGGCCGATCCTCTGGATTCTGATCGTCGCGGCCGTGGCCTCCGCGGGTTACTATGCTTGGCAGAAATTCGGCTCGCCCGACGCCGGAAAAACCCAGACCGCACAGAAGGGGCCGCAGCGCCCGCCCGCCGTCCCCGTGAGCGTTTCGCCGGTCCAGAAGGTGGACTTTCCGGTTTACCTGACCGGTCTCGGCACGGTTGCGGGCTTCAACACCGTCCAAGTCCGGACCAGGGTGGACGGCCAGATCGACAAGATCGCCTTCACCGAAGGCCAGATCGTCAAGGAGGGCGAGCTCCTCGCCTCGATCGATCCCCGCCCCTATCAGGCCACGCTCGACCAGGCCAAGGCCAAGAAGGCCCAGGACGAGGCAAATCTGGCCAACGCCAATCTCGAGCTCCAGCGCGCCATGAAACTCGGCGAATTCGCCACCGCACAGCGGGTCGACACCCAGCGCTCCACGGTCGCCCAGCTCACCGCGCAGATCGCCGCCGACGAAGCTTCGATCTCCAACGCGCAGACGCAGCTCGACTACACCCAGGTCAAGGCGCCGATCACCGGCGTCGCGGGCCTGCGCCAGGTCGACGTCGGCAACATCGTCAATTCCTCGACGCAGACCGGCATCGTCACGATCTCGCAGGTCGAGCCGATCTCGGTGATCTTCACCGCGCCGGAAGATCAGTTGCCCTATATCAGCGAGGGCCAGAAAACTGGCGCGCTCAGGGTGATCGCCTTCACCACCGACGGCAAGAAGACGCTGGCCGAGGGCAAGCTCGCGGTCATCAACAACCAGGTCGACACGAGCAGCGGCACGATCCGGCTCAAGGCGGTGTTCGAGAACAAGGACCACGCGCTTTGGCCCGGTCAATCGGTGTCGACGCGCCTGCTGGTGCGCACCCTGAAGGATGCGACCGTTGTCCCGGATGACGCGGTCCAGCACTCCACCAACGGCCTCTACGCTTATACTGTCAATCAGGACAACAAGGCTGAGGTGCACAAGATCAAGGTCAGCTACGCCATCGACGGACGTTCGGTCGTCGACGAAGGGCTCACGCCCGGACAGCAGGTGATCACCGGCGGCCAATTCAAGGTCCAGCCGGGAAGCCTCGTCTCCACGGCCGTGGCGAGTACGGATCCGGCCCAGAACAAGGTTCGACGGGAATGAACGCGGGCGGGATTTCGGCACCTTTCATCCGTTATCCCATCGGCACCTCGCTGCTGATGGCCGGCATTCTCTTCGTCGGTCTCGTCGCCTATCCCCTGCTGCCCGTCGCGCCCCTGCCGCAGGTGGACTTCCCGACCATCCAGATCACCGCCAATCTGCCGGGCGGCAGCCCGGAGACCATGGCCTCGTCGGTGGCCCAGCCGCTCGAACGGCAATTCGCCCAGATTCCCGGCATCGCCCAGATGACCTCGACGAGCTATCTGGGCACCGCGTCGATCACCATCCAGTTCGACCTCAACCGCAGCATCGACGGCGCCGCCAACGACGTGCAGGGCGCCATCAACGCCGCGAGCGGTCAGCTACCGAAGAACCTGCCCTCGCCGCCGACCTACCGCAAGGTCAACCCGGCCGACGCGCCGATCCTGCTGTTGTCGGCAACCTCCGAGACAATGCCGCTGACCAGCGTCAGCGACGCGGTCGATGCCCAGCTCGCCCAGCAGATCAGCCAGCTTTCCGGCGTGGCGCAGGTCTTCATCGGCGGCCAGCAGAAGCCGTCTATCCGCATCCAGATCGACCCGGCGAAACTCGTCGCCAAGGGCCTGTCGATGGAGGACGTGCGCAGCCAGATCGCGATCACCACGGTCGACAGTCCGAAGGGCAACATCGACGGCGACAAACGCGCCTACACGATCTACGCCAACGACCAGCTGACCCAGTCCAAGGACTGGAACGACGTCATCATCGCCTATCGCAACGGCGGTCCGTTGCGGATCCGCGACATCGGCCAGGCGGTCAGCGGCCCCGAGGACGCCAAGCAGGCGGCCTGGGCCAACGGCAAACGCGGCGTGTTCCTGGTGGTGTTCAAGCAGCCCGGCGCCAACGTCATCGAGACCGTCGACCGGATCAAGGCGACATTGCCTCGCCTCGTCGCAGCGATCCCTCCCGCGATCAAGATCGAGGTCATCAGCGACCGCACCACGACAATCCGCGCCGCGGTCGAAGACGTCCAGTTCACGCTGCTGCTGACCATTGCGCTGGTGGTCATGGTCATCTTCATCTTCCTGCGCAGCTTCTGGGCGACCGTCATTCCCACCATCACGGTGCCGCTAGCGCTGCTGGGCGCCTGCGCGCTGATGTGGGTGTTCGGCTATTCGCTCGACAATCTGTCGCTGATGGCGCTCACCATCGCGGTCGGATTCGTCGTCGACGACGCCATCGTGATGCTGGAGAACATCACGCGCTACATCGAGGAAGGCGAATCGCCGATGGCGGCGGCCTTCAAGGGCTCGAAGGAAATCGGCTTCACCATCGTGTCGATCAGCATCTCGCTGGTTGCGGTGCTGATTCCGCTGCTGCTGATGGGCGGGATCATCGGACGCCTGTTCCGCGAATTCGCCGTCGTGCTGGCGATGACGATCTTCGTCTCGATGTTCGTGTCGCTGACCCTGACGCCGATGATGGCCTCACGCTTCCTACGCGCCCATGGCGAGGTCACCCACGGCAAATTCTACCAGTGGAGCGAGCGCGGCTTCGATGCGATGTTGCGCGGCTACGAATGGGTGCTCGACCATGCCCTGGCCTGGCGCCGCACCACGCTCACGATCTTCTTCGCGACTCTCGCCCTGTCGGTCTATCTGTTCGTGCTGATCCCGAAAGGGTTCTTCCCGCAACAGGACGTCGGCCTGATCACCGCGACCTCGGAAGCCTCCCAGGACATCTCGTTCGCGGAGATGCAGCGCCGCCAGGTCGAGCTCGGCAAGATCGTGATGGACGATCCCGACATCGCATCCATCGCGATGAACATCGGCGGCAGCGGCCGCGCCGGCAACAACGGCAACATGTTCATCACGCTGAAGCCGCGCAACGAGCGCGAAGCCTCCGCGCAGCAGATCATCGCCCGGCTGCGTCCCAAGCTCGAGAAGGTGTCCGGCGCCCGCCTCTACATGCAGGCGGCTCAGGACGTCCGGCTCGGCGGCCGCCCGACGCGTACGCAGTTCGAGTTCACTCTACAGGACGCCGATCTCACCGAGCTCAACGACTGGGCGCCGAAGATCCTCGCCAAGATGCAGACCTTGCCGCAACTGCGCGACGTCGCGACAGACCAGCAAACCCAGGGCACCACGGTTCAGCTCAAGATCAATCGTGATACCGCAGCGCGTTATGGAATCCAGCCGCAGCTGATCGACGACACGCTGTACGACGCCTTCGGACAGCGTCAGGTCACGCAGTATTTTACCCAGCTCAACACCTACAAGGTGATCCTCGAGATCCTGCCGGAGATGCAGGGCAGCCTCGAGAGCCTGAACAAGCTCTACCTGAAATCTCCGCTGACCGGCGACCAGGTGCCGCTGTCGACATTTGCGACCTGGAGCACCGATCCGGTCCGCCCGCTCTCGATCAGCCACCAGGGCCAGTTCCCGGCGATCACGATCAGCTTCAACCTCGCCCAGGGCGTCGCGCTCGGTCAGGCCACGGAGGCCGTGCAGAAGGCGATGGCCGATCTCGGCGCGCCGCCGACGCTCAATTCGAGCTTCCAGGGCACGGCACAGGCGTTCCAGCAGTCGCTGGGCACCGTGCCGCTCCTCATCCTCGCTGCGCTGGTCGTGGTCTATCTGATCCTCGGCATCCTCTACGAGAGCTACATCCATCCGATCACGATTCTGTCGACCCTGCCCTCGGCCGGTGTCGGCGCGCTCGCGATCCTGATGGCGGCGGGCTTCGAGTTCAGCCTCATTGCTTTGATCGGAGTCATTCTGCTGATCGGCATCGTGAAGAAGAACGGCATCATGATGGTGGACTTCGCCATCGCTGCGGAGCGCGACGAGCACAAGACACCGGCGGAATCGATCCGGCAGGCGGCGCTGTTGCGCTTCCGTCCGATCATGATGACAACGATGGCTGCCCTGCTCGGCGGCGTGCCACTGATGCTCGGCCACGGCACCGGCGCCGAGATTCGCCAGCCGCTCGGCTACGCCATGGTCGGCGGTCTGATCGTCAGCCAGGCGCTGACGCTGTTCACCACCCCGGTCGTCTATCTCTATCTCGACGAGCTCAACAACTGGTTCTCGGGCTGGGGCCGTAAGGGTGACGGCGAAGGCGACGAGACAGTCGAGCACGGCACCGTTAAGGAAGCTGCCGAGTAGCAGCTTGCACCGCGCGCCTCACGACGTTACAGCGAGGCTCTCGCTTCACGTCAACGCGGTTTTGCCATGCCCATGCAATCCAGACTTGTCGCCCTTATCGCCGCTGTCCTGTTGTCGGCGGGTGCCGCGCATGCCCAGCAAGGCGCCAAGAAGAACGCGGCTCCCTCTGCCCCGGCGGCACAGCCGGCTCCGGCGCAACCGCAGGCTGACGGCGCTCCGGCGCAGCAGCCCGGCTGGGTCGTGCGCTGCACCAGCGTCAGCCGCGACGCACCGCTCGAATGCGCGATGGAGCAGAACGCGGTCCTGACCAAGACCGGCCAGACCATCGTCCTGATCAACATCCGCATCGCGCCCGACACCCGCACACCGGTGGCGCTGCTGCAATTGCCGCTCGGCCTCAACCTTCCCATCGGCGCCAAGCTCCAGGTCGACGACGGCAAGACGGTCGATCTCCCAATCCAGACCTGCGAGAACCGCGGCTGCTACGCCTCGACGCCGATCGCACCGGACCTGCTTGCGACCTTGCGGTCGGGCAAACAGCTCAAGGTCTCCTTCCAGAACATGGCCAAGGAAACGATCGCGATCCCGATGCCGCTCGGCGATTTCGCGGCGGCCTACGACAAGATCAAGTAGCTCTTTCGCGCGTTCACTGCCGCGCCATCTGCGCGTTGCCGACGGCGTCGCCGTCGAGCTTCTGGTCGTCGTGCATGGTGACGGTGACGCGCGAGAGCCGTCCTTCGAATTCGAACGGCGTCACGCAATGCGACACCGGGCTGCCTCGGTCGCGGCCGACGGCATCTTGCGCTCCGAGCGGACGATCTGATGACTGCCGCCGATGTTGAGGTCGTGCACGAGATGGCCGGCCTTGACGTAAAGGCTATATCGGCAAGTGACGGCTTGCCACGAGGCTGCATTGACAAGCACCGACGTGTGGGCCTGGTCAGCCCCCTCACCACACGGGGTCGCTCGCCCTCAGCAGCGTCGTGAAGCCGCCATAGATCATGCGTTTGCCGTCGAACGGCATGCCGTCCAACTTCAGCCGCGGGTCCGCCATCACCTTCTTGTTGACGGCGTCGCGAGTCTCCCGGTCGCGATAGACGATCCAGGAAAACACCACGATCTCGTTCTCCTTCGCCATCACGGCACGCGGAAACGAGGTGAGCTCGCCATAGGGCACGTCGTCGCCGATGCATTCGACGTAATCGAGCGCACCGTGCTCCATCCAGATCGCGCAGGCCGTTTTCGCCAGCGCCTTGTAAGCCTCGATCTTGTCCTTCGGCACGGCCAGCACGAAACCATCGACATAGGGCATCACGGATCTCCTTGGTGTGTGTGTCCGAAGGACGATGCGGCGCCTGACGATCCGACCAGGAAGCGTGATTTTCGGATGAGGCAAACGGTCGCGCGCCGCCGGGGCGCGCCGCCGGAGTCCGCGATCCCACGGCCCGCACGCCCCAAGTGGACCGCAAAACACCCTGCGTCGCAGCGCTTGCCAGCCCACAGCCGAGCGGGTAGAAACCCTCCCACGCCTGAGCCGTGATTTGCGCGATAAGTGCCATCGGCCACAGCCGGACAAATCAACAAGTCATTGAATTTGTTCGGCTATTCCGTTGGGGAATGGTGTAACGGTAGCACAACAGACTCTGACTCTGTTTGTCTAGGTTCGAATCCTAGTTCCCCAGCCACTCCAGATAGGCAGCTCACAATCAGATCGTCAGAGGTTGCGCTCTATTTGAGCGGCCGCTAAATCACGATGCGATCGAAGTCGGCGGCGATCCGCGTGTTCGGAAAAATCATGGTCGCTTCGGCCAAAATCTCTTCGTCCCGATAACGCCCCGACATGTGATTCAGCACGAGTTGCCCGACGTTGTTCGCGGCAGCAAATGAAGCCGCCTCGCGTGCGGTGAGATGGCCATAGTCCCGTGCGGTCGCGGCGTCGCGATCGAGGAAGGTCGCCTCGATCACCAGCAGATCGGCGTTGGCGACATGTTCGGACAGCCCGTCGGTAGTTTCGGTGTCGCCGATGACCACGAGCTTCCTGCCGCCGCTCGGCGGCCCCAGAACGTCTTCCGAATCGATCGTACGGCCGGCGATCACGACTGGTCGTCCCGCGGCCAGTTCTCCACGTAGCGGCCCATCGGGAACACCGAGTTCGGCGAGGCGCTCCCGCTCAAGATGGCGACGTGCGGGACTCTGGAAGCAAAAACCAAAGCTGTCGGTGTCGCGGTGGCGAACCGGAAAGCAGTCGATGGTGAAGTCGCCGGCGTCGATAACCTGTCCTTCGGCTAGCGGTGCGAACTCCACGGGGATCGGCGCCCTGCCCGCGCCCCACAGGCCGGCAAGCATGCGGGTGACGATGTCGAGCGTGCCCTGCCCTCCATGGACGGTCATCACGTCCGATTGCTGGCGCAACCCCAGCGTCGAGAAGAGACCGGGGATGCCGAGCACGTGATCGAGATGGGCATGCGTCAGCAGGATGCGGTCAAGCCGTCGAAAGCCCGCGCCGCTGCGCAGCAACTGGCGCTGCGTACCCTCGCCGCAATCGATGAGGACGCGCTTGCCCGCCGCCCCCACCAGGAGAGCCGGATGGTTGCGCTCCGCCGACGGAACGCTGGCGGAGGTCCCAAGGAATGTCAGGGCGAACATGCTCGTCAGTATCTAGGCTTCACCGCCCCCAATGCCACGTGAGTAGCAGCGCGTACAGAGCCCATCGATCGCGCATAGAGCGGGGCA
The DNA here is from genome assembly GCF_040547695.1 of Bradyrhizobium sp. JR4.3. Lineage (NCBI taxonomy): Bacteria > Pseudomonadati > Pseudomonadota > Alphaproteobacteria > Hyphomicrobiales > Nitrobacteraceae > Bradyrhizobium > Bradyrhizobium sp. JR4.3. The sequence goes on along the minus strand of NZ_JBEPQF010000006.1, from coordinate 205,657 downwards.
AGAAGTGCGTATCCCGCGATCTGATGGCCGGGCGCCGCCTTCGGCCCCCGACCGGCGGACAGATCTGGTTCCCGTTGCGCGGCCTCCTCATCCCATCTGCCAAATTGCATGCTCGATACTCGGATCGATTTGCAGCCGAGCGACATCGACGCGGCGATGCAAGACAATGGAGATCGTGATGCCGCCCGGATCGACCGCCACTGACTGGGACTATGGTTCGATCAGCACATTGCTGAGCGCCCTACACGCGCGCAACATTTCTGCGTCGGAGTTGATCGAGCATACGATCGCGCGCATCGAGGCGCTGGACGGGCGGATCAATGCCGTCATCGTTCGCGATTTCGATCACGCACGAGACGCCGCGCGCGCCGCCGATGCCGCGCTTGGCCGCGGCGAGCGGCAGCCATTGCTCGGCATCCCCGTGACGTTGAAAGAACCGTTCAACGTCGCCGGCCTGCCGACGACATGGGGCTTTCCGCATTTCAAAGATTTCCAACCGGCGGAGGACGCCCTTGTCGTCTCGCGGTTGAAGGCGGCGGGTGCTGTCATCATCGGCAAGACCAATATCCCGATCGGTCTGCGGGATTTTCAGAGCTACAATGAGATCTACGGGACGACGAACAATCCGTGGGATCTCGGCCGATCGCCCGGCGGCTCCTCAGGCGGATCGGGCGCGGCGCTGGCCGCAGGGTTCGGTCCGCTCTCAATCGGCTCGGATATCGGCGGCTCGATCCGGGTGCCGGCACATTTCTGCGGTGTGTTCGGACACAAGCCGAGCCACGGCCTGGTCCCGCTGCGCGGATACAACCTGCCGCCGGCGCCGCCCGTGCCTGGCCAGGGCGATCTGGCTGTCGTCGGGCCGATGACGCGCACCGCCTCGGATCTCGCACTCGCGCTCGACGTGATCGCGGGGCCGGATGAGACGCGCGACGGGATCGGCTATCGTCTTGCGCTGCCGGCCCCGCGACACGACCAGCTCAGGGATTTCAGGATCCTCGTGATCGATACGCATCCGTTGATGCCGACGGGCGATGCCGTGCGTTCCGCCATCGGGCGGCTGTCGGAACGGCTCGAACGATCAGGCGCACGGGTCGCGCGCTCGAGTGCGTCACTGCCCGATCTCGCCGAATCCGCGCGGCTCTACATGAAGCTGTTGAACGCGGCGCGAAGTCCACGCCTGACACCGGCCGCCTTCGCAGAGGCGCAAGGCGTTGCCGCGGCACTCTCGCCCGACGACCGCAGCCTGCAGGCCGAGCGCGCGCGCGGCTGGGGCATGATCCATCGCGAATGGCTCGCGACCGATGCGACGCGCTTGCGGCTGCAACAACGGTGGCAGGAGCTGTTCCGCGATTTCGACGCAGTGATCTACCCGGCCGCCGCCGTGCCGGCCTTTCCACAGGACCAGTCCGAGCCGTTCGACGCGCGGCAACTCGATATCGATGGACAGCTCTATCCCTATGCCGATGCGTGCTTCATCTGGGCAGACCCCGCTTCGACCTGCGGACTGCCTGCAACGGCCGTTCCGATCGAGCGCACGCCATCGGGCCTGCCAATCGGCGTCCAGATCATCGGGCCTTATCTCGAGGATCGCACGACGATTGCGCTCGCCGGACTGATCGAACGCGCGTTCGGCGGCTTCGTCCCGCCGCCGTTGTTGGCTGCAAAGTAATGGCGAGCTGATCGAGGGCGATTAAGTTCTGTCGGCCGACTGTGCCTCGACCGCCTGCACGGCCACGCTCGCGACCTGCTGCAATGCCTCGCGATCGGAGCCTGAGGACGCCATCACGCCCATGCCGACCGAGACGGCCGAGACGTAGCGCGCGAGTGCCGCGGGATCCGAGGTCGGCTTGAGATCGCCTTCGGCCTTGGCGCGGATGAAACGGTCGCGAAGCTGGTCCTCGTTCTCCGCGCGGCGGGCGGCGAGCTCGAAGGGGACGCTCTCTGATCCGGTGCCGCACGCAATGCCGCCCTGCACGAGCAGGCAGCCGGGCGGGTTGGCCGGATCGGTCTGCTTGTCGGCGATGCCCATCAGCATCCGTTCGGCGACGTCGCGGGCGGTGGGCGCAGCCACCACCTCGTCCATCCAGACGTTGCGCAGTTTTGTATAGCGGTCGAGCGCGGCCTTCAGCAGCCCTTCCTTGTTGCCGAAACAGGCATAGAGGCTGGGCGGATTGATGCCCATAGCCTCGGTCAACTGAGCGATCGTGGCACCCTCATAGCCATGGCGCCAAAACACTTCCATCGCCTGATCCAACGCCGTCTCGGCGTCGAATTCGCGGGGGCGTCCCATGCCCATGTGCCTGTTCTCCTCGAAATCGGCGTCGTCCCTGACCTAACGCCTGATCCTATCTATTTGTTCTCGCTTTATTTTCTCTTCCACTTGCCAACTCTTGCGGTAAGCGGCTACAATTTTCTTAGCGGACGGTACATAAGTATCTTGCGCTGCGGTATCCAGCTCCACATCTGTAGTGAACACTACATATCTGGAGCGCGCAAATGCCCCCCTCCCAAAATACCTCTCGCCCTGACCGTGTCCGCCGCCTTCTCGGCGGTGTCGCCATCGTGGGCGCTCTCGTCGTAGCCGGCTCGATCGCGACCGGCCATTACTTTCGTGCCGCGCAGGCGACCGCGACCGCCGCGGCCGAGCAAGCCGTCCCCGTCACTGTCGCGCTGATCGAACCAAAGCAGACGGTGCTCTGGGACGATTTCTCCGGCCGGCTCGAGGCGATCCAACGCGTCGAGCTTCGCCCGCGCGTGGCTGGCGCGATCCTGTCGGCCAACTTCACCGAAGGCGCGCTGGTGAAGGCCGGTGACGTTCTGTTCAAGATCGATCCGGCGCCTTACGCGGCCGAGGTCGACAAGGCCGCCGCCCAGGTCGAAGCGGCGAAAGCGCGCGTGGTGTTCACGCAGAGCGAGCTCGAGCGCGGCGCGCAGCTGGTCGGCAACGCCGTGGTGACGCGGCGCGACTACGACCAGCGCGACAATGCCTACCGCGAGGCCATCGCCAACGTGAAGGCGGCCGAGGCGACGCTCCAGACCGCAAAGCTCAATCTCGACTACACCGAGGTGCGCGCGCCCGTGGACGGCCGCGTCGGCAAGATCGAGATCACCGTCGGCAATCTCGTCGCCGCCGGCACCGCCTCCCCCGTGCTGACCTCGCTGGTCTCGGTCAATCCGATCTACGCGTCGTTCGATGCGGATGAGGAGGTGGTGCTGCGGGCGCTGAACTCGATCGCAGATGCCTCCGGCAAGCGCGGCAATTTAGACCAGATCCCGGTGGAGATGACGACCTCAGGCGGCCTCTCGGCCAAGGGCCACATCCAGCTCATCGACAACCAGGTCAACGGCCAGAGCGGCACCATCCGTGTCCGCGCGGTGTTCAGAAACGAGGACGGGCGTCTCATCCCCGGTCAGTTCGCCCGCGTGCGCATGGGCCAGCCAAAGCAGCAGGCGCTGGTCATGATCGACGAGCGCGCGATCGGCACCGACCAGGACAAGAAGTTCGTGATGGCGGTCGGCGACGACAGCCGCGCGGTCTATCGGCCGATCACGCTCGGGGGCGCGGTCGATGGCTTGCGCATCGTCACCGCGGGCCTGAAGTCCGGCGACCGCATCGTCGTTAACGGCCTCCAGCGCGTGCGCCCGGGCGCCCTGCTTAAGACGGAGATCGCGGCAATGGGCGCGCGCGGGCCGCAGCAGGCCTCCAACCACAGTAATCAGGACGTCGTGCAGCGTTAGCGTCTCCGCCATGCCGGAACGCGCGGCCAGCGCGAGCCGGATTGTCGAATTGGTTGAACTACCAAGACATCACTTCTGGATTTCCAGGTTTGCGGGCTTTGCCCGCGCCCGGGAATGACGGGAGAGCTGTCTCTCGCGCAGGGGCAAAGCCATGAATCTCTCGAAGTTCTTCATTGATCGTCCGATTTTTGCCGGCGTCTTGTCGGTCCTGATCTTCCTCGCCGGCCTGATCTCGCTGTTCGCGATGCCGATCTCGGAATATCCCGACGTCGTGCCGCCCTCCGTCCTCGTGCGCGCGACCTATCCCGGCGCCAATCCCAAGGTGATCGCCGAGACGGTGGCGACTCCCATCGAGGAGCAGATCAACGGCGTCGAAGGCATGCTCTACATGTCGAGCCAGGCCACCACCGACGGCGCGATGACGCTGACGGTGACGTTCCGGCTCGGCACCGACCCCGATAAGGCGACGCAGCTGGTGCAGAACCGCGTGCAGCAGGCCGAGCCGCGCCTGCCCGCTGTGGTGCGCCAGCTCGGCATCATCACCAAGAAGTCGTCGCCCGACCTCACCATGGTCGTGCATCTGTTGTCGCCCAACGGGCGCTACGACATGACCTATTTGCGCAATTACGCCGTGCTCAACGTCAAGGACCGCCTTGCACGGATCGACGGCGTCGGCGATGTCCAGCTCTATGGCGCCGGCGACTATTCGATGCGGGTCTGGGTCGATCCGCAGAAGGCCGCCGAACACGGACTGACTGCGAGCGACATCGTCAAGGCAATCCAGGCGCAGAACGTCGAGGCGGCTGCCGGCGTGGTCGGCTCCTCCCCGAACGTCAAGGGCATCGACCTGCAGCTGTCCGTCAATGCGGAAGGGCGGCTCGCGAACGAAGAGCAATTCGGCGACATCGTGGTCAAGACCGGTACGCGTGGCGAAGTCGTGCGCTTGCGCGACGTCGCCCGCATCGAGCTCGGCGCGTCCGAATACGGCCTGCGCTCGCTGCTCGACAACAAGCAGGCGGTGGCGATCCCGATCTTCCAGGCGCCCGGTTCCAACGCGCTGGAGATCTCCGATCACGTCCGTGCCACCATGGCCGAGATCAAGAAGAACATGCCGGAAGGCGTGTCCTACCAGATCGTCTACGATCCCACCCAGTTCGTGCGCTCCTCGATCGAGGCCGTCATCCACACGCTGCTGGAGGCGATCGCGCTGGTGGTGCTGGTGGTGATCCTGTTCCTGCAGACCTGGCGCGCTTCGATCATTCCCCTGCTCGCGGTGCCGGTATCGATCGTCGGCACTTTCGCGGTGATGCACGTGTTCGGCTTCTCGATCAACGCGCTCAGCCTGTTCGGGCTCGTGCTCGCGATCGGTATCGTGGTCGACGACGCCATCGTCGTGGTCGAGAACGTCGAGCGCAATATCGAGGGCGGGCTGTCGCCGCGCGATGCGACCTATCAGGCGATGCGTGAAGTTTCCGGCCCGATCATCGCGATCGCGATGGTGCTGATCGCGGTCTTCGTGCCCCTCGCCTTCATCTCCGGCCTCACCGGGCAGTTCTACAAGCAGTTCGCGCTGACGATCGCGATCTCAACCGTGATCTCCGCCATCAATTCGCTGACGCTGTCGCCGGCGCTGTCGGCGCTGCTGCTCAAGGGACACAATGAGCCTAAGGACCGGCTGACGATCATCATGGAAAAGGGCCTCGGCTGGTTCTTCCGCGGATTCAACAAGGTGTTCACACGCTCGTCAGAGAATTACAGCGGCACCGTCACCAAGGTGATCTCGGGCAAGGCTGCGGTGATGGGGCTCTATGTGGTGTTGGTCGGCGTGACCGCGCTCCTGTTCCAGCAGGTGCCGAGTGGCTTCGTGCCGGGCCAGGACAAGCAATATCTGGTCGGCTTCTCGCGGCTGCCTGACGGTGCAGCGCTCGATCGCACTGAAGAGGTGATCCGCAAGATGAGCGACATCGCGCTGACCCAGCCCGGTGTCGAGAGTTCGGTCGCCTTTCCGGGCCTGTCGATCGCCGGCTTCACCAACTCCTCCAATGCTGGCATCGTGTTCTCCACGCTCAAGCCGTTCGACGAGCGCAAAGATCCTTCGCTCAGCGGCCCCGCGCTCGCGGCCGAGCTGAACAAGAAATATGCCGGCATCCAGGAAGCCTTCATCGCCATGTTCCCGCCGCCGCCGGTCAACGGCCTCGGCACCATCGGCGGCTTCAAGCTGCAGATCGAGGACCGTGCCGGTCTCGGCTATGAGGCGCTGAACGAGGCGACCAAGGCGTTCATGGCGGCGATGCAGAAGGCGCCGGAGATCGCCGGCGTGTTCTCGAGCTTCCAGGTCAACGTGCCCCAGCTGTTCGCCGACATCGACCGCACCAAGGCGCTCCAATTGGGCGTGCCCGTGACGGAGGTGTTCAACACGCTGCAGATTTACCTGGGCTCCTACTACGTCAACGACTTCAACAAGTTTGGCCGCACCTATTCGGTCCGGGTGCAGGCCGACGCGCCGTTCCGCGCCCGCGCCGACGACATCCGGCAGTTGAAGGTGCGCTCGTCCTCGGGCGACATGGTGCCGCTCTCGGCGCTGTTGAGCGTTCGCCAGAGCGCAGGTCCCGAGCGCGCGATCCGCTACAACGGCTTCCTGTCCTCCGACATCAACGCGGCGGCTGCGCCCGGCTTCTCCTCCGGTCAGGCGCAGGAGGTCGCGACGCGGATCGCGGCGGAGACGCTGCCGCCCGGCTTTGCCTTCGAATGGACCGACTTGACCTATCAGGAGTTCATCGCCGGCAATTCCGGACTGTGGGTGTTCCCGCTGGCGATCCTCCTGGTGTTCTTGGTGCTGGCCGCGCTCTATGAGAGCCTGACCCTGCCGCTCTCGATCATCATGATCGTGCCGATGGGCCTGCTGGCTGCGATGTTCGGCGTCTGGATCTCCAAGGGCGACAACAACGTCTTCACCCAGATCGGCTTGATCGTGCTGGTGGGCCTCTCGGCCAAGAACGCGATCCTGATCGTCGAATTCGCGCGCGAGCTCGAATTTGCGGGACGCACGCCGATCCGGGCTGCGATCGAGGCGAGCCGCTTACGGCTTCGTCCAATCCTGATGACGTCGATGGCGTTCATCATGGGCGTGCTGCCGCTGGTGCTCTCGACCGGTGCAGGCTCGGAGATGCGGCGCGCCATGGGCGTTGCCGTGTTCTCCGGCATGATCGGCGTCACCGTGTTCGGCCTGTTCCTGACGCCGGTGTTCTATGTGCTGCTGCGGACCGTTACCGGCATGAAGCCGCTGGTCCATCACGGCAGCGACATCAGCGCGGCACCGGTTCAGGGCGCCGGGCACTAGATCAGGGAAATCCCCGACAGCAACAACAGAACGAGCACGGTCTTCCGAAAGACCGTCTCGTTGACTCGGTGAAAGGCGATCACGCCGAGCGCGGAGCCTGCGAACAGCGCCGGCAGGCTGACCGCGAGATCGACGAAGACTTTCGACGACAGGTCCTGATGTCCGACCAGCAGCGCGATCGCGAACACCTGCATCGCGGCGATGAACGGCTGCACCAGGCCGCGCTGCTCGCTCTTGGGCATGCCGCGCATGTCGCACCAAATCGTCGGGATCGCGCCGGGCATCGCGGTCAGCCCGCCGACCAGCCCTCCCCCGAACCCGATCAACGCGACCCAGTGCCGCCCGACCGCCTCGCCGGCCGTCACCAGAGTCGGCCGCAGCAGCATGTAGGCCGCATAGAGTGCAACGATAATGCCGAAGCCGCGCCGGAGCAGATGCGTATCAGTGCTCTGGAGCAGCGATACCGCGATGGGAACGCCGATCAAGCCACCGACGATCAGCAGCAGACTGCCTTCCCAGCGAATATTGCGCCGAAGCGCCCACAGATTGGTCGCCTGCACGCCGATGCTGCACGCCATCATCAGCGGCACGGCTTCGAGCGGCTGAAACACCCGGAGCAGGATGGCGCCCGCCACTGCGGAAAAGGCAAATCCCGAGAGCCCGGAGACGAAGGCACCGGCGAACACGGCAACGCTGAGCAGCATCAGAGTCGTGACATCAGGCACAATCCGCCCTCCGGTCAGTCGTAGGGAATTTGCGAGACAGAGATATCGGCGCTCTCCGTGCAAGCGGCCGGCTCGAGTGGAGCCGACGGATGCGCGTAAGCATGAGATCGCTCCAGCATCGCGAGGCCGACCAGTTGGAGAGCAACGAGCGCCGCGGTCAGCGCAATGGCGACGATGCTGACGTTACGCACGTTCGAATTTGGGGTGGCCGGTCGTGCGCTCGCGCGGATCAACTCCGTTGGCATTTTCAAAAGTATCCTCTTCACGGGAGACGGGAATAATTTCATTCAAACACGGCGCTTCGTGCGGCTGGTCCAGCAGGTGGCGATAGCGTTGCAACACGCGCTGCGCGTCGATTTCCCGCTGCGCGCGGAGTATCGCGCCTATGCGGGCGACGATATCGCGGAACCTGCCTGTCAGAACCGGTGACGTCGTTCGCATGACAATCTCCTCTCAACCTGTTCGAGAGATTGACGGGATCCACTTCCGCCTACAGTGAGTTGCTTCACACAAATGCCTGACGCGTCGAACAACAGACCGTGTGATGTTCAGTAGAATAGCGCGTGGAAAATCGCGTCATTCGATCGAACGACGTGCGATAACTTTCTAATGATGCTTCTGATTGAACCTATTGCGAGCTGCAGCGACTCGCGTGTGTTTTTGAAGGCGTCTCAGTGCACGAGCAGATTGGAAAATCCAGCTGCGAGCTTGACGAGATCGGCCTGACGAGAAACGCCGGTCTTGGCGAACACGCGATGCAGATGCGTCTTCACCGTCGTCTCCGCGATACCGAGCGCAACCGCCGTCTCCGGCACGCCGCCGACATCGACGATCGACTGCAAGACCCTCAGTTCCGCAGGCGTGAGTTCGAAGGTGCGGTCAATGAGACCGGCACACGAGCGGCCGTCGAGCTCCGCTTTCCAGATGAACAAGGCTCCGACGGCCGAACTGCGCTCGGCCCTACCCTCGCGCAGCAGTGATGGCAGCGCGATGATTTGCGCGACGTAGTAAGAACCGTCATGCGACATCAGCGGAATTTTCCGTCCCGAAGATGCCGCCAACGCGACCTCGCTTGTGTCACGGAAAATATCGCGCAGGGCCGAATTAGCAGCGGAGGATCTTGCCACCAGCCGGCCCGAGACAGACCGCAGGACATCGTCGACGGCCAGGATCGTCGCCGCGGCCGGATTGCTGTGGACGATATGACAGGTCGAATCGAGCAGGATGACACCGGCATTCAGTTGGTCCACGACGTCGGCGAGCGCGATCGCGCGCTGCTGCTTCCGCTCGATCGCCCGGTTGATCAACAGCGCCCGGCTCGCATGCGGAGCCAGGAACTGCATCCGCGCCCGTTGCTCGGCATCGAGCATCTCCCTGCCCGGGATCACGGTCATCAGCATCGGAGACGGCGACTTCGACTGCTCCAGCACCACGTTGGCGACGTCGACGCAGCCCTGGGGGCGCAGCCATTCCTGGTAGAAGCGGCCGCGGCGATATTCGTCGAAATCCACGAGATCGGGGATGTTGCGCACCTCGCCATAGCGCGGAAGCCGAGCAAGCGGGTCGTACCGGGAGTAGGTCTCCGCATAGAGCTGAATGTAGTGCGGATCGACCCCGCAATAATAATGCGTCGCGCCTGATTTGCTGACCGGGTCCTTCGAAATCAGACCACAGGCCTGGCTGCCGATGAAGGCATTGAGCTTGACAACGACCTCGCTCCACAACTCCGGGTGGAGACCTGCGTCATAGATAGTCTCAATCAACTCGGACGGTTTTGGAAGTCGGGGCATCGGAAGAGCCAGTAGTGACACATGGAGATGGCGACATGTTCTTCATGCCCGGCGGCTCCTGTGAGTCTGGCGAGGGAGGGAAAGGTTCAATCCTGAGGGCGCAATGAGCCGCCTAGTTGACCAGCGGATTGGAGAATCCTGCCGCGAGCTTGACGAGATCGGCCTGACGCGAAACGCCCGTCTTGGCGAACACGCGATGCAGATGCGTCTTCGCCGTCGTTTCTGCGATACCGAGCGCGACTGCCGTCTCCGGGACGCCGCCAACCTCGACGATCGACAGGAAGACGCGCAGCTCGGCCGGTGTAAGGTCGAAAGTCCGCGCGATCAATTCGCCGTAGGACTGTCCGCCGAGCGATACCTTGCGCAGGAGCAGCGCACCGACGGCATCGACCACCCGCTCGCTGCCGTGCCGCAGGACCGAGGAGAGCGGCAGGATGTGCGCGACGTAGCGCTCGCCCGAGGGCGAAAGCAGCGAAAACGCCTGCCCCTTCGCGGCAAGCAGGGCAATTTCATTGCGGGCCGCGAACGCTTCCCGCAGCGTCTGATTGGCCTCCGCACTGCTGGTCACCAGTTGCCCGGCAACGGACCGAACCAGATCGTCGGCCGCAAGCAAGGCGTGCCCCGCGGAATTCGCGTGTACCAGCCGGCAGAAGCCATCGAGGAGGAAGATGCCGCAGGCAAGATTGTCCAGGACCTCCGCCAACGCCGTCGCCAACGTCAGTTGCGAGGTCATGGCGCGGTTGATCAGCAACGCACGGCTGGCGTGCGGCACGACCAGCGAGAGGCGGTGCTTCATCACCGGATCCACCATCCGGCGGCCCGACAGCACCGTCATCATCACGGGGCAGCTCGCATTCGAATTCTCGAGCACGACGTTGGCCGCATCGCTGCAACCCTGCGGCTGCATCCATTCCTGGTAAAAGCGTCCGCCCCGGTATTCATCGAAATTGACGAGATCGGGAATGCTGACGATCTGGCCGTGCGGCGGCAGGACCGTCAGCGGATCGAACTTCGAATGCGTCTCGGAATAGAGCTTGATGTAGTGCGGGTCCGCCCCGCAATAATAGTGCGTGACGCCGAATTTGCTGATGGAATCCTTGGAAAACAGTCCGCAGGCCTGGCCGCCCACGAAGTCGCGGATGCCGGTGACGACGTTGTTCCACAGCGAAGGATCGAGTCCGGCATCGTAGATGGCCTCGACGAGGTCGGGCAGCTTCCGCGGTCCGTGCATAGCTATAAATGGCCTATGTGATCAATATCACCAAGCATACCACAACCACAGCATGCGGCATCCTCCGATCGGAGGAGGCGCCGGCCGGGCAACGAACGGATATCCGTTTCGGGTGCTACTGATGCAGAGTCGCGATAGCGCACCGGGCCGCTCACACCTCGTCCCAGCCGACCTTCTCCAGATTCTCCGACCAGACGGCGGCGCGATAGATCTCGCGCCCGTCGGTGTCTCTGACCCGGATGCAGGCATCGCGGCCGCGCAAATCGTCGCGCCAGACGAACAGGTGGCTTGCCATCTCGTTGGCTACCACGAATGTCGCTTCGGGGCATTCGAACACCATGCCACCCGGATCGATCTTCACGATATTGCCGAGCATAAGATCAAAGAAAAAACGGCGCATGCAACACAACACTCCAACTGCGGGCGGCGCACGCCCGTGCCGTCTCCAATCGGCATTTGACCTGACATTCAATCGCGCGCGTTCACGACATCTCGCGGCTCCTGACGTCACTGGGCGTGGCGCCATAAGTCCGCCGGAAGCAGCGGTTGAAATAGGAGAGATCGCCGAAACCGACATCGTAGGCGATCGAGCTGACCGTCCGCTCGGCGTGTCCGGGTTCGCGCAACATGCGATGCGCACGCTTGACGCGTTGTTCGATCAGGAAGGACGAGAACGTCTTGCCGTCGGCCTCGAACAGGCGCTGGAGATAACGCGGCGTCACGCCGAGTTCCTGGGCAACCGTGGCCACCGACAAGTCCTGCCGCCAGCAATTGTTGGCGATGGAGACTTTGGCCTTCTGCAGCCGTGCCGCCTTGACGCCGCGCCGCCCGGCCAGCTCCCGCGGCTCGTTGGTGGCACCGAGGACGATTGCCAGAAGATCGTGCAGATGCCCGACCCCGAGCTTGCGCAAATTGGGCATCGCGAATGCCTTCTCCCGTACCAGCGTCACCGCGTAATCGACCAGCAGCCGAAGTCCCGTTGAACTCTCCGGCATGACCCGCATCACGGCGTCATCGACATCCACGATCATCGGCGCCAGCACGCGTCTCGGCACACGCAGCGAGAAACAGCTACCCAGCGACAATCGCTCGAACGTCGTGACGTCCTCCGCGCTCGTCAGGACAGCCTCTCCGGCACGGAGGCTCAGATCGTGCCCTCGCTCGGATATCCCAAGCACGCCGGATCGATTCACGATCAGGGCCAGACTATCATCGCCATCGGCAATCAGGTGCTTGGTGCGAATGATCCGCGCTCCGCACAATCCTCCGATCAGCAATTGGGCTTCCGGCAAGACGTGGGACGTGAAGCTCGCCGCGAACGGCTTTCCTTCCCTCACCTCGACCTCCGCCTTCAACACCCCGCGACAGTAGAAATCGCGAAGCAGCGGGATACGCTCGTTTTCGGGAATTTCGTTCGTTGAAACATTGATAACGGAAAAATCAAACTGGGTCACTGCAATCCTCCAACCGACGAGCAGGTCCGGCCGCGCGCTGTCGTTTCCTCACACTCGCGTTCGACGCTGTCGCGGCATCTCTTCGCCGGCGCTCGCTGCTCTTCACTTTTCTAGAACGCGATATACGAAAGTCTCAAATGACTCGCGTCCTGCATTCGGAGGACACCGGAGCTTGGCTCATCACAATGGATTGAGATTGCGGCACATAGCCGGCGAACCATGTGAAATAAATCACAAGGCATCGTCACCGTCGTTCGTGCGATGCGCGAATGGAACGGCAAAGCCGGTGGCAATCTTGACCAAGTCGGCCTGCCTGCCGGCGCCAGTCTTCTCGAACAGGCGGCCGAGATGCGTCTTCACGGTCGTTTCGGCGATGCCGAGCTTTGCCGCAATGTCGGGAACGCCGCCAATCTCGATAATTGCCATCAATACGCGCAATTCGGACGGTGTCAGCCTGAAGGCCGCAGCGATCGCATCGGCTGCGAGCCATGTCGCCGCCGATGCCTTCTGAACGAACAGCACCGTGGCTGCAGCATCTCGCGATGGAGTGCGATCGCGCTTCAAGGGAAAAGCGTGGAGCAGATAGTGCTGCCCATCAACTGATGTCGCAAGCTCGATCTGACGGCGGGCAGCGGAACGAGTTTCGTTGCCCGCATCGATTTCGCACAGGCCGCGGAATATTTTGTCCGTCTGGGTGTTGCGGGCCACGATCCGGTCACCGACCATTGCGAGCAGGCTGGCATCGGCGAACAGCCCGCGGGATGCTGCGTTGGCATGCACGACCCGGCCATCTGCGTCGAGCAGGCAGATCGCCGTGCTCAGCCCATCGAGGACATCGGCAAGGTCGTCCACGGTATGCGAGCGTGCCCTGATCTGCCGGCCCATGATTCTGGAACGCTGGAGGTGCGGAGCGAGCAGCCGCATGCGCTCGCGCATCGGCTCGTCAACGAGTCCGCGCGAGCGGTGGCGCAACACCTGCAGGATCGTGGTGCGTGTCTCCGACTTCTCGAGCGCGACGGTTGCAAGGTCAATCGCTCCTTGTGGTTCCACCCACTCGCGATAGAAGCTCGTTGCCAGGAAATCCGCCTGAGTCATGATGTCGGCGACGCCGATCGTCTGCTCCGCCGCGAGCGTGAGATGACGATCCAGCAGAGGGTCCAGCTCCACATATCGGTCGCGATAAAGCTGGCGGAAGCGGGATTCGGTGCCAAAATGCTCGTGGATCTCGATCGAGAGCCGGGCTCTGTCCCTGGACAGGATGGTCGCGGCACATCCGCCGACGAAATGCGAAACCTGTTCCAGCACCCCGCTGCGCAACGCGGGATCGACCGCCGCGTCGTAGATCTCGCCGACGAGGGACGAAAATCGATTTGCGTGGAGGATTGTCATCGGCCGGACGATGCAATCTGCGTATGGCTCGCGCGCGAGAGAGAGATCGCGATCCGGGGCCAGGCGGAGGAGACGGGCCGGTCAATCGCCGCCTTCGACGCGGAGAAAACGTTGCAACGAAATGCTGGAATATCGAACATCGTCCTTGCGTAACGTCAACCGCAGGATGCGGCTTGGACGTTTTCGCCAAAGACTAGGATAAATGCGAACAGCGCGCGGACTGTGTGCGATGAGTCACGTGTGCGATGCGTCAGGCGCCGGTCGCGCTGCAGAACCCTTTCGCCACCGATCCCGCCGGCCTCGCATCCGGCCCCGGCAACCTACTTGCGATTCTCCTCGCAGAATTTCAGCGCCGCCAGCGCTTCACCGGCACGCGGCACCTGTATCTCGATGCTGTCGTCGTCATCGTCCTCGAAATCGAGCGAGAGACGCTTGGCCCTGGACAGCCGGTCCATCATGGACTGATCGTATTCGAAAATGCCGCGCACGGTGGTCTTGTCCATGACCTCCCACTTGGCCTTCTTCATGATATCGGCGTCATCGGTTCCGACATCGGCTCGGAGGATCTCGCCCGCCTTGTCCCACTCCCAGCCGTCATAGATCATGACGATGACGATCGCCTTCTCGGAATAGGTGATGACGATGACGTAGTCCCGGTTCTCGTCTTCCTTGTCCTTGTAGCCGCGGCTCGCATTGCAATGTGCGTCCTGCGTGCGCTTCTCGATGGTCCAGTCGCCGACTTTGGATTGTTGCGCCTGCACCGGTCTTGCGGTCAAAGCGACTGCGCTCAAGGCGCCGGCCAGCAACCCGGCGGCGAGAAGAGATCGTTTCATGTCAGCCTCCAGCGTGTTCCCCGGACCGAGATGACCACCTCTGCCGGTGACCCGCAAGGGCTTCGGGCGGCTGCGTAGGGCGCCGACCCTGCCCTACTCCCGCCGCGGCACGATCGCGATCGGGGTGAAGGTGTAAACCTCCTCGCCGTTCTGGTTGAACATGGTCCATTTCACCAGCGCGATGCCCTGCGGCTTCGACTTCGACGGCGTGAGGCTGATGACCTCCCCGACCAGATGCAGGCGGTCATCGGGCCGTACCGGGATGGTCCAGCGCAGCCCGTCGACGCCGGCGCCGATCAGCGGATGCGGGCCGAAGGGGCGGGTCTGGATCGCGAGGCTCATGGCAATCGCGGCGGTGTGCCATCCCGAGGCAGCGAGACCCCTGAACAGGGTCCGCTTGGCGGCTTCATGGTCGAGATGCATCGGCTGCGGATCGAACTCGGCCGCGAACCGCTTGATGTCGGCCTCGGTGACGTGAACTTCGGGGGATTTGAACTGCATTCCAATGGTGAGATCGTCGAACCACTCGACCTGCGCCATGATTTCGCCTCGCAATGTGATGCGCCGCCTCGCGGCTAACAGGGTTGAGCAAGAGCGGGATGTAGCGGCTCCGCAGCGCACAAACCAGCCTGGGGCTCCCCCAAGAAACCCGTTTCCAGATGCGACGAAACACGCCTGAAACAGATGGCCGGTTATCTAGTTGTCAAAATCATACAGGGACGGCCATCATGCAATTCTTCCTCGACCTGATCTGGGATTACTCCTGCTGTCAGCACCTCGTCGCCCTACCGCTGCAGGAGGACGAGCTATGATCGAACTGATCTCGGCCTTGCTTGCGCTTTGCAGCGTCGGCGTTTTTGCAGCGCACGCGGTAGATGCCTATCGCACCACACATTACTGATAGGCACTGATAGGCCCACCCTAGAACGGCCGCCGGTAGAAGTGCTCCGAATGTGTTGCCGGCGGAAACCTGTTGGCGAGCGCGAGAGCTCCCCTTTCGTCGGTCTCGAGCGCGATCTTCTGTGCGAGCATGACGTCGCCGGGGACGAGAAAGCCTGACGGGACGAAGCACCACCCCATCGTCGCATTTCCGGCCGCGTCGATCTCATGGACATTTGCGGCGGTGCCATAATGGATGCGATACGTCTTGCCGGTATCGCAGCCGACGACATCGAAATGCCGGTACTGCTCGAATTGCGCGCGCTGCGCCGGTGACAGCCATTCGGCCAGGAGCCGGCGACCCCGGGCATCCGGCGTGTTCTCGCCGAAGAAGCGCCGATAGAGTTCGCGTAGCGCATGCAAACGCGCACGCGCCGGCGCGCGGAGCCAGACTGCCGCGATCATGAGCAGCTCAGATCAACCGCCGACCAGGCGGGGATAGAACAGCGTTTCCTGCGCGGTCGGGTCAAACGATCGGATCCGGGTGACTTCGCCAGGTCCGGTTCGCAGCGCGGCGGTGAAGCCCGCTCCGGTCAGCTCCCGAAAGCGCCGCTCGGCCCGAGCCAGCGCTTCGGCATTGCCAGGATCAAACTCGTGGCGCGTGTCGCCAGTCTGGTCCATCACGATCTGGGTTGCCATGTTGAGTCTCCTCATGCCCAGCCCTGTTCGATCAAAGCAAACCTCGTGCCGTCGGTTCCAGTTGGCAACAACTTTCTCTTGCCCGCGCATCACGCCTTGCTGAGCAGGAGCGTGTCCAAGCGAAGTGGATGCCGGTTCGCCTAAGGAAAACGCGCCAAAACAAGGAGCCAGAGCCCCGTTCGAAACGGGGCTCTGGTCAGCGCGAGGCGGCCGTACCTCCGCCCTCATCGATCTGCCGTCCCATCAGGGCGATCGCCTTCTGATAAACGCCGGCGGCATTCCAGGCTTCGATGGCGGCGAAATTCGGCTCGCCCGGCTGGTAACCCGCTCCGGCACGCCAGCCATGGGCTTTCAGGAAATTCGCTGTCGAGTTCAGCGCATTGGCGGCAACTTCGAGATTGCCGGTGCCGTAGGCCAGGATGTTCTTGGGCATGAACTGGGTCTGACCGACTTCGCCGTGCATCGAGCCGCGGGTTGCCCCCGACAGCGTGCCGCGATCGATCAGCTTCAGCGCCGCATAGAGCTGCTCGGTGAAGAATTCGGGACGGCGGCAGTCATAGGCGAGCGTCGCAATCGAGGAGAGCATGTTCTGGTTGCCGCGCTGGCTGCCGAATCCGGTCTCCATGCCCCAGATCGCGATCAGCGGCCCCGGCGGGACGCCATAGCGCTGCTGGATCGAGGCGAACAAGGCGGCCTGCGAGTTCTTGAGCTGACGCCCCTTGGCGACGATGGTGGTGGCGCCGCGCTTGGCGAGGAACTGGTCGAGCGACAGCGAGAAGCTGCGCTGGCCGCGGTCGGCCGCGATGGTGGCACTCGCGTAATTGGTCTGCATCAGCGCCGCGAGCGCGGTCTGGCCGATGCCCTTGCCCTGCGCTTCCGCACTGAACTCGCGCTTCCAGGTCTCGAAGCCTGCCGACGAGCTGCCGCATTGCGCGGCGTGGGCGGCGGGCGCCAGGCAGCCGAGCAGCGTCATCGCCCCAAAAACCGCCCCCGCCACAGTTCTGCCCCTGATCATCTCGATGTCCTCTCTCTGGCGCGATCCAATGCCCGAGCTTACCCGGACGAAGGCGCCGACTCCATGGCGTGATCATACGACAGTTCCAGTCCGTCCAAATTGCCCTCCTTACGCCACTTGTCGAGCAGCCGCAGGAATGCCACCGGCCCGCGCCAATACTGGCTGTTTCTCGCCGCGATCGGATCGAACACGCCTTCATTGTTGTAGTAGCCGGGCGTGCATTCAGCGAGATAGGTCTGGCGGCCGAGCGCGGCTTTGACCACCTCCTCGACCCAGGCGTTCTCGGCATCGAGCGTCGGCTCCAGCGTCCGCGCTTTGCGCTTGCGCGCCTCGGCGATCACATAGGCGATGTGCTGCGACTGCTCGTCGATGATGTGCGGAAAGTTGGCGCTCTGGCCGGCCTGCACCATGACGATCAGGAAGCAGTTCGGGAAGCCGCGGCTGTAGAAGCCATGCATCGTCTTGATGCCGTCGCGCCAGCGCTCGGACAGGCGCGTGCCATCGCGTCCATAAATCTCGAAGCCCATACGACGGGCGTAATCGGTACCGACTTCGAAACCGCTGGCATAGATCAGGCAGTCGAGTTCGTAGGCGTGGCCGTCGACCACGACGGCATTCTCGGTGATGCGATCGACGCCCTGTCCCCTGGTATCGACGAGATGCACATTGGGACGATTGAACGTGTCGAGATATTCGTCGTGGAAACACGGCCGCTTGCAGAAGGCCTTGTACCAGGGCTTTAACGCCGAAGCAGTCATCTCATCCTTGACGATCGCATCGACGCGCGCCCGGATCTCTTCCATCTTGCGATAATCAGCCTGCTCGATGACCTTGAGCGCCTCCTCGATCGAGGTCACCGGCTGGGGCTGGCGGCGCGGCGCCAGCAGGATCTCGCCGAGCAGGCCGGTCCAGCCGTCCTGCACCAGATCCTGTTCGAATGGCTCGCCCGAGATCACGGCGGTGAAATTGTCCATGCGTTCGCGCTGCCAGCCAGGCCTGAGCCCCTGCGCCCAGCTCTGATCCGTCGGGCGGTCGTCGCGCACGCCGATCGCCGACGGCGTACGTTGGAAGACGTAGAGCTCCTTGGCCGAGCGGCCGAGATGCGGCACGCATTGCACGGCGGTGGCGCCGGTGCCAATGATCCCGACGCGCTTGTCGCCAAGACCGGTCAGACCACCTTCGGCCGTGCCTCCGGTGTAGGCGTAATCCCAGCGGCTGGTGTGGAAGCTGTGTCCTCTGAAGCTTTCGATGCCGGGAATACCCGGCAGCTTCGGACGGCTCAACGGGCCGCCAGCGAGGATGACGAAGCGCGCGCCGATGCAATCACCGCGATCGGTCTCGACCAGCCAGCGTGCCTCGTACTCCTGCCATTCCATGCGCGTGATGACGGTCTGAAACAGAGCGCGCTCATAGAGGCCGAAGTGACGGCCGATGCGGCGCGAATGTTCGTAGATCTCGGGTGCTCGCGCATATTTGCGCACCGGCATGTAGCCGGTCTCTTCCAGCAACGGCAGGTAAATGTAGCTCTCGGTATCGCAGGCCGCACCAGGGTAGCGATTCCAGTACCAGGTGCCGCCGAAATCGGCGGCCTTTTCCACGACCCGGAAATCATCGATGCCGGCTTCGCGCAGTCGCGCGCCACACAGAAGGCCGCCGAAGCCGCCGCCGACGATGAGCACCTCGTTCTGTTCGCTGACGGCCTCGCGCGCGAATCCGGAATTGGCCCAGGGATCGTCGAGATAGCGCCCGAACTCGCCGGTCATCTCGACATATTGCGCCTTGCCTTCGGCGCGCAGGCGCCGATCGCGCTCGTCGCGATAGCGCGCACGGAGTGCGTCAATGTCGAGTGTAGATTCGCCGGCTGCACCGGTCTTGTGTCTTTCCGCTGACATTCATTTCCTCCGGGGCGGAAACTGCTTCGCCGGCAGCTCGCATCACTTAGCCCTGAAAAAGAGACGCATGCAATCACGTCCCTCGCTTTTTACGTGAACGTCGCGTGGCGTTCCGCTAACCTCAAGCGCACATCACAAGCGCACGCCATGCAACGACATGGCGGTCCGGAGGAGACGATGCAGGGATTGATGATGGACATGCCGCTCCTGATCAGCGGCCTGATCCAGTATGCGGCCGATTATCACGGCGAGGCCGAGGTCGTCGCCCGCGAGATCGAGGGCGACATCCATCGCTACACCTATGCCGACGCCCATCCGCGCATCAAGCGCATGGCATTGGCCCTCAAGAGGCTCGGCATGATGCCCGGCGACAGGGTCGGCACGCTGGCCTGGAATACGCACCGTCACTTCGAGATGTTCTATGCCGCGCCGGGCATGGGCTACGTGTTGCACACCGTCAACCCGCGGCTGTTTCCCGAACAACTCGTCTACATCGTCAATCACGCCGAGGACCGCCTGCTGTTCATCGACCGCGCCACGCTGCCGATCGTGGAGGCAATCGCGCCGCAGCTCACATCGATCGAAGCCTATGTCGTGATGTCCTCGCGCGAGCGGATGCCGGAGACCAGGCTTGCCAACGTCCATTGCTACGAGGACCTGCTGGAGAACGAGCACGACGCCGGCTTCGTCTGGCCGGAGTTCGACGAAAAGTCGGCGTCCACGATCTGCTACACCTCCGGCACCACCGGCAATCCGAAGGGCGTAATCTATTCGCACCGCGCCGCGATCCTGCAGACCATGGTCTCCTGCAATTTCGACTTCCTGCCCGGGCACCTGGAAGGCGTGCGCGAGGTGATGATGCCGATGGCGCCGCTGTTCCACGGCAACGGTTGGAACATGCCGTTCACCGCGCCCTATACCGGCTCGAAGCTGGTGCTGCCCGGCCGCAATTACGAGCCGGACAAGCTCTACGAATTGCTCGAAGGCGAGAGGGTGACGCTGTCCGCGGGCGTGCCGAGCTTCTGGCTGATCCTGCTCGACTGGTTAGGGCGCACCGGCAACAGGTTCTCGACACTTCGTGCAACATTGTCGTCAGGCTCGGCACCGCCGCGCGCAATGGTCGAGAAGCTCAAGCGCGAGTACGACGTCGACTACGTCCAGGCCTGGGGCATGACCGAAGCCTTGGGCTGCTCGATGCCTGGCCTGCGGCCGGGCTCCGAGCATCTCGACGACAAGGAGAGGTTCGACCGCCGCCAGGTGTCCGGCCGCGCCTGTTTCGGCACCGCCTTGCGCATCGTCGACGACGGCGGCAACGAGCTGCCGCGCGACGGCAAGAGCGTCGGCCATCTGCGCGCGCGGGGACCGTGGGTTGCGTCCGGCTACATGAAACTCGACGAAGGCCTCGACCGCGACAGCTGGCTGATCACCGGCGACATGGCCGTGATCGACCCACAGGGCCACGTCACGCTGACCGACCGCTCCAAGGATGTAATCAAGTCCGGAGGCGAATGGATCTCCTCGATCCAGCTCGAGGACGTCGCCTTGTCTCACCCCGATGTGCTGCAAGCCGCCGTGGTCGCGATCAACCATGAGAAATGGCAGGAGCGGCCTCTGCTCCTCGTCGTCCGCAAGAAGGGCACGACCGTCGACGGCAAGACGCTACTCGACCACATGCGCCCCAAGATCGCGAGCTGGTGGATGCCCGACGCCGTCGAGTTCATGGACGAGTTCCCGATGACCGGCACCGGCAAGGTGCTCAAATCCGCGCTGCGCGAGAAATTCAAAGAGTATCGCGTCGCCTGAGCCGATTGCGCACCGGCCTGTCCATCGATTGAGGAGACCAAAGATGCTCTACTCGATGTCCCCCAAAATCGTTGAGCTCAAGCGCAGGCTCGAAAGTTTCATGGACCGGCACATCTATCCGAACGAGGAACGTTTTTATCGCGAGGCGGAGGAGCTGGGCCCCTGGAAGGTCTATCCGGTCGTCGAGGAGCTGAAGCCGCTGGCGCGCGCTGAAGGCCTCTGGAATCTGTTCCTGCCGGACTCCGGCTACGGTGCGGGCCTCACCAACCTCGAATATGCCCCGCTCTGCGAAGTCATGGGCCGCTCGCATCTCGCGCCCGAAGTCTTCAACTGTTCGGCGCCCGATACCGGCAACATGGAGGTGCTGGAGCGCTATGGCACGGAGAACGACAAGGAGCGCTGGCTGAAGCCGCTGCTCGCTGGCGAAATCCGCTCCTGCTTCGCCATGACCGAGCCCGCCGTCGCATCGTCCGATGCGACCAACATCGAAAGCTCGATCGTCCGCGACGGCGACCATTACGTCATCAACGGCCGCAAATGGTACACCACCAACGCGACCGACCCGCGCTGCAAGATCTGCATCTTCATGGGCAAGACCGATCCTGACAATGCGGACCGCCACAAGCAGCAATCCATGATCCTGGTGCCGATGGACACAGCGGGCGTCGAGGTCAAGCGTCCCCTGCCCGTGTTCGGCTTCTACGGCGTGCCCGACCGTGCCTCCGAGGTCGTCTTCACCGATGTGCGCGTGCCCAAGGAGAACATGCTGCTCGGCGAGGGCCGCGGTTTCGAAATCGCGCAGGGACGCCTCGGCCCCGGCCGCATCCACCATTGCATGCGGCTGATCGGGCTCTCCGAGCGCACACTGGAGAAGATGTGCCGCCGGGTGCGCAGCCGCGTCGCCTTCGGCAGGCCGGTTTCCGAGCAGACGGTGACGCAGGAGCGAATCGCTGAAGCCCGCATCATGATCGAGCAGGCCCGGTTGCTGACGCTCAACGCCGCCCACGCGATGGATACCGTCGGCAACAAGGTGGCGAAAGCCGAGATCGCGATGATCAAGGTCGCTGTGCCCAACATGGCCTGCCAGATCATCGACTGGGCGATCCAGGCCCATGGCGGCGGCGGCACGTCGAACGATTTCGGATTGACGCAGGCCTACGCGACCGCGCGCTTGCTGCGTCTCGCCGACGGCCCGGACGAGGTCCACAGGAACCAGATCGCGCGGTTCGAGCTGAAGAAATATTCGAACGCGTAAAACACTGCACTCGCCGGAAGCACAGTGCCATCTTCCCTTCTCCCCTTGCGGGAGAAGGTGGCGCGAAGCGCCGGATGAGGGGTATCTATCCGCGGAGACAGACCCCTCACCCGAGTGAGCGTGCATCAACCAGCGGAGATGCCCTCTCCCGCAAGGGGCGAGGGCACAATGACAAGCAGCCGATTGCAACCAGCGCCTTGGCGCCCTCGCCTCAGTTCACCACGTACACATCCGGATCGAAGCTGGAGCTCGGCTTCTTGAAGGCGTTGCGCAAGGCGCCCGACATCGGGACGTTGTAGTTGAGGCCGTTCGGCGGCGTCGGCGATTCCAGCCACTTCTTGTAGAGGACCTCGATCTCCTGGCTGGCGTATAGCTCCGCGGTGGCGCGGTCGGCGAGCGCCTTGAACGGCGCGTCCTCCCGCCGCAGCATGATCCCGTAAGGCTCGGGCTTCGAGAACGTCTCCTCGCTGATCATGAACAGCTGCGGCTCCTTCGAGCGCGCGATCGCGACCGCGAGCTGCACGTCGTCGAGCGCGTAGGCCTGGGCGCGGTCGGTTTCCAGCAACAGGAAGGCCTCGGCCTGGCCCTTGGCCGGCATCACGTTGATGCCGAGATTGCGCTCGGTGTTGACCTTGGCGAGCTGCGTCAAATTGACCGAGCCAGCCACCGCCGTCACCGCTTTGCCCTTGAGATCGTCGATGGTGTTGATCTTCGCGGCTTTCTTGGCCGCAAATCGCGTCGCGCTGAGAAAGTGCGTGTTGGTGAAGGCGACCTGCTTCTGGCGATCGGCATTGTTGGTGGTCGCCGAGCAATGCAGGTCGAGCGTCCCGTTGACCATCAGCGGAATCCGGTTCGACGACGTCACGGCGATGGTGTCGACGGCGATGTCGGGCATACCAAGCTGTTTCTTCACGGCATCCACGATCCTGAGGCAGATATCCATGGCAAAGCCGACCGGCTTCTGGTTGCCATCGAGATAGCTGAACGGGACCGAGGCCTCCTGATAGCCCAGCGTGATCTTCTTGGTCTCTTTGACTTTCTGAAGCGTACCCGACAGGTCTTCGGCGGAGGCGGCAGTTGCAAGGCATGTGAAGGCCAGGACAACAGTGGGTAAACGCATTGGGAACTCCTCGAGGAGGCTCGCGCCTCCATGCCGGGCGCAGCAATCGCTCCCTTGATAGCGCAGGCCCGCGACAGCCGCCACACGAGCTTGCATCTATCAGCTATCGCGGCTTGCGATATGGTGACCGGCCGTTTGTCTCTGTGGAGTCAGGGCAGCTCAAGCGCCAGGATGGCGCTTACGCATCGATACCGCGCTGGACCAGGATCCGCTCGGCGCTGTCGTTCCAGACATCCATCTTGGTGATCTGGCCATTCCGGACCACGAAGCGGTCGACGTAGCGGTTGCCCTCGAACGCGGTCCCATCCATCCATTCGCCGTAGAGCGTGCCGACGCTATAGACCACGGTCTCGCCGTCGCCGGGGCAGACGTCGAACCGATCCATCTTCTTCTTGACCCAGCGGTAGCGCTTGGCGTTGAACCCGGTCGGGCCCCGCGGATGATCGAACTCGCGCCCGCCGGTAAAGGTGATCACCGTGCCCGGCGCCATATAGGCCGCCGCGGCGTCCGGATCGGGGATCATCGACGCCGTGAGATAGGCTTCAACGATCTCGGCGTCGGACGACGGACCGGCTTCGGCTTTTGCGGTAGCGGACATGGCTCATTCTCCCGGGGTTGCGGAATACTACCGCCGCTCTCGGGGAATACGTGCATATATTTTGAACATTTCCGTCGCTACACTGCCGACAATCTGGAGCCGCCAAACGCGGCCGAATGCACTAAATTCCTTCCCCAAGAGCCATGACAACGCAACCCGCCTTTGACCTAATCTTTCGCAACGCCTTGCTGCGTGGTGCCGCCGACCCGATGGACATCGGCGTCACGCGCGGCCGGATCACCGCCATCGAACCGACGCTCGCCTGCGAGGCCGTTGAGGTCGATGTCGGAGGGCGTCTCGCCCTGCCCGGCTTCGTCGACAGCCACATCCACCTCGATAAGGCCTGCCTGCTCGGCCGCTGCGGGCATGATCACGGCAGCGTCTCCGAAGCGATCCGCGCCGTCTCCGGGATGAAGAAGGATTTCTCGGTCGAGGACGTCTACGCGCGCGGCGCCCGGGTGCTCGAACGTGCCATCGTCCACGGCACCACGCGCATGCGAACCCACGTCGAGATCGATCCGCGCATCGGCTTGCGCGGATTCGAGGCGGTGAAGGCGCTGAAGCGTGACTATGCCTGGGCGATCGACCTGTCGCTCTGTGTCTTTCCGCAGGAAGGCCTCACCAACGATCCCGGCAGCGAGGAGCTTCTGATCAAGGCGCTGCGCGATGGGGGCGCGGTGATCGGCGGCTGTCCTTACACGGACACCGATCCGAACGCCCATCTCGCACGCATCTTCGACCTCGCCGAGGCGTTCGACGTGGACGTCGATCTCCATCTCGATTTTGATCTCAATCCCTCCTGGTGGCACCTCGACGAGGTCTGCCGGCAGACCGAGCGGCGCAACTACGGGGGCCGCGTGGCAATCGGCCATGCGACGAAGCTCTCCGCACTGCCACCGGAGCGGCTGAGGGCCGCCACTGCGCAACTGGAGAAGGCCGGCGTAGCCGTCACCGTGCTGCCGGCAACCGATCTCTATTTGATGGGGCGCGAGGCGACCCACAACGTGCCACGCGGGCTGACGCTCGTCCACAAGCTCGCCGGCGACGGCGTGCTGTGCTCGATCGCGACCAACAACGTGCTCAATCCCTTCACGCCGTTCGGTGATGCCTCACTGCTGCGAATGGCGAATTTCTACGCCAACGTCGCGCATGCCTCGGTCAACGACTTCGATACCTGCCTTGATCTCGTGACCGAGCTGCCGGCGCGGCTGATGAACCTCGGGGATTACGGCATCGAGGTTGGGAATCCGGCCGATCTCGTTGTGCTCGACACGCAAGACAGCCGCTTCGCCATCGCCGAGCTGCCGGATATCGTGATGGGCTTCAAGAGCGGCCGACAGACTTTTGCATGGCAACGGCCCACTCTATTTCGCCCTGGTTCCTGATCCGCTCTCAATGCATATCTGCATTGAAGGGCAGCTTATTACCGAGCAGCTTCCGTTCGATGTTACCGCTGATCGTTCCGCAATTCCAAATCCGGTAGATTCCCGGATAGTAGATTCTTGCTGATTCTCGATAGCTGCGCGCATTGCAAGTCCCGCGGTACCGGCCAATAGTAGGGCCTGCACTGAAGTCTGCATTCAACGGGGAAGCATCGACATGTTCAGCGCATTCAGCAGCATCGACACTCACTCCATTCGAACGAGAACGCCAAGCGAGGCCGCCCTGAAGCGGCTCGACGGCATCGGGCACGTCCTGTCGGACCTCGATCTGGCGGGCGTCCGGACACAGGATGACCTGACGCGCATGCTCCTGACGCTCGATACCGCCGACAAGTGTATTCGATCGATCCGCGCAGAATTCCGGACCGAAGCCGCGAACGATCGGCTGGCCCGCAAGACGGAAGACCTGATGGCGTTGATCGAACGCGCCCGCGACGAGCTCACTGGCTCTCGCACGGCAAAGTCCTGAGCAGGAGCCACCCTAGCTCTCGCGATTGATCTTCGCCAGGATTCGGTCCGCCTCGGTGCGCCAATCAGCGCTGCAGGCGAACTCCTTGGTGCCTTTCGTTCCGAACAGGCCCTCATCGGCGAGGTCCGCCACCCAGGCCTGCCGCTCGGCGGTGCCCTGCGCGGACCACGGCGTCAGCCCCGCTTCACGCACGGTCTCGGCGACCTCGCGTACTTCCTCGGCGCGGCGGCGGCCATGCTCGATCACGCGCTGGAAGCAATAAGCGCCCTGCTTCTCCCAATCGATCGTGGGAAAGGTTTCCGCCAGCGAAGCCAGTACCGCATCCTCGACGCCATAGGCGCGCGCGGTGGTGAAGCTCTCGATCACCATGGCCTCCAGGCCCTTGATCATGATGCTGCGACACATCTTCACCGCCGAGGAAACCCCGAGCTTGTCGCTCGCAACCTTTGCCGCAAAACCGATCGCGTTCAAGAGCGGCTCGAGTTCCCTGGCGTCGGGACCACCGAGCAGCAACGGCACCTTGATGCGATAAGGCGGCACCGACGTCATCACCGCGCCCTCGACATAACGTCCGGCGGCCCCATCGATCAGCGCGGCAGCGCACTGCTTGGCGCCGGGAGACGCCGAATTGAAATCCAGGAACCAGGTGCCTTGATTGATCGCGGCCGCGCAGGCCTCTGCCACCGGGACGGCCTGGCTCGCCGTGACCGCGGAGATGATGAAATCGGACTTCGCGGCCAGCTCGGCGTGAGACGCCGCCAGCGCCACACCGAATTTCGCCGCATGCTCCATCAGCGGTGCGCCCTGCTCGCCCCCGAGCTTGATGTCAAAGGCTGTGACCGTGATGTCCTGCTGGCGCAAATCCTCGGCCAGGATCCTGCCGACCTCGCCGTAACCGACCAGTCCGATCTGCCATCGCCTGGGATCGCCCGCCATCAGTTCAGTCCTCGTGTTGTTGCGTCGAACAGCTCCTCGACAGCATAGCGGCGCGGGATCAGCGCCTGCTGGAACGCGTAGTCGACGATCAGCTCCAGCGACCTTCTGTTCGCTTCGATTCCGAACGGAACAAGGTCCGGCGTTGCCGCAGGCCCCGCCTGCGCCTTGTTTTGCTTGAGCAGATCATAGACGCCCGAAACCACGTCAGGACGCGATTTCGCCAGCTGCTCGGTCACGACCACGAGATGGTTGACCGGGACCACGCCGCGGCGCGCGTACCATATGGCGGCTTCCGCGGCCGGATCGGGGAACAGCGGCCTCAGTTTCGGATCGCTCGAGGCCTCACCGAGGACGGCGTCGAGCTCGCCGTCGAGCAGCATCTGCAAGATCTTCTTGCCCTTCGGCGCGCGCTCGGTGGTGTCGACATATTCGGCGACGTGCGGATCCTCGAAGGTGACCCAGCGGATCTTGCCGAGGTTGACGCCGTAGTCGTTGGCGAGGATGCCCCTGATCCAGGCTCCGGTCGTGGTCGTGAAGGAGCGGATGCCGATGCGCTTGCCTTCCAGATCGGACGGCCCAAGCGTTCCACGCGCAGGATTATAGAGCGCGTAGGAGTGCTGAAAGCGGCCGAGCATGGCTGCAGGCAGCAGCACCAGCGGCTTGCCATGCGCCTTCGCCATCAGATAGGTGACGATTGCCATCTCGCAGACGTCGAAGGCCTGCTCGCGCACCATCGGTTTGAACGCAGTGTTGGTCGGCGTGTATTCGATAAAGTCGAGGTCGAAGCGGTCGGAGCGGAGCTCGCCGCTCTTCACCGCCTCGACATGGCGGTGACTGCCGAGCACGGCCTTCAGCTTGAGACGATCCATCGGCCCACTCCGCTTCTCGAGAGCATGATCCGGAAAAGTGTGAAGCGGTTTTCCGAATAGATCATGCTCAAAAAATACTACGCTCAGACATCCTCGGGATCGTCGACGTAAACGAGCCCCGCTTTCGCCAAGGCCTCACGCATGCTGTACATGTCGAGGCCCAGCTCGCCCGAAGCCAGCCGCTTGCGCTTGCCGCCTTCGTCGGCGTTGCGCTTCTTCGCCTTCTCGGCGACCTCGGCGGCGTAGCGCTTCGGCACGACCACGACGCCGTCGTCATCGGCCACGACGATGTCGCCGGGATCGACGTTGACGCCGGCGCAGACCACGGGGACATTGACCGAGCCAAGCGTGGCCTTCACGGTGCCCTTGGCCGAAACCGCGCGCGACCACACCGGAAACTTCATCTCGTGCAGCGCTTTGACGTCGCGGCAGCCGGCATCGATAATCAGCCCGTGCACGCCGCGCGCCTGCAGCGAGGTTGCGAGCAGCTCGCCGAACATGCCGTCGGTGTTGTCGGTGGTGCAGCCGACGACGAGAATGTCGCCCTTCCTGCACTGCTCGACCGCGACATGAATCATCCAGTTGTCGCCGGGTTGCGCCAGCACAGTGACGGCGGGACCGGCGATCGCCGCGCCCGGCCAGACTGGCCGCAGATACGGCTTCATCAGGCCGAGCCGGCCATAGGCCTCGTGCACGGTCGAGACGCCGTACTCCGCCACGGCGGCGGGATCGGCGCGCTTGATGTTACGAACGACGACTGGCTTCATGCCAGCTCCTCCGCTACCGTCGGGAACAGCCGCTGATAGGCCTCGCCATAGGTCATCGGCACGCCGGTGTTACGGCTGCCCTGGATGCCACGATTGAGCGCGACGCGCTCGTAATAGCCCCAGAGATGCTTCTGCGCAGCGAGGATCTGGAACGCCTCGTACTTCTCCTTCCAGACCTCGTCGATCTTGAGAAGCAGGTCCGGCTTGTAATTGCATTGCTCCGGCTGGTGCGGCTCGAACAGGAACACCGGCGGCGCCGAATATTTGTACTGCGCTCCGGGCTTGTGACCCATGGCCTGCGCGACCACGCGGGTTTCCTGCGCGAAATGCGCCGCGTTCGGATGGTCGAAATTATAGGGGTCCTCCAGCGCATGCGTCAGCACGAAGCTCGGATTGAGCTCGCGGTAGATGTCGACCATGCGGTCGAAATGCGCCTCGGTCAGCTTCAGCGGATAGTCGCCGCAGTCGAAGAACTCGATCTCGGCGCCGAGCAGTTTTGCAGCACGCTCCGCCTCGTCCTTGCGGCCGGCCTTGACCGATTCCAGCGTCGCGCCCTTCTCCTTCCAGGCGAACTGGCTCTCGCCGCGCTCGCCGAAGGACAAGCAGACGATCTTCATGCGATAGCCCTTCTTCGCATGCAGCGCGACGGCACCTCCAGCGCGCCAGACGAAATCGCCCGGATGGGCCGTGATCACGAGACCTGTTTTCATGGGACAAACTCCCCTCTTTTGTTCGTCAACGTCATAAGTTCATCAAGCCGCGACAGCGGGTTCCTCGCCGTCGAGCACGCGTCTGAGGCGGTCGCCATCGAGCGCGCCTTCCCATTTGGCAATCGCGATCGTCGCAACCGCGTTCCCGATCAGATTGGTCGGCGTCAACCCCTGCGACATTAAGCGATGGATGCCGAGCACCAGCGCCACGCTCGTCACCGGAATGCTGCCGGTGGCGGACAGCGTTGCCGCCAGCACGACAAAGGCGGCGCCCGCGATTCCCGCCGCGCCCTTGGAGGTCACGAGCAGGATCAAAAGCAACTCGATCTGCTCGGCGAGCCCGAGCGGCGTGTTGGTCGCCTGCGCCAGGAAAACCGAGGCGGCGGCCAGGTACAGGCAGGTGCCGTCGAGATTGAAGGAATAGCCGGTCGGGATCACCAGGCCAACGACGCTCTTCTCGCAGCCGGCCTTCTCCAGCTTGGTCAGCATGCGTGGCAGCACCGTCTCAGACGATGTCGTGGCAATGCAGATCAAGAGCTCTTCCCAGACGTAGCGGATCAGCTTGAGCAGCGAGAAGCCGCACAGCCGCGCGACTGGACCGAGCGCCACGACGATGAAGATCACGCAGGTGAGATAAAAGCCGCCGAGGAGTTTGCCGAGGGAGGCCAGCGATCCGACGCCGAACTTGCCGACCGTGAAGGCGATGGCGCCAAAGGCGCCGATCGGCGCCGCCCACATCACGAAGCCGACGACGGTGAATACCATTTTGGCGGCGATGTCGATGAGATAGACCAGCGGCGCGGCGCGCTCGCCGAGCTGCACCAGCGCAAATCCGCACAGTACGGCGATGAAGAGCACCTGGAGGATGTTGCCCTCAGCAAAGGCGCCAATGAACGTCGCGGGCACGATGTTCATCAGGAACGGCACGAAGCCGATCACGCCGGTCTGCTTGACATAGGGTTCGATCGCGCTGGCATTGATGGTGGCTGGATCGATGTTCATGCCGACGCCGGGCTTGAGCAAGTTCACCGCAACAAGGCCAATGATCAGCGCAATCGTGGTCATGATCTCGAAATAGACGATCGCCTTGACCGCGACGCGGCCCACCCGCGCCATGTCGGCCATATGGGCAATGCCATGGACGACCGTGCAGAAGATGATCGGTGCGATCAGCATCCGGATCGCCTTGATGAAGGCGTCGCCCAAAGGCTGCATCCTGGCGCCCGCCTCGGGATTGACGATCCCAAGCGCGACGCCGGCGGCCATGGCGATGAGCACCTGGATCCAGAGCTCCTTCCACCAGGCGCGGCCGCGCGGCTTGTCGATCGCCAGCGCCGTCATTGGTCGAACTCGAACAGGCGCGCTGGATTATCGACGAGGATCTTCTGCTGATACTCCGGCTCCAGCGCGAACAGCGGGATCAGGTCGACGAGGTCGCCGTCGTTCGGCATCGCCTTGACGTTGGGATGTGGCCAATCGGTGCCCCAGATGACGCGGTCGGGCGCGGTCTCGACGATCTTTCGCGCGAATGGCACGGCGTCGGTGAACGGCGGACCGGCCGATGACACCCGCTCCGATCCGCAGATCTTGACCCAACACTTCTCGTCGCGCTGCATCAGCTCGATCAGGATCTTGAACGGAAGCTGATCGAGCCCTTCGGACGCCTTCACCCGTCCCATATGGTCGATCGTGTAGCTCAGCGGCAGCCTTGTCAGCATGTCCGCATATTCAGGCAGATCGATCGCGTCGAAATGCAGGTCGATGTGCCAGCCGAGCGGCGCGACCATCGCGACGATGCGGTCGAACACACGCTTGTCGGGAACGCCGCCGAGATGGCGGACGAAATTGAAGCGGCAGCCGCGGAAGCCGCCCTCGTGCAGCACGCGGAGCCCGCGCTCCGTGATGGTGTCATCGATATTGGCAACCGCGCGATAGGCGCCGTTGCTCTGCGCGATGGCGTCGAGCGCCACCGTGTTGTCGGTGCCGTGCACACTGGCATTGACGATGACGGCACGTCCGACGCCAAGCTTGGCATGTAGCGCGCGGAAATCGGCGAGCGGCGCATCGGGCGGCGTGTAGGAACGGTCCGGCGCGTAAGGGTATGTCGCGCCGGGCCCGAAGATGTGGCAATGCGCATCGCAAGCCAGCTTCGGCAGCTTGAACTTCGGCGTGCGCGTGTTCGGATCGGGCGGCGGGATGGTCGGTGTGTACATCATTGCCATCGGATAAACCGCCGAACGAGACCGAGTGTTCAAGTCTTGCTGCTGACGACCGGTCGTCGCCGTGCCGGTGCAGCCTGATCGAGCGCCGGCGCCTGGAACGCGGCCACGGTGGCTTGCACCAATTGCTCGATGGCGCTTGCGGCATCGCTGCCGTCGGCCTCGCCGCGCGACAGGCGCGAGACGCGATCCGGCGTCACCAGCGAATAATAGAGCGCGCCGAGCAGGAAGTGGCTGCGCCAGACGATGTCGGTGCGCGGAACGTGCGGCAGGCTTTCGTGGATCGCGTCGATGAAGGCGTGGCTGGTGTCGTCAAAAGTCTGCGCGATGATTTTCCGCGCGACCTCATTGCCCTCCGCAGACATCACCGCGCGCAGCCGCGTGAACCGCGCTCCGCCCCCGGCAAGATCGCTGCCCGAGGTGAAGGCCGGCACGACATAGGCCCGCACCACCGCTTCGAGCCGGTCCTGGAGATCGCGCACGCGTTTGGCGGCCGCGAGCAGCTCGGAACGGCGCAAATTCATTGGCCCGCAATGGCGCCGATAGATCTCCAGCAGCAGGCCGTCCTTGGTCTTGAAATGATAGGTGACGCTGCCGGGATTGGCGCCGGCGGCCTGTGCGATATCGCGGACCGACACGGCGTTGAAGCCGTTGGTGGCGAACAGCTCCTCGGCCGCGGCGAGGATAGCCTCGCGCATGTTCGGCTTGCGGGCCGTTTCCCTGCTGGTGGGGTTGCGTATCATGTGATTTGTACTATCGTACAAAAGATCAGGTCTCGTCAACAAAAACCGTGGGCAGCGTCCGGACGGCTCGAAAGACCGACGGTCCGCGCGCAGACGCCCGCAAGGAGTGCTGGAAATGCTGGGTTTGAACAAGAAGATCGGCAGCTTGATGCTGGGTGCCGGTCTGCTGCTGGGAGGCGGCGGCGCCGAGGCCGCCGACAACTATCCGAGCAAGCCGGTTCACATCCTTGTCCCTTATGCCGCCGGTGGCGCGGTCGACGTGCTCGCGCGCACGCTCGCACAGGCATTGGCGAAAACCTGGGGCCAGCAGCCGGTGATCGACAACCGTCCCGGCGCCGGCGGCATCGTCGCCTCGCAGGCCCTGACGCAAGCCGCCCCCGACGGATACACGCTGATCCTGGTCGCGAGCGGTCATCCCCTCAATCAGTTCATCTATCCGAGCGTGCCCTACGACACGTTTAGGGATTTTACCGCGATCGCCGAGGTCGCCTCCTCACCGCTCGCGATCGTTGTCGCCAAGGACAGCCCCTACAAGACGCTCGGCGATCTCCTCGCTGCGGCGAAGAAGGACCCTGACAAGCTCTCCTACGGCATGTCGGGCAACGGCACCTCGGCGCATCTCGCCGGTGAGCTATTGAAATACATGTCCGGCACCAAGATCGTTGCGATCCCCTACAAGGGCGGCGCCCCCGCGCTGACCGCCGTAATCGCCGGTGACATCCCGCTCAGCATCAATCCACTTGCGGAGGCCATCAGCCAGATCGAAGGCGGCCCGGTGCGCGCGCTCGCGGTGACTTCGGCCGAACGCTCGAAGGCGCTGCCCAATGTTCCGACTGTCGCCGAGTCGGGCGTGCCGGGTTACGACGTCTCCGTCTGGTGGGGCGTTCTTGGCCCCGCGAAAATGCCGCCGGAGATCGTGGCGAAGCTCGAAACCGATCTGAAGGCGGCGTTGCAGGACTCGAACGTACTGTCGACGCTCGGCAAGATCGGCGCGGCCCCGGTCGGCTCTTCCTCCAAGGATTTCGACGCCTACATGCATGCCGAGGCGACCAAATGGGAGCCGGTGCTGAAGGCCGCCGACATCCGCGCGCAATGAGGTGCTTCGCATGAGGACCGACGCGCTCGACACGATCCAGCAGCGAGCGGGCTTGCGCGGCGCGACGAAGGCGGCGCGCGAGTAGGTCAATTGCGTGCGCTCGCCCGCCTCTTCTCCGGCGGCGCGGGACGCCGCACGAAATCGGCGTCATCGTCGCCTCGCCCCGACGGGATCAGGATCGCGCGCTCGCGCGGCAGCGCTTCCGGCATCTCGTCGCGGATGAAGGCGATGAGCTTCTCCCTCATCTCGCAGCGCAAATCCCAGGACTGCGGCGCGTTCCTGGCGCTGACGAGGGCGCGAAGTTCGATGGTGCGAGAATCCGCGTCGATCACCTGGAGATTGACCACCTCGCCGTCCCAGAGCTTGGACTCCTTCACTGCTTCTTCCAGCCAGCGCCGGATCCGCGGAACGTCCGCGCGGTAGTCGACGTGGAGCGCGATCACGCCGATCAGGGACGCGGTGTCGCGGGTCCAGTTCTGGAATGGTTTTTCGATGAAATAGGACAGCGGCACCACCATGCGGCGCCAGTCCCACAGACGGATCACGACATAGGTCGAGGCGATGTCCTCGACCCAGCCCCACTCGTTCTCGATGATCACGGCATCCTCGATGCGGATCGGCTGTGTGATCGCGATCTGCATGCCCGCGATCAGATTGCTCAGCAGCGGCCGGGCGGCAAGACCGACGATGATACCGGCCGCTCCGGCGGAGGCGAACAGGCTGACGCCGTATTGCCTGACCGAGTCGAATGTCATCAGCGCCGTCGAGACCGTGATGATGACGATGATGATATCGGTGACGCGCTTGAAGACGCGGACCTGGGTGACGTGCTTGCGCGCGACGAAATTCTCGGTGACGTCGCGAAAGTTCAGGAGATACCGTGCCGCGCTCATATCCACGATCCGGATCGAGATCCAGCCGATCAGCGCGATGAAAGCAACGACGAACAGGCGCGTCAGCGGCGTGCGGAAGGCGTCGTCCAGCGGCGCGAGCGGCAGCACCAACGCCACGGCGGCAAGACAGACGGCCAGCTGAGCAGGGCCCGCCGTGCGCTCGATGAACACGGTCACGAGCGGGAGACGGGTTCCGAACGCGCGGTTGAACAGCCAAACCGCGAGACGGTAGATCGACAGGGCCATCAGGATCGCGCCAACGACCAGACACAGGCCGATGAACCACGACGGTATCCACCCGAACATCCTGTCGATGTCGGCCAAAAGGGTCTGCCGATTCATTAAAGTCCCCGCATTTGCATTCGCGCTTGCCGTTCAACGCGTCGCAGCGTGGTTCGCTCCCCCGCTCTGTGCAACGCAGCATCCCTCTGGTGCAATCATCGCCGAACTGCGCTATTTGTGGTCAATCATGACTCGACGGACCGGCAGCGCCGATCTTCCCCTTCACACAGGCCGGGTTCCACCCTGGCTGGCCACCCGCATGTCTTCGCTCGGCGCGATCGTCACCCAGGCGATCGTGCATCACTACGGACGAGATGCATTCCTTCAGCGGCTCTCGCACCCGTTCTGGTTCCAGTCGTTCGGCGCCGTAATGGGAATGGACTGGCACTCCTCCGGCATCACGACGTCGGTGATTGGCGCGCTGAAGCGGGGTTTGGGCCCGCTGCAGGATGAGCTCGGAATCTACGTCTGCGGCGGGCGCGGCCAGCACTCGCGCAAGACCCCGGACGAACTGATGCAGCTCGGCGACCGCGTCGGCTTCGACGGCGCAATGCTCACGCGTGCGAGTCGCCTCGTTGCGAAGGTTGACAGCGCCGCGGTCCAGGACGGCTTTGACCTCTACCTGCACGGATTCTTCGTCACCGCCGACGCCAAATGGACCGTGGTGCAGCAGGGCATGAACGGCGACAAGCGGCAGGCCCGCCGCTATCATTGGCATTCCGAGGCACTGAAGAGTTTTGTCGACTCACCGCACAGCGCGATCGACGGGCCGCTGCAAGGCGAGATCGTCAACCTCACCGACCATCGCGCTGATATCTCGCGCTCCGCGCAGCTCGAACTGTTGAGTGATCTCGGCCCCGATCGCATTCTTTCCGAATTCGAGCGGCTCAGCGGGACTGCGCCAGAGCCCGCGCAGGCGATGCTGCCGCACCTGATCATGCCCGCGCATCACGACGTCCGGCCAAAAGATGTGTTCGCGCGCCGCCTGCACGGCACACTCGCGGCCGCGGCCGAGCGCGGCCCGGTCGACTTTCCGGAGCTGCTGCTGACGCCCGGCGTTGGCGCGCGCACGGTGCGTTCGCTGGCGATGGTCGCCGAAGTCGTGCACGGCGCGCCCTACCGCTTCAACGATCCCGCCCGCTTCTCGCTTGCCCACGGCGGCAAGGACCGGCATCCCTACCCTGTTCCAATCAAGGTCTATGACGAAACCATTCGCGTGCTGAAGGGAGCGATTCAGAACGCAAAGCTCGGGCGCGAGGAAGAGATGCAGGCGATCAAGCGCCTCGACGACCAGGCGCGGCGGCTGGAGCGCACCGCGCACGGGCCATCCGTCGATACGTTCATCGCCGGAGAGCGTGCCGCCTCGCCCGATCTCGACGGCCGCTCCGTGTTCGGCTGGGAGCGCGATCTCGGGCCGGCAAAAAAGCGGACCGGCTGAAAACCGGTCCGCGAGTTCAGCGGAAAGCAGCGCCGCTCTCAGGTCTCGTCGCTGCCCGGCTCCTCATCGAGTCGGTTGGCCGAGTGATCCTGATATTGATCCGTCTGGATCGACTTGCCGTCCATGCCGCGAATGTCCGAATGCTGCTTCTTGTCGCGGTTCGAAAGGACCATGTTGTCGCCGATCTTGTCCTTGGACACGTCCGTCATGGCGCCGGTGCCGTCGCCCTTGCCGTGCATGCCCGATCTGAAATGCGTCTTGCTGCCATGACCACCTGGCATCTTTTTCTCCTCTTGCTTTGATCGCCCGTGAGGCTCAGTGCTTCTGCTGGGCCGGCGTCGGTTTCGGGGGCTTGTGGCCGCTCTGGCCGGTGTCGTTGTGCTTGTTGTGGTCGCTCTCCTGGTTGAGGCCGCCCCGGCTCACCGGAAATTCACTCTGCCGCGCCTCGGGTCGCGCGCGATGGACGGCCGTGTCCTCCGGATTGTGGCCGATGGCTTGGTCAAGCTCTCGCGCGTCTGGAACATCCGGCTTGCGCTCGAGGATGCGAACCTGTTGCTCGTGGGTCTTCTTGCCTTGCATGCTCGTCCTCCGGAGCTATCGGTCTCGTCGGTGCGTGCCACTGCGCGCGACGTCCTTGTCGATGCCGCCAGTGGCGTTCACGTCGTTCTCGACGTCGCCTTCGATCGTGTTCTCGCCCAGGGCGTCCTCGAGGTCCTCAGGCGAGATACCGGCCATCGTTGCGCCCTTCGATCCGCCGATCAGGGGATTTTCGTGCAGATCCTTTTCGGTCGGTGCGTAGAGTTTGGGTTGCTTATTGGTCATGCCTCACCTGCCTCCGCCCTTTCCGGCCTCGTCATGCCTGTGGTGTGAATCGTGCTCGCCACCTCCGCCGGAGACGCGGCTGTGGTTGCGCTGCGGGTCGTCCGCCGGTGGCTTCTTCACTTCGAGCGGTGCCTTCGCATTCTCATGCGAAGCGCCAGGTCCGCCCTGACGGATGCTGTTCGGTGTCTTGGTGGATGTCGACATGTCACCTCCTCAGCGATCCTGCTGATAGCCTTGGTTGGTGGTGTTCTGCTTGATGTTGCCCTGCTGCCCTTGCTGGTCTGGATTTTGCGCACGCTGCTGGCCGTGCGGGGCAGTCGAGGACACTTGCTTGCTGTCGCCGGTTCCCTTCGGGCTTTGGTTCTCGGCCGGAACAGGTGGCATCTTGCCGGTCATGATGCTGTCTCCTGTTGTTGACACGACATCGACCGGAGGAACTCATCCGGCTTTCGATGTCGCAAAAACAACTAGAGCAACGGCATGCCGTTCCTACCGACGAGTCCAGAGAAATTCCGCAAGCGTGTAAGTCTCAGCAGGCCGCTGGCTGGGAACGAACCATCATCGATCCAGCTGCTCCGTGGCCGTCGGGCACGACAGGGAGGTTCGCGATCGCGCGCATGCCCGGTCGCTTGCGCCAGTGGATCTGAGACACGTCCACAGCAAGGCCAAGTTTCGGCCATCGCACGAACAACGCCTCCAGGGCGGACGCCGCCTCGATCCGGGCAAGTTGATGACCGAGGCAGAAATGGATTCCCGTTCCGAAGGACATGTGACGGTTCGGCTTGCGCGCGAGATCGAGGCTGTCGGGACGATCATGCGCCGCCGGGTCCATGTTCGCCGCGGCGAGCATCACCATGACGCGATCGCCCTTCTTGAGACGCACGCCCGCGAGCTCGATATCCCGCCTCACATAGCGCGGCTTGGAGAACTGCACCGGCGACACGAAGCGCAGGAATTCCTCCACCGCAAGCCCGACGCGGCTCCAGTCCTGTGCCAGCCAGTCGCGGACGCCAGGATTTCTGAGGAGCTCGTAGACGGAACCGCTGATGAGATGCGTGGTGGTCTCGGAGCCCGCCGCGAGCAGCAGGAACACCATCGACACCATTTCGTCCGGCGTGATCTGGCCGCCCTCGCGCTCGACCTGGACCAGCTCCGAGATCAGGCCCTCGCCGCCCCGCGCGCGCGCAATCTGAAGCTGCCGTTCGAGGTAGGCTCGCATCTTGCGGAACGCGAACAGCAGCCGGAAGAAGCTGGCGACGTTCGTGAGCGAGGACATCGTATTGGCCCAGGCGATGAAGCGAGGGCGATCGGCCAACGGCAACCCAAGCAGCTCGGAGATCACCGCGAGCGGCAGGATGCGGGCATAGCGCTGGACGAGATCGGCCGGGCTTCCTGCCAGGAACAGCTCGTCGGCGAGACCGTCCGCGATGGCGCGGATCCGCGGCTCCATCGCGACGATCGCGCGGCGGCGGAACGCCTCGTCCACGATGCTGCGCAGCCTTGTGTGGTCAGGCTCGTCCATCGTCAGCATGTTGTTGGCGATGGTTCTAACGTAGTTCGGCATCCACCAGCGCAAACCTGCGACGTCGCCATCCTCCTTGCGCAGCGTGAAATTGCTGCCCTCCTTCAGGACTTGCGCCGCGGCCTCATAGGTCGTGGTGATCCAGACATCGCCGACGAGAGGAAATCGCACCGCGACAACAGCACCGGACATGCGCAACGTCGCGATCGCCCTGGGTGGATCGCGAAAGAAGGCCTCGCTAGTGAAATCGAGGCGTGGTGCCATGTGATCACCGAGTGGCTGGTGCCACCTCAACCAGATGGTGCGCAC
The DNA here is from genome assembly GCF_040547695.1 of Bradyrhizobium sp. JR4.3. Taxonomy (NCBI): domain Bacteria; kingdom Pseudomonadati; phylum Pseudomonadota; class Alphaproteobacteria; order Hyphomicrobiales; family Nitrobacteraceae; genus Bradyrhizobium; species Bradyrhizobium sp. JR4.3. The sequence continues at coordinate 167,379 of NZ_JBEPQF010000006.1, read as the reverse complement.
AGGGCGGCCCGCAAGGGCCGGAAGCGGCGCGATGAGCTGGGTGCCTACCCCCGCCCCGGCGAACGCGGGCTGATCTTGCGCTGCTGCTGGTTGGTGTAGGCGTCCCAATTGCTCCAGCTGCCCTTGCTGAGGCTTTGCAGGTCGGTGGTGAGCGGACGGCGCGTGCGCTTGTCGTGATCGGCGATGGCGCGCTCGGATTGCGCGATCTTGCGCCTGAGTTCCCCGACCGCCTTCTGGGTTTGGCCGTTCCGTTTCGAAGACGCGATCTCGCCCATTGTGAAGCGCGCGGTCTCGAGCGCCTTCAGCTCGGCGCGGTTCTTCTTCAACTGAACCCGGTGCCAGGCGATGTTGCTGTCGCTGTCCGCAACCATGTGGGAACTCCGCTGATTCGTTCCCACAGTGTATCGCGCGCCGAATCGGCGCCGCAACGGGCGTCCGGCGGCGAAAATACGGTCTTATTGCGCGAAAATTCCGGGCCTAGCGTTCGGCGAAGGCCTTTTCGACCACGAATTGGGCCGGGTCGCCGTGATTGCCCTCGACAAGACCCCGCTCGCCGAGGAGTACGCGGGTATCCGCCACCAGCGCCGGGCTGCCGCAGATCATGACGCGATCGTGGGCGGCTTCCAAGGCCGGCAGGCCGATATCGGAAAACAGCTTGCCCGAGGTGATGAGGTCGGTGATGCGGCCGCGATTGCGGAAGGGATCGCGCGTCACGGTCGGATAGTAGATCAACTGGTTGCGGATGTACTCGCCGATCAGCTCGTCCTTGGGCAGCGTCTCGGTGATCATCTCGCCATAGGCGAGCTCCTTCACGTGCCGGCAACCGTGCAGCAGCACGACCTTCTCGAACCGCTCGTAGGTCTCGGGGTCCTTGATCACGCTCAGGAACGGCGCAAGGCCCGTACCGGTACCGATGAGGTAGAGGTTGCGGCCGTCCTCCAGATTGTCGATCACCAGCGTGCCGGTGGCCTTGCGGCTGACGATGATCTCGTCGCCTTCCTTCAGATGCTGGAGCCGTGAGGTGAGCGGGCCGTCCGGCACCTTGATCGAGAAGAACTCCAGCGTGTCCTCGTAATTGGCGCTGGCGACGCTATAGGCCCGCAGCAGCGGCTTCTCGCCGACCTTGAGCCCGATCATGGTGAATTCGCCGTTGCGGAAGCGGAAGGTCGGGCTGCGGGTGGTCTTGAAGGAGAACAGCGTGTCGGTCCAGTGGTGGACGCTCAAAACGGCTTCCTGATTGAAATTGCTCATCTCACCCTTCCGTGGCGCGTCGTGGCGGTTTTCAAGGCGGCAGCTATGCGTCGTTTGTACACGATCATTTGTATACTAATGAATAATCCGGCTTGATCCCGGGGTCAAGGCTGCCCAAGATCGGAAGCGTTGCAGTTAAGGATAAGGACCCATTCCATGGCGCATGACGCACCCCAGGCCCCCGGACCCTCGAAGCTCGTGATCCGCAATATCGGCCTGATCCTGTCCGGCGCGCTGGAAAAGCCGATCCTGGACGGCGACACCATCGTCGCCGAGAACGGCAAGATCACCGCGATCGGCCGCTTCAAGGACCTCAACACCGAAGGCGCGACCACCATCGTCGAGGCCAACGGCACCACGGTGGCGCCCGGCCTGATCGACAGCCATGTCCACCCAGTTGCGGGCGACTGGACGCCGCGCCAGAACCAGATCGGCTGGATCGACAGCAATTTGCATGGCGGCGTCACCACGATGATTTCCGCCGGCGAGGTGCACATGCCCGGCCGCCCGCGCGACGTCGTCGGGTTGAAGGCGATGGCAATCTTCGCCCAGCGCGCATTCTGGAATCTGCGGCCTGGCGGCGTGAAGGTTCACGCCGGCGCGCCTGTGATCGAGTGCGAGATGGTGGAGGAGGACTTCAAGGAGTTGGCCGCAGCCGGCGTCAAGCTGCTCGGCGAAGTGGGCCTGGGCGGCGTCAAGGACGGCCCCACAGCGCGAAAAATGGTCGGCTGGGCCCGCAAATACGGCATCCAGAGCACGATCCACACCGGCGGTCCCTCGATCCCCGGCTCCGGATTGATCGACAAGGACGTGGTGCTGGAGGCCGACACGGACGTGGTTGGCCACATCAATGGCGGCCACACCGCGCTTCCCGACGACCAGATCCGCTGCATTTGCGAGGGCTGCAAGCGCGGCCTCGAGTTGGTGCACAATGGCAATGAGCGCTCGGCGCTGTTCACGTTGCGCATCGCGCGCGAGATGGGCGATCTGCACCGCGTCATCCTCGGCACCGACGCGCCGGCCGGCTCCGGCGTGCAGCCGCTCGGCATTCTCCGCATGGTGTCGATGCTGTCCTCGCTTGGCGACCTGCCGGCAGAGGTCGCGTTTTGCCTGGCCACCGGCAACACGGCGCGGATGCGCGAATTGGATTGCGGCCTGATCGAAGTCGGCCGTTCCGCCGACTTCGTCATTATGGACAAGGCGCAGCATTCGGCCGGCAAGAACATTTTGGACAGCGTCCAGCTCGGCGACCTCCCCGGCATCGGCATGACCATCATCGACGGTATCGTGCGCACCCAGCGCAGCCGCAACACCCCGCCGGCCGGCAGGGTCCCGGAGGTGGTGGCGAAGTGACGCAGCCGGAGCGGCTCGCCGCTCCGCATAACTCCTCGGGAAAAAGCTGATCACGCGATCAGCGCTGTTTTGGGATTTCGCAACGAACGTAGAATTGCCGCTTGGCCTGCCCGACCGGACCGTTCTCGATCATCAGCCGCCCATCCGCCGCGACTGAAATTTTGGGACTGGAGCGATATTTCTCGCCCTCGCCTTCGCAGGCGAGCTTCATTTTCCAGCTGAGCTTCCCGTCAGCGGTGATCTCGCTGGCGCGGCACCTGGTCTCGTACCAATAGAGACGGTTGCCGCCCTCGATGCTCATCCGGTTGGCGCTGTCCTGGTCGCGGCAATCCTTTTTGGTTGACGCCCAGAACCCCTCATAGGCTTGCGCCGCAAGGGCGTGAGCACACTGGCCTGCCAGCACCGCACTCATACTCAGAACCATCGCAAAGCGGGTCGCCGCTCTCATACCGAAAAACCTCGACAAGACCTTCATCGAGGTTAGTCGCGCCTCACCGCAGCTTGTTCAACAGCGCCATCAGCATCTCGCGCTCCTTTGCCTCGAGCGGCGCCAGCGTCTCCCGGGTGATCGCGAGCGCATTCGGCGCGACCTTTTCCGCCAGCTGCTGGCCCGCGCGCGTCAGGCTGACCAGAAGCCGTCGCCCGTCCTCGGGATCCTGGCTGGTCTCGGTGAGGCCGCGCGCCGTCAAGCGATCGATCACGCCCTTGATGGTCGCCACATCCATCGCCGTCAGGCGTCCAAGCTGGTTCTGCGAGCATGGCCCGGCCTCGGCGAGCTTCGATAGCGCCGCCCATTGCGTCGGCGTGATATTGGTGCCGATCTCGCGAGAGAAGATCGCGCTGTGGCGCTGCCAGACCTGGCGGAGGATGAAGCCAATCTGCTCGTCGAGCACGTAAGCCGGCTTTGCCGGTTTGACGCTTTTCTTCGCCGCGACGCTTCTCGCCATCCGCTCCCCGCCCCCTACAACGACAAATGTGCGTCGCGGATATCCGGACGCGCATCGAGCTCGGCCATGGTGCCGCCGAAACAGATGCGGCCGCGCTCGATGATATAGGCGCGATCGGAGATCAGCCGCGCAAAGTGCAGATTCTGCTCGGAGACGACGATGCTGACGCCCTCCTTCTTCATGGTCAGGATGGCCTCAACCATCTGCTCCACGATCTTCGGCGACAGGCCTTCCGAGGGCTCGTCGAGCAGCACCAGCGACGGATTGCCCATCAGCGTGCGTGCGATGGTGAGCATTTGCTGCTCGCCGCCGCTCATGCGGCCACCCGGGCGATTTTTCATCTCGCCGAGGTTGGGGAACAGCGAAAACAGCTTGTCGCGGGTCCAGTGCGGCGCGTTCGGGCGCTTCGGCTGGCGGCCGACTTCCAGATTCTCTTCCACCGTCAGATCGGTGAAGATACGCCGCTCCTCCGGCACGTAACCAAGCCCATCGCGCACGATCTCATGCGTTGGACGCGCCGAGACATCCTTGCCTTCGAACATGATCCGTCCTGAGCGCTGCGCGACGAGCCCGACGATCGAGCGGAACGTCGTCGACTTGCCGGCGCCATTGCGGCCGAGCAATGCCACGACTTCCCCCTCGCCGACCTCGAAGCCGATGTCGAACAGGATATGGGCCGGGCCATAATGACTATTGAGGTCTTGCACCGTGAGCTTCATGCCGATGCTCCCTCGCGATGCCCGGCATCGTAAAGCAGGCCTTCGCCAAGGTAGACCGCCTGCACCTGCGGATTGCCGCGGACCTCGGCCGGCGAGCCCTCGGCGATCAGCGTGCCGCGGTTGAGCACGATGATGCGATCGGCGTGCTCGAACACCACGTCCATGTCGTGCTCGGTGAAGAGAACGCCGATCGATTTTTCCCGGGCGATCTGCGCGGTCAGCCGCATCAAATCGACGCGCTCGCGCGGCGCCATGCCGGCGGTCGGCTCGTCCATCAGCAGCAGCTTTGGCTGGTTGGCGAGCGCGACGGCAAGCTCGAGCCGCTTGAGATCGCCATAGGCAAGCTCGCCGCAAGGGCGATCCGCATAGCCGCCCATGCCGACCAGCTCGAGCAGTCGCCCGGCCTCGCCACAGTCGAAGTTCGGCGCCGAGCCCCAGAGATTGAACAGCTGCTTGCCATGCGAGATCAGCGCGACCTGCACATTCTCGCGCACCGTCATGGTCGCGAAGGTCGCGGTGATCTGGAAGGTGCGGCCCACGCCCATCCGCCAGATCTCGCGCGGCTTCCTGCCGGTTGTGTCCTCGCCGAGCAGGCGGACGTGGCCGGTGTCAGGCTTGTTCTGTCCGTTGAGCATATCGAAACAAGTGCTCTTGCCCGCGCCGTTCGGTCCGATCAGCGCCAGGATCTCGCCTGATCGCAGCGAGAACGAGACGCCGCGCACGGCGTGCACGCCACCATAGGATTTGGTCAGTCCTTCGACCGCGAGAAGTGGTGGGGCGACGCTCATTCGGCGGACTCGATCGGCTTGGCAAGCAAGGGCGACCCGGGAGGCGATGTCTTCCTGCGGCGCTGCGCCAGCATCTCCAGCATGCCGACGATGCCCTTGGGGAAGACGACGACGATCAGAACGATGAAACCGCCGAGCACGAGTTTTGACAGATCGGTCTGGCTGACCAGCCAGATGTTCAAGGCCTTGTAGACGATGGCGCCGATCACCGCGCCCGACACCGTCTCGACGCCGCCGAGCAGCACCATGACGAGCGCATCGACCGACAGCGAGATGCCGAGATTGTCCGGGAAGACGCTGCCCTTGAGGTAGGCGAACAGCGCGCCGCCGATGCCCGCGGTCGTGCCCGCGATCACGAAGGCGGTCCACTGGATCCGCTTGGCGTTGATGCCGACCGCTTCGCTGCGCAGCAGCGAGTCGCGCGTCGCCCTCAGCGCATAGCCGAATGGCGAGAACACCATGGCCCGCAGCGCGATCGTCACGAGCGCGGCAACGCCGAGCGACAGCCAATAGAAATGCGATGGGCTCGCCGCCCAACTCGAGGGCCAGACGCCCAGGATGCCGTTGTCACCACCGGTGACACTCACCCACTGGAACGCGATCGACCAGACGATCTGCGCGAACGCGAGCGTCAGCATCGCAAAATAGACGCCGGAGAGCTGTACCGCGAAGAAGCCGAACACGGCAGCGCCCATGCAGCCGAGCAGCGGCCCGAGCAACAGGCAGACGATCATCGGCAGCCCCGCCATCTTGGCGAGGAAAGCGACGCCGTAAGCGCCGAGGCCGAAATAGGCGGCGTGGCCAAAGGACGCGAGCCCGCCGACCGACATCAGGAAGTGCAGGCTGACGGCGAAGATCACGGAGATCGCGATCTCCGAGCCGACGGTCAGTGCATAGTTGCCGGCGAACAGCGGCAGCGTCGCTGCGATGACGAGCGCTGCAAGCGCAGCCAGCCGCTCATTCGACGTCAGCGGCCGCCAGGGATTGACGGTGAGACCCGGCGTCTTGCGCGCGGGGGCCTCTGGTTTGCCGAACAGGCCCCAGGGCCGCACGATCAGCACCGCCGCCATCACCAGGAACACCAGGATGATGGAGATTTTGGGAAAGATCAGGATGCCGAAGGCGTTGAGCTCGGAGACCAGCACCGCCGCGACGAAAGCACCGATGATGCTGCCGAGGCCTCCGATCACCACGACAACGAAGACCTCGACGATGATGCGCAAATCCATCGCATGATGCACGGCATCGCGTGGGATCTGGAGCGCACCGCCGAGAGCGGCGAGGAAAACGCCGACCGCAAACACGCTCGTGAACAGCCATTTCTGATTGACGCCGAGCGCTGCGACCATGTCGCGGTCCTGCGTCGCTGCGCGCACCAGCACGCCCCAGCGCGTGCGCTGGAACAGGAGCCAGAGGATGCCGAGCACGACCGGACTGAGCACGATCAGGAACAAATCATAGCTCGGGATGTTCTGGCCGAAGAAGTCGATCGCCCCCTTGAAGCCGGGTGCACGGCGCCCGACGAGATCGTCTGGGCCCCAGATCAGGACGACGAGGTCCTCGACCATCAAGGTCAGGCCGAAGGTCGCGAGCAGCTGGAACAGCTCGGGCGCGTGATAGATGCGCCGGAGCAGCACCATCTCGACAATGACACCGATCACTGCCACGGCAAGCGCTGCGATGACGATCCCGCCCCAGAAGCCGAACGTCCCCGATAGGCGCTCGGTGAGCGTGAAGGCGATATAGGCGCCGATCATGTAGAAGGCGCCGTGCGCGAAATTCACGATCCGCGTCACGCCAAAGATGATCGACAGGCCCGACGCCACCAGGAACAGCGACGCTGCGCTGGCGAGACCGGTCAGAAACTGTACGACATAAAAGGCCATCGGCGGTCCGGGTTAGTGTTGCATCACCTCTCCCCGCTTGCGGGGAGAGAGAGCTTCGTAGGGTGGGTTAGCGCAGCGTAACCCACCTCTTCTGGTTCTGCGGGTACAGACCGTGGTGGGTTACGCCTCCGGCTAACCCACCCTACGGCAGCGGAGATCAATCCTTCGGACGCAGCTTCTCGACTTCGGCATCACTTGGCAGATAATCCGCGCCCTTCTTGTAAGACGAGTCCACCATCACGCCCTTGCCGTCCTTCAGCGCGGTCTTGCCGACATAGGCACCGAGCGTCGACTGGTGATCGATCTTGCGGAAGGTGATCTCGCCCAGCGGCGACGGCATCGACAGCCCTTCCGCCGCAGTGATCAGCTTCTCCGGATCGGTCGAATTGGCCTTCGCCAGGATCGCCGCCGCCGACTTGATGGTCTGGTAGCCGACGATCGAGCCGAGGCGCGGATAGTCGTTGTACTTGGCCTGATAGGCCTTCAGGAACGCATCATGCTCGGGCGTCTTGATCGAGTACCAGGGATAGCCGGTGACGATCCAGCCCTCTGGCGTCTCCTCCTTGAGCGGGTCGAGATATTCGGGCTCGCCGGTGAGGAACGAGACGACCTCGCGTCCCTTGAACAGGCCGCGGGTGTTGCCTTCACGCACGAGCTTCACGAGGTCCGCGCCGAAGGTGACGTTGAGGATCGCTTCGGGATTGGCCGCGGCAACCGCCTGCACCACCGGGCCGGCGTCGATCTTGCCCTGCGGCGGCCACTGCTCGTCGACCCACTGGATGTCGGGCCGCTTCTCCGACATCAGCTTCTTGAACACCGCGACCGCGGACTGGCCGTATTCATAGTTCGGCGCAATCGTCGCCCAGCGCTTTGCCGGCAGCTTGCTGGCTGCTTCCACCAGCATCGCCGCCTGCATGTAATTGGAGGGGCGCAGTCGGAACGTGTACTTGTTGCCCTTCGACCAGGTGATGGCGTCCGTCAGCGGCTCGGCCGCCAGGAAGAACACCTTCTTCTGGTTGGCGAAGTCGCTGACCGCAAGACCGATGTTCGACAGGAACGTACCCGTCAGCATCGCCACGCCCTCGCTCGACACCAGCTCGTTGGCCGCGGTCTGCGCATCCGCCGGCTTGCCGCCGTCGTCCTTGGACACGACGATGAGCTTCTTGCCGTTGATGCCGCCGGCTGCGTTGATCTCTTCGACCGCAAGCTGCCAGCCCTTGCGATAGGGCTCGGTGAATGCCGGCAGCAGCGAGTAGCTGTTGATCTCGCCGATCTTGATGTCTTCCGCCAGGGCCGAATGAGCCATGCCGCTTGCCAACAGCGCGAACGCCGCGCCGACAAAATAGTTCTTTGCTCGCATCCCAACCTCCACTTTTCTGAAAAGATTAACGCAGTCCGTCTTCGCCCTTGATCTCCGCAACGGTCAGCCCGCCGACGCGCGGCAAAGGACGGCCGCTGTCGGTGACGGCGACCGCGACCATGATCTCGTTGGCGCGCGGCGCGTCGTTGATCTGCACTTCCATGCCGTCGAAATGACTGCGCACGAAGGCTGCATCCTTGTGGCCCAACGGAATGTCCAGCGTCGTGCCGGGTCCACTGCGCTTCTTCGACGACGGGATCAGCGCAGCGCCCTTGCCTAGCACTTTGCGCACCGGCGCACCCATTTTCGGGTGAAGGATGGCGGCTGCATGCTCCAGCTCGCCGTTCTCGCCGACGGCCGCGGCCTTGCCATAGCTCTGCGCCTTGGACCCGTCGATGCCAAGCGCCGCCACCGCGCGCTTCGACAGCAGCTCGCCGAGCTCCTCGCCGATCGCGATCAGCGGCGAGAGATCCTCGACATATTTTCCGGCAAACGGGTTCTCGATCACGGCGATTGCCGCCGCACGCCGCGTCGGCGGCGAGACCTGGCGGCCCATCTCCATCTGCGTCTCTTCGACAACGGTGACGATCTTGCGGATGATCGCGCTCATGATTTTTTCCTCGAGCCGCTTCCCTGTTCAGGCATGAACCGCGTTCTCTTGTACAAGCGGGCGCGATCGTTGCCGTTCAATATCCTTGGTCCCGATGACAAGCATATCACCACAAAGCTGCAACACGGCACCCTCGATCAATCCGCGATCGAATAATTGCCGTGCACATTCCGCGCCAGATTCGAGCGCGGTGGCGATCTCGTTCTGCGACAATCCACCAACGTTGCGGGTCACGAGCCGCGCGCCGAGATCGCTGTCGGGCTGAAGCTCGCACGCTGGCTTTCGGATGATCGCCGGATGCCCCGGCAAATCGACGGCATTCGCAATGATCGTCGCGGCGGCATCGGCTTGCGAGGCCGTTCCGGCCAACACGGTCACCGCATCGGCAATCCCAAGCGAAAAGCTGCGGCCGTGCCGTCCACTGGTCGCAATGCCGCGCACGGAATCATCGGCGTCCACCCTGATCGTCCGCATCACGCCGTCGCGATCGGGCCGGTCCATCAGGCCGACCGAAAAATGCCGGCCCTGGCCGAGATGTAGAGCAAGGTCGCCGCCATTGTTGACATAGGCCCGATCGAGCGCCGCAGCGTTCAGCATTGCGCCGAGAATCTCCTCCGCCACGCCGCCGGCAACCGCCGCCATCGGCGTAATGAAATCATCAGCGGCATAAGGCGCCACCGCGGCGTGCATGCGGCGCGCCACGACGCCAACCAGCAATGTCCGCTTCGGCTCAGCCGCCGCCCGCAGTTCGGGCAGTTCCGCGCAGAGCTCGTCGAGCAACCCCGTGAAGCGCCGGGCCGCAGCCTCATAGGCCGCACGCACTGCGTCGGCGGCCCCCCTCGCCTCGACGACCAAATCAATCGGTCCATCCTGCAAATGCAGCCGCCGGCCATCAGACAGCAACGCGATTTGCGGGAGCCTTGTCATGCCCGAGGCCCCGGAATCGGGTTCTGCCAGGGCAATTGGCGGACATCCTCGCCGCCCTGAACTTCGGAGAGCGGTTTCACATAATCCATGTGCCCGCCGAGCGCCGCATAGTCCGACAGCTTCATCGTGAATTCGATCGGCGCGACCAGCGCCGGCGTCGGCACGTAACCGAATGCCCCCGCCGGCATCTGCGTCACGTCGACCATGTAGGTAATGCCGCCGCCCGGCCAGACATAAACAGGCGCGCCGCCACTGGTGACGCGCGTCAGGGCGTCCTTCACCGAGCGCGTCAGCCGCACCGGATTGTCCGTCACGCCCGCCCGCAAGGAACCACCGGCGCCCGCCATGAACAGCACCGTACACAGCGCCGGTTCGCAATTCTCCTGAATGCGCTCGACCGAAAACTTGAGGTCATCCGGCATCTCGGTCTCGACCGGCTTCAAGGCTTCGTCGAGCACGTAATAGGACGAATGCTCGCCCGTCGTGGAGACCATCAGCATGGTGAGGCCAGGGTTGGCCTCCTTCGCGTCGAACGGTCCCAGGATTGCGAGCGGATCGGAGATATTGGTGCCGCCCCAACCCGTGCCGGGATCGGCGACCTGGAAATAGCGGCCGGGCGTCGAGCGGCGCCCCTTCATCTTGATGCCGGTATCGGCGATGTCGAGCAGCTTGCCGGCCTGGTGCTCCGAGAGCACGCCGGTGATATGGTCGTCGACCACGACGACCTCGTCGACCTTGCCGTGCCATTGCTTGGCGAACATGCCGATCGTCGCCGAGCCGCAGCCGACGCGCATGCGCTCTTCTTTCATGCCGTTGACGATCGGCGGCTGGCCGGCCTGCACCACCACGCTCGCGCCACCGTCGATGGTGAGTTCGACCGCCTTGCAATTTGCGAGATCCATCAGCGTGTCGCAGGTGACGCGGCCCTCCTTCTTGGAGCCGCCGGTCAGATGATGCACGCCGCCGAGCGACAGCATCTGCGAACCGTATTCGCTGGTGGTGACATGACCGACCGCCTCGCCTTGTGCACGGACGGTTGCCGTCTCCGGCCCGAGATAGCGGTCGGTGTCGATCTTCACCTTGATGCCGCAATAGGAGAAGATGCCCTCGGTGACGACAGTCACCATGTCGACGCCGTCGACCTCCGCCGAGACGATGAACGGCGCCGGCTTGTAGTCGGGATAGGTCGTCCCCGCGCCGATCGCCGTTACAAAGGTGGAAGGCTCGTGGACGATCTTGCCGTCCCAATCTTCGGTGCGGCTGAACGGAACGAGCTTGCCGCCATGCGACACGGTGCGCTCCAGGATCACATGCGGATCGACGCGGACGAGCTTGCCCTCGTGATTGGCATAGCGGTCGCAGGCGCCCGCCGCGCCCGGCTTGATGTAGCACATCACCGGACACGCATCGCAGCGGATCTTGTCGATGGCGGCGCTCGTAGGTTCAGTCACCATGTCAAAGCCAGCCGACAGTGCAGTTATCATTTGTACACGAACGATGTTGCGCGCCCTCCCGATGGCTGTCAAGCGGCGGTGCGGCGCAAAACATACGCCTGCCGCATAAAACCTCATTTGCCTACTCGCCCTGTCCACAAAGAAGGCATTCGCGCTGCACTGCGGCATGCACGGCTTGCACGTTTGTGTACAAACGGTATCGTCGCAACGTAGATTTTGAGCGGACTTGGAATTCGCGAAGCTTTGGCGGCGCTCAACAAGTCGACTTGGGAACGAGGATGACGCAGACACCGATCCGCATCACCGTGAACGGCAGGATCCACGAGATCACTGCGGCGCGAGACACGCCGCTGCTCTACGTGCTGCGCAACGATCTCGCGCTCAACGGTCCGAAATACGGTTGCGGCCTCGGTGAATGCGGCACCTGCACTGTCCTGATCGATGGCGCCGCGGCGCGCTCTTGCGTCATTCCGATCAGTGGCTGCGCCGGTCGCGACGTCGTGACGCTCGAAGGGCTCGGTACCCGCGACAAGCCGGATCTGGTGCAGCAAGCCTTCATCGACGAGCAGGCCGCGCAATGCGGCTATTGCCTCAATGGCATGATCATGACCACCAAGGCGCTGCTTGCGATCAACCCGCGGCCCACCGAGCAGGAGGCGCTGGCGGCGCTGCGCTACAATCTCTGTCGCTGCGGCACGCATATCGAAATTCTTCGCGCCGTGATGCGTGCGTCTGGCCAGCTCGCCGAGGCCGGTGATTGATGGCCTCCCCGCATCCGAACGGGGCTGAGCTGCAATCCGGCTCGCTCGTCGTCGTCCGCACGGTGGACGAGTGCACCTCCGAGACCTTCGTCCGCATTACCGCGGAGGGTTTGGTCAGCGCCTACAATGGTCATGTCGATCTCGGCACCGGCATCCGCACGGCGCTTGGCCAGATCGTGGCCGAGGAGTTGGATGTGTCCTTTGCCCGCGTCGTCGTCGTGCTCGGCGACACCGCAACGGTGCCGAACCAGGGCGCGACGATCGCGAGCGAGACCATCCAGATTACCGCCGTTCCCCTGCGCAAAGCCGCCGCGCAGGCGCGACACTTCCTGATCGCACGTGCGGCCGAGCACCTGGAGCTGCCGGCAGCCGATCTCAGGATCGAAGACGGCCTCGTGCGCGGGCACGACAATCGCAGCATCAGCTATGGCGAGTTGATCAGCGGGGAGACCATTCGTCTCGAGCTTGCCGACGACGTCGCTGTCAAGCCGGTCGACGATTACGCCATTGTCGGCCAGTCGATGCCCCGCATCGACCTCCCGGCCAAAGCCACGGGCGAGCTGACCTTCGTGCACGACATCCGCGTATCCGGCATGCTGCACGGCCGCGTGGTGCGCCCGCCCTATGCCGGGGTCGACGCCGGCCCGTTCGTCGGCACCAGCCTGATTTCGGTCGACGAATCCTCGGTGCGCGACATTCCCGGCATCATGGCCGTCGTACGGATTGGCGATTTCGTCGGCGTCGTCGCGGAGCGCGAGGAGAACGCGATCCGCGCGGCGGAGCAGCTTGCGGTGAGCTGGCGACCGACGCCTGAACTGACCGATCTCGCCGACGTCGAGAACGCGCTGCGCGCCAATCCATCGACGCCGCGGACGCTGATCGACAAGGGCGACGTCGACGCTGCCATTGCCGGCGCAGCCAAGCCGATGCGGCGCACCTACCTCTGGCCCTATCAGATGCATGCCTCGATCGGCCCGTCCTGCGCGGTCGCCGACTTCCAGGACGGCAACATCCGCGTCTGGTCGGGCACGCAGAACCCGCACGTGCTGCGCGCAGACCTGTCGCTGCTGATCGAGCGTCCCGAGAGCGAGATCGAGGTCATCAGATTGGAGGCCGCCGGCTGCTACGGCCGCAACTGCGCCGACGATGTCACCGCGGACGCGTTGTTGCTTTCGCGCGCTGTCGGCCGACCCGTGCGCGTGCAGCTGACGCGCGAGCAGGAGCACGCCTGGGAGCCCAAGGGCGCCGCGCAGCTCATCGACGTCAATGGCGGCCTGGACGCGGCGGGCGACGTCGCCGCCTACGATCTCGCCACGCGCTATCCCTCGAATGCCGCCCCGACGTTGGCGCTGTTGCTGACGGGGCGGATATCGCCGAAGCCGGACGTCCTCCAGATGGGCGACCGGACCGCGATCCCGCCTTACGATTACGGCCACATGCGCGTCGTCGCACACGACATGGCGCCGATCGTGCGCGCGTCCTGGTTTCGCGGCGTCTCGGCCCTGCCGAACACCTTTGCGCATGAATCCTATATCGACGAAGCTGCGACCGAGGCCGGCGTCGATCCGATCGAATATCGCCTGCGTTACCTGAAGGACCAGCGCGCCGTCGATCTCGTCCATGCGGTCGCCGAGCGGGCGGGCTGGACGCCGCGGCCGGTGCGCGAAGAGAAAGACGGCGAGATCGTGCATGGGCGCGGCTTTGCCTATGCGCTCTACGTCCACAGCAAATTCCCCGGCTACGGCGCGGCGTGGTCGGCCTGGGTCACCGACGTTGCCGTGAACAAGGCCACCGGCGACGTCAGCGTGACGCGCGTGGTCGCCGGGCAGGACTCCGGATTGATGATCAACCCGGACGGCGTGCGCCACCAGATCCATGGCAACGTCATCCAGTCCACCAGCCGCGCGCTGATGGAGGAGGTCTCGTTCGAGCGCGGCGCAGTCTCGGCGCGCGAATGGGGTGCCTATCCGATCATCCCCTTCCCTGACGTGCCCAAGATCGACGTGTTGTTGCTGCCGCGGCCGGACCAGCCGCCGCTCGGCGTCGGCGAGTCCGCCTCGGTCCCAAGTGCGGCTGCGATTGCGAACGCGATCTTCGATGCCACCGGCGTGCGCTTTCGCGAGCCGCCGTTCACGCCCGAGCGTATCCTCAAGGGGCTGCACGGCGGCGCCCCAGCCACGCCGCAGGCGTTGCCCGCTCCCGCTACGCCACAGCCAGCCCGTCTCTGGGAAAATCCCTTCGCGAAACGCGCCGGCGTCTTCGCGACGATCGCGGCAGTCTGCACCGCGGCAATCGGCATCGGTGCGGCTCTTTTGCCGGGCCGGGCCATCGCGCCGATCACCCGACCCGATGCATCTGTCTATTCCGCCGCAACGATCGCGCGCGGGCAACAACTGGCCGCACTCGGCAATTGCGCGGAGTGCCACACCATGATCGGCGGTGCGCTCAACGCCGGTGGCCGCGCCCTGGAGACGCCGTTCGGCACGATCTACGCAACCAACATCACGCCCGACGTCGAGACCGGCATCGGCGCCTGGTCCTATCCCGCCTTCGAGCGCGCGATGCGCGACGGGCTGCATCGCGACGGACGGCAACTCTATCCCGCCTTCCCCTACACGCACTTTTCGAAGACTGGCGATGCCGACATGCAGGCGCTTTATGCCTATCTGATGGCACAGCCAGTGGTGCGAGCGACGCAGCCTGCGAATACGCTCGCCTTCCCGTTCAACCTCCGCCCGCTACTTGCCGGATGGAATGCGCTGTTCCACCAGACGCGGGAGTTCAAGCCTGATCCCGCCAAATCCGAGGTCTGGAATCGCGGCGCTTATCTCGTCGAGGGCCTCGGCCATTGCAGCGGCTGCCATTCGCCGCGCAACGCACTCGGCGCCGAGCAGCGTGGCGCTTATCTCGCCGGCGGCTTTGCCGAAGGCTGGGAGGCGCCGCCGCTGACCTCGCTCTCGCATGCGCCGATCCCATGGAGCGAGGACGAGCTCTTCGCCTATTTGCGCACCGGCCACTCGCGATATCATGGCGTCGCCGCCGGACCGATGGCGCCGATCGTCAGGGATCTCGCGGCCCTGCCCGACCAGGACATCCGCGCCATGGCCGTCTATCTCAACTCGTTCAATGACGCCGCGACCGACGGGAAAGCCCAGGATGCGATTGCTCTGAAGCTCGAAGCTTCAACGCAAGTCACGATGCCGTCCTCAGCCGGCGCGCGACTCTATCAGGGCGCCTGCGCCGTCTGCCACGAGGTCGGCGGCCTGCCGCTGTTCGGCAGCCGCCCCTCGCTCGCGCTCAACAGCAATCTGCACAGCGCGACATCGGACAATCTCGTTCAAATCATCCTGCACGGCATCGCCGAGCCGGTGTCGAGCGATCTCGGCTACATGCCGGCATTCAAGAACAGCATGAGCGACGCACAGGTCGAGGAACTCGTCACGTTCCTGCGCAAGCAGTTCGCACCGGACAGGCCAGCATGGACCGGCGTGCGCGAGACAGTCACGCGCCTCCGGACCTCAGCACATTAAGCGTGCTTCTTCACGTCCACCGGCGGCGTGCCGTGCGTATGGAACGACTCAATCGTCTTCAGGCCCCAGGCCTGCCCCTTCTTGCGCTCCTCTTCCGTCCACACGATCGGCTTCCAGTCGGGCGCGAGGATGAGGCGCGCGCCGGCATTGGCGACTTCGACGCGATTGCCGCCGGGCTCATAGACATAGAGGAAGAAAGTCTGCTGGATCGCGTGCTTGTGCGGCCCGGTCTCGATGTGGATGCCGTTCTCCAGGAAGATGTCGGCGGCGCGCAAGATCTCCTCGCGGCTGTCGAGCGCGTAGGTGACGTGGTGGAAGCGGCCGGGCGTGCCGGAATGGTCGAGCGAATAGGCGAAATCGTAGCTCTTGTTCGACATCGTCAGCCACATCGCCGCTTCGCGGCCGTCGTTGAGCACGATCTGCTCGGTGAGCCGACAGCCGAGATAATTCTCGAAGAACTCGCGGTTCGCCTTGATGTCCACGGCGAGGCAATTGAGGTGGTCGAGGCGCCGGACGTTGACGCCACGCGCGGGAAAGCGCTGCGCCTGGTTCTTCAGTGCGGGCTTCAGCTCGGGTGGCGCCTGATACCATTCGGTCTCGTAATAGAGCTCGACGATGTGTCCATCGGGATCGCGGCAGCGGAAGGTCGGCCCCTGCCCCATATCGCCGTCGATCCAGCCGATGTCGAAGCCGGACCCTTTCAGCGCCGCAACGCGGCGCTCCAGCGCCTGCTGGCTGCGCGCACGCAACGCCATGTGCTCCATGCCTGACGTCTTCGACGCCGTCAGTTTGAGCGAATAGCGCTCGTAATCGTCCCAGCCGCGCAAATAGACCGACTCGCCCTTTTGTCCGCTGACGGTCATGCCCATGACGTCGACGAAGAATTTCAGGCTCTCGTCCGGCTTCGGCGTCAACAGCTCCATGTGGCCGAGATGAGCGAGATCGAGGATCGGTTCGGGCTGCATGGTGTCCTCCGAGGCGTGGCTTCCGATCCGCTGGACCGGATCCCGCGATCTGGCGCCGGCTGTAATCCGCTCACGCGCCGGCGGGCGGCACCGGGGTCGCCGGTTCATTTGTACTAATGTACAAATGATTAGGTCCCGTCAACAAATCAAACATCGCCCCCGAGCGAATGACGGGCCATCCAGGATGGCAACTCGTCCCCCGACCGGCGGACCGACTGCCTGAATGGTAAAATCTTCCTTAAGCACTCCCAGGCCCGCCGGCCGGGAAAAAGCAGCATTTTACGGCCGCTTCTGCCAGAAAGTTTGCATTGGGAACAAACCTCGCACCCGAATTGTCGCGGATTTAACGAAGCGCCGGCGCCTGCCGTTTAACCGTTTGTCCAGCGGCGGCCGTGCATAGTCCGGGGCAACCCGTTGCTCTTGCCAGGTTCATTCATTGTGACATCCTTTGGACGCGTGATTTCGGTTCGCGGGTCGCTCGCCCGGGTCGGGCTGCTGGCTGAAAGCCGGATGCCGGTCTCGGAAGTTCGGGCCACTGTCGGCCGCTTCGTCAGCATCCGCTGCGCCAGCTCGGTCATCGTCGCCATGATCACCGAGGTGTCCTGCGAGAACCTCTCGAGCAACGACAATTTGATCGCCATCGCCTCGGTCGACCTGCTGGGCGAAATCCTCAACGCGACCGGCAAGGCCAAATTCCAGCGCGGCGTCACCAACTATCCGACCATCGGCGATTCGGTCGATCTGATCACGAGCCAGGAGCTGCGCACGATCTACGCGCCCACCGGTTCCGACCAGATCAATGTCGGCTTCCTCCAGCAGGACAGCTCCGTCGTCGCCTATGTCGACATCGAGGAAATGCTCTCCAAGCACTTTGCGGTGCTGGGATCGACCGGTGTCGGCAAATCGACCGGCGTGTCGCTGTTGCTCAACGAGATTCTCAAGGCACGCCCGAACCTGCGCATCTTCCTGCTCGATGTGCACAACGAATATGGCCGCTGCTTCGGCGACCGCGCGCTGGTGCTCAACCCGCGCAATCTGAAACTGCCGTTCTGGCTGTTCAATTTCGAGGAAATCGTCGACGTGCTGTTCGGTGGCCGCGCCGGCGTGCCTGAGGAGCTCGACGTCCTCGCAGAAGTCATTCCGCTCGCCAAGGGCGTCTACACCCAATACCAGAACGCCGACCGCATCGGCCTGAAGCGCATCGATCCCAAACAGATCGGCTACACCGTCGATACGCCGGTGCCCTATCGCCTGGTCGATCTGATGTCGCTGATCGATGAGCGCATGGGCAAGCTCGAGAACCGCTCCTCGCGCATCATCTATCACAAGCTGATCTCCCGCATCGAGGCGGTCCGCAACGACCCGCGCTACGCCTTCATGTTCGACAACGCCAATGTCGGCGGTGACACCATGGCCGAGGTGATCAGCCATCTGTTCCGCCTGCCGGCCAATGGCAAGCCGATGACGGTGATGCAGCTCGCCGGCTTCCCGGCCGAGGTCATCGATTCCGTCGTCTCGGTGCTCTGCCGCATGGCCTTCGACTTCGGCCTGTGGAGCGACGGCGTTTCGCCGATGCTGTTCGTCTGCGAAGAGGCTCACCGCTACGCCTCCGCCGATCGCAATGTCGGCTTCGGGCCGACCCGCAAGGCGGTGTCGCGCATCGCCAAGGAAGGCCGCAAATACGGCGTCTATCTCGGGCTCATCACCCAGCGTCCGGCCGAGCTCGACGCCACCATCATCTCCCAGTGCAACACGCTGTTCACGATGCGTCTTGCCAACGAGCGCGACCAGGCGCTGCTGCGCGCCGCGGTGTCGGATGCGGCCGCGAACCTGCTCTCGTTCGTGCCCTCGCTCGGTACCCGCGAAGTGCTGGCGTTCGGCGAAGGTGTCGCACTGCCGACGCGGCTGCGCTTCAAGGAGGTACCGCCGCATCAATTGCCGCGCGGCGAAGCCACCATCAGCAGCGTGCCGTCCGTCACCTCCGGTCACGACATGCATTTCGTCGGCGCCGTGCTCGAGCGCTGGCGCGGTGCCACCTCGCAGCGCGACGTGCCGAACGATCCGTTGTTCTCGGCGCCGCCCGCGAAGACGCTCTCCAACGTCGAAGCCCCGATGCTGCAACCGTCGATGGGGTTGGATCCGGACCGCTTCTCGCTGCTGAAGAAGCCGCTGCGGTAAAGCAACGCTCGTTTTCCAGCTCCGGCATTGCCAGCCCGGCGTCACGTTGAGCATGGCACCGGCATCGACTATGGTTGCCGGCCCCAAGCCGGAATCCATGCCCATGACAAAGCCCGCGCAACGCTTCCCCGCTCCCGCCCTCGATGCGCTCCCTGACGACATCCGCACGCGTCTCCTCGGCGTGCAGGAGAAGAGCGGCTTCGTGCCGAACGTGTTCTTGACGCTGGCCTACCGCCCGGACGAGTTCCGCGCCTTCTTCGCCTACCATGACGCGCTGATGGAGAAGGACGGCGGCCTCACCAAAGCCGAACGCGAGATGATCGTGGTCGCGACCTCGGCGGCCAATCAGTGCCAGTATTGCGTGATCGCGCATGGCGCGATCCTGCGTATCCGCGCCAAGAACCCGCTGATCGCGGACCAGATCGCCACGAACTACCGCAAGGCCGACATCACGCCGCGGCAAAAGGCGATGCTCGACTTCGCGATGAAGGTCTCGGCCGATGCGCAGCGGATTTCGGAGGACGATTTCACCGCGCTCGCGCCGCATGGCTTCAGCGACGACGACATCTGGGACATCGCCGCAATCTCAGCCTTCTTCGCACTGTCGAACCGGCTGGCGAATTTCACCGGCATGCGGCCGAATGACGAATTCTATCTGATGGGACGGCTGCCGAAGAAATGACCGACTGCAGCGAACGCGGTAAGGACCGGGTCGCCGACAAATGCAGCGGATGAGTTCCCGTT
The DNA here is from genome assembly GCF_040547695.1 of Bradyrhizobium sp. JR4.3. Lineage (NCBI taxonomy): Bacteria > Pseudomonadati > Pseudomonadota > Alphaproteobacteria > Hyphomicrobiales > Nitrobacteraceae > Bradyrhizobium > Bradyrhizobium sp. JR4.3. Next base: position 147,906 of record NZ_JBEPQF010000006.1, on the reverse strand, counting down.
TGACGGGAACTCTGTGTTTTCGCAATCGCATACGTTTTATTAAGAATCTCACCCTCAACTAGCACAAACGCTTTGGCACAACTTACGTAGTTTCCGTCACCGGAGACGTGGATGAGTCGTGCCTGTTGGGGGCTTCTCATGAACGTGCGGGCATTTGTTGTCGCGACCTGTATCGGCACGGCATTCTTCGCGGCCGGATACGCCTGGAACTATCAGCCGGAGATCATCAACGCGAACGAGATATGGAGCATGTTCGAATCGGAGCATGGCAAGGCGCGGGCTGCCGTCTTACGCGTCCTCATTGCGCCGAATTCAGCTAACTTCAACGGCCTGCGAACGATCGATGCAGACAAGGCAAGATACGTATGCGGCTCCGTAAAGGCGATGGATAAGGAGAGGCAGTATGTCGAGGCCGCGTTCGTTTACACTGTCGCGATCGATTTTGCCCGTATCGACGACGACGGCCGGATGACGTCGCAGCGCTCTGCTTACAGGCCCTGCCCAGACGCGGCCGACGACAAAATTGCCGACCAGAACACGCTGATATCGCCAGGAGCGCTGTCGATGATCAAGACCGTCGAAAAAATCATCCCCAAGTCCAGCGGCGGAACGATGGAACAACAGCTTGGCCAGCTGGCCGGACAGACAGCGGCGGTCGCGCCAGGTTCGGCGGTCGCGCGGAGATCGGCCGGCTCATCGGGTTCGGCAGGCTCCGCAGGGGCAGGATGGGCGCCAGCAGCCCAGCATTCGAGTTCGGGCGTGGAGGCACGACAAGCAGATGAACTGACGTGGCGTGTCGACCAGCCGCCGAACGCATGGCCGAATTTCCCGTCGGACCATCCGCTGGCGAAATCGACCCAGAAGCGGACGAGCGCCGAGGCCCTGGCTTTCGCGAAAGATATCGAGGGTCGATGGGAGGACGCCAAATCATCCGGCGTTCCGGCCAAGCGTCCTTCGCCTGAGGAGATCAAGGAAGCATGCCGCGCGCTTCTTACGATCGATCCCACGGACAAGGATTATCCGCGGGCCTGGGCCGCCTTTGTGCGGCTGCGCAAAATCGATCGCGACGCTGCTGGTTGAACCGGCGTGAATCTGTCCTAGCGGTTCGCCATCAACTCGAGCGCCGGGGCAAAGCGCTCTGAAAACGTCAATGTCTTGGCATGGTGAACTGCCGCGAACGATGCCGATATCCCGGCTGAAGCGACCACGAGCAGGGCAACGGCGAAAATCAGACGGCGCATTTCGGCCTCCTATGAGAGCTCGACAACCCCAACAGATGGCACGGTTTTGTTTCAGCACGGCTTCGCGCGGACGGAAGATGGTTTCGCTCAAGAGGCTGTGATCAGATCAGGTTTGCGCAGCTGCATGCCGTACTGCTGCGAGCGTTGCGTCTAATCATCCTCCGCTGGCCCACACCAGCCGGGCAGATAGATCGCATCCTTGCTCTTGGCTGAGGACATCGCCTTCTCGAGTGCCTTGTCGAAATTGGCATCCACAGCCTTGCGCGACAGCTTTCGGCGCAGATAATCGGCCCACAGGAATTCGGAGAACGGCGTGGTGTCCTTGGCGAAGCCGCCCATGCGGCGCAGCTCGCCGGCAAGGCTCCGGAAGGGATCATCCTTGAGATCGACGACGGATTTGGGCAAATCGCGGAACGGTCGCCGTTCACCCTTGGCGTCGTAGGGGTAAACCCAGCGCTTGTTGTCCATGACGCCCCAGAAAGCTTCGCGCTCGACCATCCTGAGGTCGCCGACGATGGTGACCAGCACCTCCTTGACGCCCTCGTCGTGCAGCGCGCGACCGAGATGATGATGGTCGATCACGTAATAGCGCTCGTCGGGGCCGTGCACGACGGGGATCATATGCTTGCCGAGCAGATCGGCCTGCTTCTTCTTGTCGTGCTCGCGCCAGCGCTTGCGCTTCTCCTTGACCTCGCGCATTCCGACGGTCATCTGCGTCGGCCGCAGCGACAGGATCGACACCGGATGCACTCTCGGTTCGCGCGTATTGGTCATGGTCGAAAGGCCTTTAACATGGTTGCAACTGCGTGGTCAGGTTCCCTGGACTATGCCATGGGCATCGCGCCGGCAAATGCATTCGGTTCGGTGGGTATTATTGCATCGCACCCTCTGCATGCCGGAACGACCACGGTTCCACGATCCTTCGTTCGCAGCCCTGCAGGATAGTGCGGACGCGCAATGCACGTGCGCGTTGAGAAGATTTTCTGCAACGCGTTCACCACGTATGCTATCTAAAAATCGCTGCTTCGGAGTGATCCCTGCACCATGACAACCCAGCGGCCCATAAGCTCGGATGACGAGCACCGGGTGCTCCAGTTCAGGCCGCGCACCTCGCCTTCCCCGACGGGCTACCGCGGCAACGGTAGCGTGCAGCAATTGCGCGTCGCGCCCGAGCCGCTCGACCTGTCGCGCTACGAGCAGCCCCGCACTGAACCGGACGATTTCCGCCATCGCATGCTCGCCAACATCGCGGCGCTGGCCTTCACCATCGCACTGACCGCGATCGGGATATGGCTCGCGGTGAGCATCGCCGACCTGCGTCGGACCCAGGATTGCGTGCTGATGGGCCGCCGCGACTGCGTGAAGATCACGACGCCGCACATCTAGGCAAGGCGTCTGGCGAGCAAGACAAACGGCTCAGCCGGGCATCCCTGCCCTGTCCCCACACCCGCCGGCTCCATTGAACTCAGGGCGGCGCTCCGATATACGGGCTTTCGACCCGGCCAGAGGGGGGTTGAGGGCGTCATCGGGGCGCGATGCCCACCCACCGTTCCACTCTGGACAATCTGACAAATATCTGCAAAATATCAAAGGCTTAGTGATGTCCTCCACATTCGATCAGGTCGCTACGATCATCGCTGAAACCTGCGACATCCCGCGCGACACGATCACGCCGGATAGCCATGCCATCGATGACCTCGGCATCGACAGCCTCGATTTCCTGGACATCGCGTTCGCGATCGACAAGCAGTTCGGTATCAAGCTGCCGCTGGAGAAGTGGACCCAGGAGGTCAACGACGGCAAAGCGACCACCGAGCAGTACTTCGTGCTGAAAAACCTGTGTGCCCGCATCGACGAACTGGTTGCGGCCAAGGGCGCGAGCGCCTAAGCGCGCGGTCATGCAACTCGAATACTTTCACATGATAGATCGCGTCGTCGACCTCAACGTCGACGCGAAGACGATTGTCGTCGAGGCTCAGGTCCCGATGGAAAGCACCATCTTCGAGGGGCACTTCCCGGGCTATCCCCTGATGCCCGGCGTGCTCCTGATCGAATCGATGGCGCAGGCCTCGGGCTGGCTTCAGCTTGGCGTGCTCAAATTCGAGCGCATGCCGATCCTGGCTGCCGTCAAGGAGGCCAAGGTCCGCGGCTCGGTCTTCCCCGGCGATCTCATGAGCATCGAGGCGAGCCTGACCCATCAGGGCTCGGGCTACGCCGTGACCGAAGCCAAGATCAAGGTCGGCGGCAAGCTGCGCGCGAATTCGACGCTGACCTTCACGCAGATTCCCTTCCCCCATGCGGATATGCGCGCCCACATGGACGCGGTCGCCAAACGCGTCGGCTTTCCGCAACAGGCCGTATCGCCATGACCGAGACTGCTTCGAAGCCCGCCCAGACGGAAGTCTGGATCACCGGCATTGGCCTCGCCACCTCGCTCGGCGAGGGCCTGGACGCCAACTGGGCCGCGCTTCAGGAGAAGCGCATCAATGTCGACGAGAAGGGCTTTGCGCCCTACATCGTGCACCCCCTGATGCCTGTTACCTTCGACAGCCAGATTCCGAAGAAGGGCGACCAGCGCCAGATGGAAGCCTGGCAGCGCATCGGCACCTATGCGGCCGGGCTTGCGCTCGACTCCGCCGGGATCAAGGGCAACAAGGACATCCTGTCGAAGATCGACATGGTGGTCGCCGCCGGCGGCGGCGAGCGCGATCTCAACGTCGACACCGGCGTGCTCACGGCCGAGGCCAAGGGCGCCAACGCGCCCGGCTTCCTCAACGAGCGGCTGATGAGCGATCTCAGGCCGACGCTGTTCCTGGCCCAGCTCTCCAACCTGCTCGCCGGCAATATCGCCATCGTGCATGGCATTGGCGGCACCTCGCGCACCTTCATGGGTGAAGAGGTTGCCGGCGCCGATGCCGCCCGCATTGCATTGTCGCGCATCGCCTCCGGCGAGAGCGACATCGCGTTGATCGGCGGCTCGCACAATGGCGAGCGCAAGGACCTGATGGTCCTCTACGAATTCGGCGACTTCAATCTGAAGGACAAGTTCGCCCCCGTGTGGGCGCGCAAGGACCACGCCGGCTTCGCGCTCGGCTCCGCTGGCGCGTTCCTGGTGCTGGAGTCGAAGGCGCATGCGGAAGCGCGCGGCGCAAAGCCATTCGCGAAGCTGTCGAGCGTCGTTGCCGACCTTGCCCGGCGCAAGACCCCCGGCGACATGGCCGCGACGCTGGAGAAGCTTTGGGCAAAGTTGCCGAAGCGCGACGGCAAGGGCGCGATCATATCGGGTGCGACCGGCGCTGAGCCGGCGACATCGGAAGAGCGCGGCTTCCTGAAGGGCCACGCCGAGTTCCCGGTGCGCTCGACCGGCACGATGTTCGGCCACACCATGGAGACGCAATTCCCGCTCGGCATCGCGCTCGCCGCGCTGTCGATCTCGCGCGGCGCCCTGTTTCCGCCGAACGATTCCACGGGCACCGAGATTGAAATGCAGGGAGCGCCCACCCAGATTGTGGTGGTGGGGGCCGGACACTGGCGCGGCGAAGGCATGGCGCTGGTCGAGGCAGTAAGCTGAAGCGCGTTGCGCTTTGGCAGGTTATTGTTTGGGCATGATCTTCTCGAAAAACCGCTTCACGCTTTTTCGGATCTTGCTCCAGCTCAAGCGGGGATCGACATGACTGCACCACGCGACAAACTCGGGCGTCCCGTCGTCGTCGTCACCGGCATGGGCATCATGACCTCGCTCGGCAACGGCAAGACCGACAATTGGGCGAAGCTCGTCGCCGGCGAATCGGGCATCCGCACCATCACGCGCTTTCCGGTCGACGGCCTGAAAACCACGATGGCCGGCACGGTGGATTTCGTCAGCGTCGATCCGTTCTCCTCCACCGCCCTGTCCGAGCGGATGGCCGAACTGGTGACGCAGGAGGCGCTGGACCAGGCCGGCATCGGCGCCAAGGCGGATTTCCCGGGTCCTCTCTTCCTTGCGGTCGCACCTGTCGAAGTCGAATGGCCGCAGCGCCGCGAGCTCGGCCGCGCCGTCGGTAAGCTCGACTTCAACTACGACGATCTGCTGCGCATCTCCGGCGGCGGCAAGTACAGCGCCTATCACCACCGCTTCATGTTCGGTTCGGTCGCGGCCTACCTCGCCGAGACCTTCGGCACTAAGGGCTCGCCGATCTCGTTGTCGACGGCCTGCGCCTCGGGCGCGACCTCGATCCAACTCGGCGTCGAGGCGATCCGCCGCGGCGAAACCGATGCCGCGCTGTGCGTGGCGACCGACGGCACCGTGAATCCGGAGGCGCTCGTGCGCTTCTCGCTGCTCTCGGCGCTGTCGACCCAGAACGACCCGCCGCAGGCGGCCTCCCGTCCCTTCTCCAAGAACCGCGACGGTTTTGTCATGGCCGAAGGCGCAGGTGCGCTGGTGCTCGAAAGCTATGAAGCCGCCACCGCGCGCGGCGCAAAAATCCTCGGCGTGATCGCCGGCTGCGGCGAGCTCACCGACTCCTTCCATCGCACCCGCTCCTCGCCCGACGGCAAGCCGATCATCGGCTGCATGAACAAGACGCTGGCCGATGCCGGCATGACGCCGGACCAGATCGACCACATCAACGCGCACGGCACCGCGACGCCCGAGAACGACAAGATGGAATACAATACGACATCGGCCGTGTTCGGCGAACTCGTGTCGAAGATTCCGGTTACCTCCAACAAGTCGATGGTCGGCCACACCATCTCGGCCGCCGGCGCGGTCGAGGCGATCTTCTCGCTGCTCACGCTGGAGCATCAGCGCATCCCGCCGACGATCAACTACGACAATCCGGATCCCACGATCCTGTTCGACGTCGTCGGCAACAAGGCACGCGATGCCCGCGTCACCGCGGTGATGTCGAACTCGTTCGGCTTCGGCGGCCAGAACGCCTCGCTGATCCTGACCCGCGAACCGGCCTGACCGGACGCATGGCGCTGCTTCCTGCGAGGACGAAGGCGCGCGCGCGGCAGACGGCCAAATCGATCGGTGGAGGCCTGATCGGGGCTGCCACCGTCGGCATGTTGCGCACCACGCGTTACTTCGATCCGGCCAAGACCTCGGACTTTTTCGCACGCGCCACCAGGCTGATCGGGCCGCGCCTTCGCGAGCACCGCATCGGCCGCGCCAATCTCACCGCCGCCTTTCCGGACAAGTCGCCCGAGGAAATCGAATCCATCCTGATGGGCGTCTGGGACAATCTCGGCCGCGTCGGCGCCGAATTCGCCCACATGGACCACGTCTGGGATTATGACCGCGATCATCCCGACAACAGCCGGATCGAACTGCCCGACCGCAGCATCGAGCTGTTCGACCGCATCCGCGACGACGGCAAGCCGGCGCTGATCTTCGCCGCGCATCTGGCCAATTGGGAATTGCCGGCGCTCGCCGCCGTCGCACACGGGCTCGATGCGGCGATCCTCTACCGCCGCCCGAACATCGCCTCCGCCGACCGCATCATCCAGGAGATGCGCCAGGTCAACATGGGCACACTGATCCCCGCGGGGCGCGACGCGCCGCTGCGGCTCGCGCAGGCGCTCAAAGACGGCAAGCACGTCGCGATGCTGATCGACCAATATCTGACTGGCGGCGTCGAGGTCACCTTCTTCGGCCGCAAGACCCGCGCCAATCCAATGCTGGCGCGCCTGTTGCGCCAGGTCGAATGCCCGATCCACGGCGTCCGCGTCATCCGCCTGCCCGGCGGCCGCTTCACCGCCGAGATCACCGAAGAGGTCCAGCCGGTGCGCGACGCCGACGGCAAGATCGACATCCAGGGCACGACCCAGGCGATCACGAGCGTGGTGGAAGGCTGGGTGCGCGAGCATCCCGAGCAGTGGCTGTGGCTGCACCGAAGGTGGCGGTAGGCGCTCGATCGTCTTTCCGGGACGATGCGAAAGCATCGAACCCGGAATCTCGAGATTCCGGGTCTGGTGCTGACGCACCATCCCGGATGACGGAGAACTCACCGCTCCGGCAGTTCCGCGCCGACTTCGGCCTGAACGACGCGATCCCAGGCTGCGATACAGATCGGACTTGCGCGTTCTTCATCGGCGGCGAGACGTTGAGCCAGGTCGTGCCGGGCCGCAGCCGCGCAGTCGGTCGCAATCAGGCTCCGGCTTGTGCCTTGGCATCGGCGGCCAGAAGTCTTTCATCAAAAGTGACACCTGCAAGCTCGGCAATTTCGGCAAGTGGCCGCTGATACCGAGCATACTGACCGGGGGCAAACTCGATGCCGAAATCGTCGACCACGTTCTTCTGACTAAGAAGGAAGCCGTAGGTTAAGAGCCGCGATCGGCTTCCAGCGTCCTTGGCGGCCACCGCCACAACCTTCCAGAACAGAACAGGGTAAGCGATCGGTCCTGAGCCGAAGTCCGCCGTTGGATCATCGGCGGCGAGGATCGGCCCAGCGATGATGCAAGCCCTCGTATCATCGTGCTGCAGGCTCTTTTGAATATAGGCCTCGAAGCCGCCCCACAGGCCCTTGATGCCGCCGTACGCCGACCCGGGGGACTCACGATTGAAAGCCTGGTGCTGTGGCGTGCAATTCGTCCAATGAAAGGTGTCCGAGTTCGAGAACTCGAGTTCTTTTGCGGTTTCGCCCCAGGCGCTATCCTCGCGGCGAACGATATGTCCACGATCGATCTGCCCGGCAGGCTTATAGAAATCTGGATCGGCAATTTGGAATTTGTTGGGTATCCGCGGATCGGCGACCCAGCGGTCGGTTCCGAAAAATGCCCGACCATTTTGTTTTCGAAGATCGGGATTGTAGTCCACGTTTGCGGCCGACCACATCTGGAGCCGACGAGCTTTATTCATCGCAAGGCTATAGTGGTGATATTTGAGAATTAGGATTTCACCATTTTCCTTGTACATCTCGCCAGACCGCGCGGCCACGATTCCTGGAACGGGTACGACCACGTCAGTACCCAAGAATGCTTCTTGATAACCCTCGCGATCCTCATAGTTCGGATCGAACCGCAACGTCTTTTCGAGGGCGGCGACAGCGGACTCCGCACCCGGCTGTGGCGGAGCCGTTTGCTCCGCATAAACATGGATGGTGACAGGGCCACTAAAATTCATGTTTGTACCGGACATGCTTCTCTCCTCAAATGCCACTCTTTGGGTTAGTAATTGGTTGTTTTCCGAGCCGCCAGAGCTTGCCGCAAAGAGACTGGTAGGAGCGGCTCCCCTCAGCATTTGACTGACATCATCGGCGGGGTCCGTCGTGCCCGCGAGCAGATCGCTTAGGATTTTCGCCTGTTTGGCATCGGTCAATTTGACCTTGCCCAACGCCTGGACGATTGAGCTGATGCGGATACCCTCGTTGGCGACCCAATGAACCTTGTCTTCACCCATATCTTCGGTCCAGACGGAGCCATCGGTTGCGACGATGTCATCGCCCCGCATTTCAGGTATCCCGGCGTGGTGAAGGGCAACTAGTTCCCACGCCTCACTGAAGGCCGGCGATCCTGATGATCCCTCCAAAGTATCGGTCTCGTAATGTAGGAAGCCTTCATCGAGAACGTCGAGCAGCCGGTTGTTCATGATGGCATATTGCTTGCCACCGCCGTCAGGATACTGGATCACCTCAATGGGGTAGCCCTTGAGGACTTTGGACGTTGCCTCCGAGAGCGGGATTGCTCCGAGGCTCTCGATCGGCTCACCCGTATTCGCGATGGGGCTAACCCCGACCAAGGCAAAATCAAGATGATTGTCACAGACAAAGAAGCTGCTGGCATCGATCGCAAACGTCACACCCACCTTGAGACCATGCTCGTCGAACTCGTGCAAGAAATTGGCGCCAGTACCGTGAGACGAGGCTGCATCTGGAAACACGTGACAGTTCGTCAAAAGCAGCCTCGGCGAGACCAGGAACCCCGACGCAAACCCCTCCGGTTGGACCCTTGGATCGACAGAGCTGACGATGCGAGCGACGGGTCGCCCAACCTTGCGGGCCGCCTCGCTCGGTGCCATCGAAATCAAGTCGAGTGTCGGACCAATTTTTCGCTCGATGAAGATTGGAAGTCGGCCTCGTTCGCGGAGATTGGCGGCATGCGCCAGAAGGTCTTGCCGTACGGCAAACCTCGCCTGCCGCATCGGACTGTCCGCCGTGCCCGGCCCCGAACGCGCGATCGTAGCGGCATCGGACGTTCGGCTCTGTGTGCGGGCTTGCCAGCGTTTGGCGGCAGTGCGCACGACTTCTAATCTGCGGTCGCGGGCTCTATCGATTTCAGACATGTCGCCTCCGAAGACAGGTTAGATGTCGCAAGTTTCATTTATGCGACAATCAGAGCGAATGAACCGTAGTGCGCGCTGGATTACCGTGCCGAGACCAAGTTGATATTGCTCGATTTCGGCAAGTCTTCCTTGAGGGTGGCCAAGACGATCGCCGTCGCGGCGAGATCAAGCACCTGAAGCGATCGGTCTTCATCAAGAGCGCCGAGCTGCGGTCGCGGTATGAAAAAGTCTTCACCGTTGAAATTGACTTGTACGGCCGCGACCGGTGGTCCGGGGTTGCCGCGCCTGACGACAAACAAGTTCACCAGATGATGGTGTCCGTCCGGGCCTCCGAGAAGGACCTTCGGCTCATAACCTTGTGCCGAGTAGTTCTGCGCAGCGATGAGTTCGCCCAAGAAATATAGAATGCCTTCTGCCGACCGCATGTAGGTGGATTTGAATTCATAACCCAACAGTCGGTATGTTCTCAGCAAAATCTGAAACTGGTTCATCGAGCAGAATTCACGTGCCGAGTTGACAAATTCGTAGCGTCCCTTCGAGAGGCGGGGCGGCGGACAATTGAATTCGGAATGGTCCTGTAGATATTCATCTTCCGCAATTTGACGGCATATTTCCATGGTGCGCGGATCGGACTCGCGGCATTTGAGGTCCTTCATGCTGCGAGCCTTGGCATATTCTGCAGGTGTCAATTCAACCCGCTGAAAAAGGATGCGCTGAACGACTTCTTCGGGCCACTTCTCTGAATTGAAGTAATCAACGATCTTGCGGCTCAATGGCTGATGCATCGTGCTCGCAAACTGCACATGGTTCAGATTGTTCATCTGGAACGACGTGAACCCTCCTCCATAGGACACGGTAGGATTCAAAGAGTAGCCTGTGAGGGCACTCGGGCTTAAATTGAAAGTACCGTTGGTGCTGCCTGAGAACACCGGACTGGCGGAGACATCGCCGAGCCCCACGAACGACATAGGCGCGCGCTGGCTCGCACGAACGGCATTCAACAGGATTTGCCTATTGTTGGAGTCCCAGATGGCCGCGTCGTAAGCATCGGCCTTGTTCACGAGCTCGGCTCGGGTACAAGCCCCACACAACACGGACAAGAAAACGGATGACAGCACAAATGCACACTTAAACAAAGCAGCCCCCAAACTCCCGACGTTAAATTCACCCCACGATTGAAAGCTCGTACTGTTTCACCTCGGCTAGGTGCCGTCTAGCCTAGGTTGAGCTTTTTCAACGATCCGGTGGGGGCCATGAGACGGTAATTCGGTATTGACGTCGGAGCACGCAAGCTCCTTTGCACAAACTTCTCCTTCGTTGGACGGGGGTTTGCGTATGCGCAAACAGCGGCGCATGACCCCTGGGCTTCGCCGAGACAGCAGTGCGGTCGAGCTTGCCGCGAACACGAAGGTTTATGATCCGTGCTTGTGTTCCAGTGGCAAGAAATTCAAGAAGTTGCTGCGAACGATTGATCGACCTGACGGCTACGCGTCCAGCGCGTCACTTATCTAAGCCCGATGGCCACGATGCAATTTGCCGCTGTTTTGCCGACGAGGCAAATGACCGGAGCCTGTGACGTCACGCGCGTTCGGCCTCCATCGCGCTTCATTTCGCGCCCGCACGCGCGCTGCTTCGGGTCATTGCGCCGGCGCGTCGATTAAGCCAAGCCGCACTACGGCTTGGGCACTGCCAGCGGCGCGCCAGTCGCGATTCTACTGTGATGGGGTTGTTTTGCAGAAAATGACTTGCCGGGTTAATCCCAGCACGACCGCGGCGTCTCACCTTCCCGTCTTCACCCTGGTCCAGAGCCGATTGATAACCCGCTGGGTCGCCGGATCACGCGCCGTGATCACGAACAGCTTTGCGAGCGTCGCCTCGTCCGGATAGATGTTCCTGTCGTTCAGGACCTTCGGGTCGACCAGCTTCTGGCTGGCGAGGTTGCCGTTGGCGTAGGACAGGAAGTCCGTATTCTTGGCGGCCACGTCCGGACGGTAGAGATAGTTGATCAGCTCGTAGGCCTCCCTAACGTTCCTGGCGTCCGCGGGGATCGCGAGATTGTCGAAGAACATCTGCGCGCCCTCCTTCGGGATGGCGTAGCCGATCTCGATGCCGCTTTTGGCTTCGGCAGCGCGGGCGCGGGCCTGCATGATGTCGCCGGACCAGCCGACCACGAAGCAGATCTCGCCGGTGGCGAGCGCGCTTAAATATTCGGACGAATGAAACTTGCGCACGGAGGGCCGCACCTTGGCGACGACATCGGCGGCCTTTTCGAGGTCGGCCTGCTTGGTCGAGTTCGGATCGAGCCCGAGATAGTTCAACGCCGCTGGAAAGATGTCGTCGGCGGAGTCTAACATGTGCACGCCGCAATCCTTGAACTTGGCAAGGTTCTCAGGTTTGAACACGATGTCCCAACTGTCGATCTTCGCATCCGCTCCGAGAATCTGCTTCAGCTTGGCGACGTTGTAGCCGATGCCCGTCGTGCCCCACATGTAATTGGCGGCGTAGACATTGCCGGGGTCGTAGATCGCGAGACGTTCGGTCACCACCGGCCAGGCATTGGCCAAGTTCGGCAGCTTCGACTTGTCGAGCTTTTGGAAGATGTTGGCCTTGATCTGGCGCTGGAGGAAATAGGCGGTGGGCACCACGACGTCATAGCCGGATTTGCCGGCCATCAGGCGCGTCTCCAGGGTCTCGTTGGCATCAAAAGTGTCGTAGACGACCTTGATGCCGGTCTCCTTGGTGAAGGCCTCGAGGACGTCGGGCGCCACGTAGTTCGACCAATTGTAGAAGTTGACGACCCGCTCCTCGGCCCCTGCGGGGGCGGAGAGCAACGTCAGCGCGGCGGCGATCGCGAGGCCAAAACCAAAGCGGCTGACGTTCGTCATCTCTCCTACCTCTTGCGCCCGCGCACCGCGTCCGACAGCCGCTCCAGCGCGGTGTCGAGCGTCTCGTCCTTCTTGGCAAAGCAGAAGCGCACCACCGAGGTCACAGGGTCCTGCTCGTAGAAGGCCGACACCGGAATTGCCGCGACCTTGTAGTCCTTCACGATCCGCCAGCAGAACTCGGTGTCGCTCTCGTTCAGCCCGAGCGGGGACAGGTCGACGGTGAGGAAGTAGGTGCCCTGCGACTTCAGCACCGGGAAGCCGAGGCTCTCCAGCCCCTTGGCGAGACGGTCCCTGCTCCGCGCCAGGTCCTTGCGCATCGACAGGAAATACTCGTCCGGCTTGCCGAGCCCGTAAGCGACGGCGGCCTGGAGGTTCGGCGCGGTGGTGAAGGTCAGGAACTGGTGCACCTTGGCGGCAACGCGCAGCAGCGGCGGCGCGGCGCAGACGAAGCCGATCTTCCAGCCCGTCAGCGAGAAGATCTTGCCGGCAGAGCCGACCTTGATGGTGCGGTCGCGCATGCCGGGGATGGTGATCAGCGGGATGTGCTTGTGCTCGTCGAAAGTGACGTGCTCCCAGACCTCGTCGCAGATCGCGATGACGTCGAACTCCTGGCAGTAGCGCGCCAGCAGCTCGAGGTCCTCGCGCGGAAACACCACTGCGGACGGATTCAGGGGGTTGTTGAAGAGCACCGCTTTGGTCTTTGAATTGAAGACGCTTTTCAGCATGTCCTCATTCAGCCGCCAATGCGGCGGCTCGAGCCGGACCAGGCGCGGAATGCCGCCGGCCTGGCGGATGATCGGCAGGTAGGAATCGTACACCGGCTGGAAGCACACCACCTCGTCACCGGGCTGGACGACGGCGAGGATGGCCGAAGTCAGGGCCTCGGTGCCGCCGGAGGTCACCATCACCTCGCTCATCGGATCGAGCTCGAGACCATGCCAGTGGCCGTAATGGGTCGCGATCGCCTGGCGCAGCTCCGGCAGGCCCATCATCGACGGGTACTGGTTGTAGCCGTTCAGCGAAGCCTCGGCCGCGGCGCGGCGGATGTCCTCGGGGCCGGGATCATCAGGAAAGCCCTGGCCGAGATTGATGGCGGCATTGTCGCGCGCGGCCTGCGACATCGCCTCGAAGATGGTGACCGGAAGGTCCGCGAAGACCTTGTTGAGGGACGAGCTCTTGGACATCGGCGGGGTCAGCCGCCGACCTTGCTGGGAAGACCCGCCGCCTTCCAGCCGAGCATGCCGCCGGCCAGATGCTTGTCGTACGGCAGCCCTGCCGCCTGCGCCGCCAGCGAGGCCGTCACAGAACGCTTGCCCGAACGGCAGGCGAACACGACCTCCTTACCCTCGGGATCGGGGATCGCCTTGGGATCGAAGGTCGAGAGCGGCACGACCACGCCGAAAGGATAGGCTTCGGCCTCGACCTCGTTCGGCTCGCGCACGTCGACGAGGAGATAGCGGCCCTCCGCGACACCCTTGGAGACCTCGTCCGGGGTCAGATCCTGTACTTGATTTGCCACATCATCCTCCAACGTCGCGGGCCGCTGCCGGGGCGATCCCGGCGGCCGGCAACCTCGCCTCTCGGCCGGTGAAAATCAAGCGCTACAAAGGCTTGAGCTGCCTTGCGCAAGTTAAAGCTAAATCGCAGCGACTTGAAGCGCGACCTTCAAATGGAGGATCAGATCGTCGCTTCAGATGGTGACCTGGGTGCCGACCTCGACAACGCGGCCGGAGGGGATCTGGAAATAGTCGGTGGCGTCGTTGGCGGAACGGCTGAGCGAGATGAACAGCCGGTCCTGCCAGCGCGGCATGCCGGAATGGGCGGCCGGCTTGAGCGCCCGCCGCGACAGGAAGAAAGAGGTCGACATGATGTCGAACTGCCAGCCGAGCTTGCGGGCGATCGCCAGCGCCTTCGGCACATTGGGCGATTCCATGAAGCCGAACTTCAGCGTCACCTTGGAGAAGGTCGGCGAGATCTGCTCCAGCTTCACCCGCTCGGCCGGATCGATGCGCGGGGTCTGCGCGGTCTCGATGGTGAGAATGACGTTCTTCTCGTGCAGCACCTTGTAGTGCTTCAGACTATGCATCAGCGCCGTGGGCGCGCTGAGGGGATCGCTGGTCAGGAACACGGCGGTGCCGGGCACGCGCTGCGGCGGCCGCTTCTCCAGCATCGCCACGAGGTCGGCGAGCGGGAATTCGAGCTTGCGCGACTTCTCGAACAGCAGCCGGCTGCCGCGCCGCCACGTGTACATCAGGATGATCATGAGCGCGCCGAGCGCCAGCGGCACCCAGCCGCCCTCGAACACCTTGAGCAGATTGGCGGCCAGGAAGGTGAGGTCGAGAAACAGGAACGGCGCGATCAGGGTGGCAGCCGTGAACGGCGACCACCGCCATACCTTCCAGATCACCACGAAGCCCATCATCGCCGTGACGACCATGGTCCCGGTGACGGAGATGCCGTAGGCCGAGGCCAGTGCGCTGGAGGAGCGGAACAAGAGCACCAGCAGGACCACCGCGACCAGCAGGAGCTGGTTGATGCGCGGGATGAAGATCTGGCCGGAATGGGCTTCAGACGTATGGCGAATTTCAAAGCGCGGCAACAGACCGAGCTGGATCGCCTGACGCGTCAGCGAATAGGCACCGGTGATGACCGCCTGGCTCGCGATGACAGTTGCGGCGGTCGCCAGCACGACCATGCAGCCGCGGAAAAAACCTTGCGGAAAGAGCTGGAAGAACGGGCTGACGATCGCCCCGGGATCGCCGAGCACGAGCGCACCCTGCCCCAGATAGTTCAGCGCCAGCGACGGCAGCACGATGAACAGCCAGGCGGTCTGGATCGGCCGCTTGCCGAAATGGCCGAGGTCGGCATAGAGCGCCTCCGCGCCCGTGACTGCCAGGAACACCGCTCCCAGCGTCACGAATCCGATGATGCCGTGGTGGAGCATGAACGACACCGCGTAGAGCGGGTTCAGCGCCAACAGCACCTGCGGCTGCTGGATGATCGGGTGGATCGCCGCGATCGCGATCACAGCGAACCAGACGCACATGATGGGGCCGAAGAAGGCGGCGACGCGAGCGGTGCCGCGGGATTGCACAGCAAACAGACCGACCAGGATGATCACGGTCAGCGGTACGATGTAGGGCTCGAAGTGCAGGGTGATGTCCTTCATGCCTTCGATCGCCGACAGCACCGAGAGCGCCGGCGTGATCACGGCGTCGCCATAGAACAGGGCGCCGGAAATGATGCCGAGCAGGACGATGGTTGTTCCGCGGGTGCCGACTGCGCGCTGGGCCAGCGCCATCAGCGCCAACGTGCCGCCCTCGCCGTTGTTGTCGGCACGGAGCAGGATCACGACGTATTTGAGCGTCACCACGATGATGAGCGCCCACAGGATCAGGGAGAGCACGCCGAGCACGGCCGCCGGCGTCGGCACCCCCTCCGCGCCGGACGCCGCCATCACCGCCTCGCGGAACGCGTAGAGCGGGCTGGTGCCGATATCGCCATAGACGACGCCGATGCTGCCGAGTGTCAGCGCACCGAAACCGGCGGTGGTGTGGGCGTCGCCATGCCCATTGGCCGCCGCCGTTTCCGGGGCGGAAATCGCTACATCACTTGTCATGGGAGAGCCTGATGGCCTCTAAAAATGCTTCACTGCACAACGGCGGGGAGCGCGGGGCTTATAGGCCTGCGCTACCGGCATAGCCTAGCCCGATTTTGGGGCTTAGGTATGCAATTTGGCATGTCTCTGCCAATCGCCGCTTAGATGGTGACCTGGGTTCCGACTTCAACCACCCGGCCCGTGGGAATCTGGAAATAGTCGGTGGCGTCGTTGGCGGACCGGCTCAGCGCGATGAACAAATGGTCCTGCCAAAGCGGCATGCCGGACTGCGCCGACGCCTTCAGCGAGCGCCGCGACACGAAGAACGAGGTCGACATGATGTCGAACTGCCAGCCCTGCTTGCGCGCGATCGCGAGCGCCTTGGGCACGTTCGGCTGCTCCATGTAGCCGAAGCGCAGGCGGACCTTGAAGAACTTGTCGCTGATCTTCTCCATCCGGAAACGCTCCGACAGATCGACCCGCGGCGTATGCGCGGTCTCGATGGTCAGGACCACGTTATGCTCGTGCAGCACCTTGTTGTGCTTGAGATTGTGCAACAGCGCGGTCGGCACGAAGGAGGGATCGCTGGTCAGGAACACCGCGGTGCCCTTGACGATGTGCGGCGGCCGCTTCTCCAGGCTCCGGATCAAATCGTCCAGCGGCACCTCGATGCGGCGCGTTTTCTGGATCAGGATCGCGGATCCTCGCCGCCAGGTCCAGATTGTCCCGGCCATGATCGCGCCGAACAGCAGCGGCACCCAGGCGCCTTCAAGCAGCTTCAGAAGATTCGCGCTGAAGAAACTTATGTCGACCACGACGAAGGGCAGGATCACCGCTGCGGCCGTCGCGGCGCGCCAGTTCCACAATTTCCAGATCACGATGAAGCCCATGATGCCGTCGGCAACCATGGTGGTGGAGACCGCAATACCGTAGGCCGAAGCCAGATTGCTGGGGGTGTGGAACAACAGCACCAGCAGCATCACACCGATCAGGAGCAGCCGGTTGACACGCGGCAGATAGATCTGGCCGGCGTGGGTTTCCGAGGTGAAGCGCACCTCGAAGCGCGGCAGGAGGCCGAGCTGCACCGCCTGATAGACCAGCGAATAGGCCCCTGTGATCACCGCTTGGCTCGCGATCACCGTCGCCGCGGTCGCAAGCCCGACCAGCGGCAGCACGAAGTGCTCGGGGACCATGCGATAGAAAGAGTGCTCGATCGCGCTGGGATCGGACAGCACCAGCGCGCCCTGCCCGAAATAGTTGATCAGGAGCGAGGGCAGCACGAAGAACATCCAGGCTGACTGGATCGGCTTGCGGCCGAAATGGCCCAGATCTGCGTAGAGCGCCTCACCGCCGGTCACCGCGAGGAACACCGCGCCCAATGTCACCAGGCCGATCGTGCCGTGCGACAGCAGGAATTGCAGCGCGTAATAGGGATTGATCGCTGCCAGCACCGACGGATCGTCGGCGATGTGAACGACGCCCAACACGGCAAGAACGGTGAACCAGACGACCATCACCGGCCCGAAGGCCGAGGCCACCAGCGCCGTCCCCTTGCTTTGGACCGCGAACAGCAGCGCCAGGATGAGCACGGTCAGGGGAACCACATAGTGCTCGAAGGCGGGCGTGGCGAGCTTCAGACCCTCGACCGCCGACAACACCGAGATCGCCGGCGTGATCATGGAATCGCCGATGAACATGGAGGCGCCGACCACGCCGAGCGCCATCAGGAACCAGCTCCGCCGCCCGAGCGCGCGCTGGCCGAGCGCCATGAGGGAAAGCGTGCCGCCCTCCCCGTTGTTGTCGGCGCGCAGCAGCAGCAGCACGTATTTGGCGGTGACGACGATCAGCAGCGCCCAGAGGATCAGCGAGAGCACGCCGAGCACCATAACCCGCGAGACCGGCTGGCCATGGGCGGCACCCCTGACGGCCTCGTGGAATGCGTAGAGCGGCGACGTGCCGATGTCGCCGAAGACAACGCCGATGCTCCCGAGCGTCAGGCCCCAGAAACCAGAGGTGACCGGCCCGTCCTGAGCTTCGGTCGATGTGATGCTCGCCGTCATATGAAACTGGAACGCTTCTGCCCGAGAATTGATCCGGCGCCTTTTGACGGTTCCGGCGCCCCTGTCAATCGGCACATCACCATAGCAGGCGCCGGGACGGATGCTGTGACGGCGCAGCAACGGTCGTCGCCCACGCGACGACATGCCTCAGGTAAGATGGTGGCACAAGAGCCCAAAGCCTTTCCGTTCCCGATTGAACGGGAATTGGCTCTACATCCTTGTTTTGTCGCGCTTTCTTCGCGCGAAACAGGGCCCGCTTCGCTCGAATGCGCCCTACGGCTTCAGATTCGGCGGCAGCGGCGGATCTTCGCGCATCAGGGTGATGGTCACCCGCCGGTTGGCCGCGAGCGAGGGATCGTCCGGAAACAGCGGCTGGGTGTCCGCCTTGCCGGCGACGGCGAAGACATGGGCGGCCGGCAAGCCCTCGCGTTCGAGAATCTGACGCACGGCATTGGCGCGATCGGCCGACAGGTCGAAGGCGCCGTAGTCGCTGCGGGTCGGCACGAATCCAGCCGCGGTATGGCCGGCGATGGAGACGCGCAGCGGCGTCGCCTTGAGCGGAACAGCAAGCTTCTCGATCAGGCGACGGGTGCGGTCATAGGGCACCTTGGAGCCGTCGGCGAACATCGAGCGGCCGTCCTGGTCCACGATCTCGAGGTTGAGGCCCTGCTTGGTCTCCTCGAACATGATGTGCTTGGACATCTCGGTCAGTTCCGGCATGTCCTGCAACGCCTGGCGCAGCGAGGCCGCCGCCAGTGCAAAATTCCGGTCGACCTTGATCTTCGCGCCCGAGGTGCGGTCACGATCCTCCTGGTCCGGCGTCGGCGTGTTGGAGGAGTCCTCGGGCTGAATGTGATCGACGTTCTTCAGCCGAGGGCGGGTCGGCAGCCCGTCGGACTCGACGATGCCGGAATAGCGCGCTTCGGTCTGGACACCGAAGGCGTCGCGCATGGAGCCTGCGACGACCTTCAGCTTGTTGGCATCCTGGGTCGAGAACGCGACGAGCATCACGAAGAAGCTCATCATCAGGCCCATCAGATCGGCGAAGGTCACGAACCAGCCGTGACCGCCTCCGTGTGAATCGCCGCGCTTCTTCTTGGCCATGTGTCAAATCCCGACGCGCGGCCTCAGGCCGGCACCGGCTCGCCTTCGGCGTGGCGGTGCTTCTCGGGCAGATAGGCCAGCAGCATTTCGCGGACCAGCGTCGGGCTCTTGGAGTCGCGGATCATCAGGATGCCGTCGATGATCAGCGTGCGGTTGGTCTCTTCGTCCAGGAGCTTGCCATGCAGCTTGTCCGCGATCGGGATACAGAACAGGTTGGCGACCAGCGCGCCGTAGAGAGTCGCGAGCAGCGCGGTCGCCATGAACGGCCCGAGCTTTGACGGGTCGGTCATGTTGGCGAACATCTGCACCATGCCGATCAGCGTGCCGACCATGCCGAAGGCAGGCGCGCAGTCGCCGATGGCGCGGTAGATCTTGCTGCCTTCGTCCAGATGCATCAGGAAATTGTCGCGGTCGCGCTCGAGATTGTCGCGAATGAAATCGAGGTCGTAGCCGTCGGCGACGTAGCGGATGCCCTTGGCGAGGAACGGCTCGTCGGTCTCGACCTTTTCCAAACCCACCGGCCCCTGCTTGCGGGCGATCTCGGCGATGCGGGCGAGTTCGTCGACCAGATCATGCGCTGACAGACGGCTCATCGTGAAGGCAAACTTGGCGCCGAGCGGCAGGCCGTGGATCAGCGTCGAGAGCGGAAAGCGGATCATGGTCGCAGCCGTCGAGCCGCCGAAGATGATGATCATCGCATGCTCGGAAATGAACATGTGGAGATCGCCGCCCAGCAGCATCATCGTCGCGATGACGACAATGCCCGCCACGAGCCCGATGCTCGTCATGATATCCATGGGAGACTCCAACGCGAACGCAACAACGGCCGTCCTGGCCGATGGCGCGGCCCAACCCCGAACCGCATCGGAAACCCTAGTGAGCCGCGATTAAAGACGCGTAAAGGTTAAGTTGAGCCGGCGCGCCTGGCGGCCGCAGCGTGCTGAAAGGCGCCGGCTTTTGCCGACTGCCGACACGGATTTCAATATTTTGCTAACCATACGGCGGCCCCGCACCGTCACCCAACGCGGGACGCGCGCGAAGTCCTCGGCTGCGCTGCCGCGGTGTTTGGCGAGCCGGATCAGGCCGCCTTGTTCCTGACGGAACAGGGCAGCCAGCGAGCGACGTCGCAGCCTTAGATCGTTCCGGTCCCGCCGCTAGTGGATCTCCGCCGAACGCTTCAGTGCGGCCTTCAGCTTCTCCAGCGAGAAGTCGGGGCTGCGGGCGATCTCGAGGATCGGCGTCTCGCGGCGGCCGCAGAGCTCGGCTGCCTCGGGCAACTTTGCTGCGATGTCGTGCGGGATCACGATGGCGCCGTGCAGATCGGCGTGGATCAGATCGTCCGACTTCACGGTCATGCCGGCAACGCGCACCTCGCCGCCAAAGCTCTCGGCATGCACCCATGCATGCGACGGGCCGATCGAGCCGGCCAGTGCCTGGAAGCCCGGCGCCCATTGCGGGATGTCGCGGATCGAACCGTCGGTGATGACGCCGAGGCAGCCGAGCGCCTTGTGCACGTTGCTCTGCACCTCGCCCCAGAACGCGCCGTAGCCGACGTCGGGACCGTCGATATCCTGGATCACCGAGATGCGCGGACCGTGGCCGGTACCGACATATTCGTAATAGTCGATGCGGCGCTTGGACTGCTCTTCCGCCGGTAGCGAGTTTTTCAGCACCGAGCGGATCGCGACCGTGCGGGCATAGCCGACGATCGGCGGCAGATCGGGAAATGGGCAGACCAGCGGCTTGGTGGTGTAGCCGATCAGCCGGCGCTCGGGCGCCACGATCTCCATGGCATTGCAGATCGTCGGCGTGTCATAGCGGCCCAGCGCTTCGAGGACGGAAGCGGGCAGCGGCCCGGTCGCGATATTCGTCACGGCGTTCTCTCCCAGATTGGCGGCCGCTGTTGGCGCGGTGCCGCCGTCACCAGGCGATATAGCCGAGATCGGGCCTCAACCCAACTCAGGGCACCTCATGGCAGATATCCAAGTCTTGCTGCTTAAGTGGCTCAGTGCAGCCGGTCAGGCCGGTCGTCGTCGCGCGGCGGCTCCGACAGGTTTGCCAGCGTCGGTGCCGACGGCGGCGACGAGACCTCGCCTCCCGCCGGCGCCGTGGCTTCCATCGCGCGCGCCTGGTCGCGATAGGATTTGTAGCCGAGCGGCAAAGCGAGCAGATACAGCACCGTGCCGATCGACAGCACGTGCCAGGGATAGGCGATCAGGATTGCGATGAAGACGATCACCGCGACGAACGCGGGCAGCACCAGTTCGGGCGGCACGCGCATGCGCTTGGTCTTGCCGGAGAACACCGGCAGGCGCGACACCATCAGGAAGGCGATCAGCAGCGTATAGGCAGCCGTCACCGCCGCAGGCAGCCGGCCGAGATCGAGGAACGCGACATAGATCGGCAGCAGCACCGTGATCGCGCCCGCCGGCGCCGGCACGCCGGTGAAGAAATTGGCGGCGAAGGCCGGCTTGTTGGGATCGTCCATGGTGGCATTGAAGCGCGCCAGGCGGAGGCCACCGGAGATCGCGAACACCATGGCGGCGATCCAGCCGGCATTGCCGAGTTCGTGCAGCTGCCAGAAATACAGCATCAGGCCGGGCGCCACGCCGAAATTGACGAAGTCGGCGAGGCTGTCGAGCTCGGCGCCGAACTTGGACTGCCCCTTGATCATGCGCGCGATGCGGCCGTCGATGCCGTCGAGTGCCGCCGCAAACACGATGGCGTAGACCGCGAGCGACATCCGCCCCTCGATCGAGAGCCGGATCGAGGTCAGGCCGGCGCAGATCGCCAGCAGCGTGATGACGTTGGGCACCAGCATGCGCACCGGGATCGGGCGGAACCGCCGGCGGCGCACATCAGGATCTTTGAAGTCGTAGGGCGTCATGGCTCGTCCTCACCTTGGGGCGAGATATAGCAAGCCGCGTTCCCCTCCGCCATTGCGGCGGAAGACCCTTCGGGCCGACTTAATGGTTAATTGGAGCGGTAGGCGCGGCTCGGGTCGTCTCCGGCGAGATCGGCCAGAATCGTCTCGCCGGCGATCGCGGTCTGGCCTTCCGAGACCAGCGCCCTGGTGCCCAGCGGCAGATAGACGTCGAGCCGCGAGCCGAAGCGGATCAGACCGAAGCGCTCACCGGCGCCGATTGCCTGCCCCTCTTTGACGAAGCAGACGATGCGCTTGGCGACGAGCCCTGCGATCTGGACCACGCCGATCCGCGCCGTCGGCGTCGTGATCGCCAGCGAGTTGCGCTCATTGTCCTCGCTCGCCTTGTCCAGCTCGGCATTGATGAACAGGCCGGGACGGTAGGCGATACGGTCCACCCGGCCCGTGATCGGGCTGCGGTTCACATGGCAGTTGAACACGCTCATGAACACCGAGATGCGCGGCAGTGGCCGGTCGCCGAGCCCGAGCTCGGCCGGCGGCAGCGCCATGGTGATCATCGAGACGCGGCCGTCGGCCGGCGACACCACGAGCCCCTCGCGCACAGGAGTCACACGCACGGGGTCGCGGAAGAACAGCGCGCACCACACGGTCAGGATGGTGCCGATCCACCCCAAAGGCGACCACAGCCAGAACAGGACGAGGCTTGCCAGCGCAAAGCCGCCGATGAAGGGATAACCCTCCTTGTGGATCGGCGGGATCTGACGCTGGATCGAATCGAGAATGGACATCGCTATCTGCCGCTCAGGGTTGATGGCGCAGGTCGTCCCGCGCGGTGGTGTTGTTTAGGCCAGAGTTGGGACCTGAGACAAGGTCACTCCGCCGCCGCAGGCGTCGTCAGGACATCGGCGACCGGCGGTGGCTCCCGGTTGGGCGCCTCGTCAGGGTCGGCCATCCTGGCCAGTTTCTCGCGCGCCGCCTCGGCCTCGCGCTGCCTGTTCCACATGCTGGCGTAAAGCCCCTCCTCCGCGAGCAGTTTCGCGTGGGTGCCGCGCTCGGCGATGCGGCCCTGGTCCAGCACGATGATCTCGTCGGCGCCGACGATGGTCGAGAGCCGATGGGCGATCACCAGCGAGGTGCGGTTCTTGGCCACGCGCTCGAGTGCGCCCTGGATCTCGTGCTCGGTGTGGGTGTCCAGTGCGGAGGTCGCCTCGTCCAGCACCAGGATCGGCGGCGCCTTCAACACGGTGCGCGCGATCGCGACCCGTTGTTTTTCACCACCTGACAGTTTCAGGCCGCGCTCGCCGACCTGGGTCTCGTAGCCTTTCGGCGCCATGCGGATGAAGTGATCGATCTGCGCCAGCTGCGCTGCCTGCTCGACCTCGGCATCGCTGGCGTCCCAACGGCCGTAGCGGATGTTGTAGCGGATGGTGTCGTTGAACAGCACGGTGTCCTGCGGCACCATGCCGATGGACGCGCGCAAGCTCGCCTGCGTGACTTCGCGAATGTCCTGGCCGTCGATCAGGATCTTGCCGCCGGAAATGTCATAGAGGCGAAACAAAAGCCGCGAGATGGTCGACTTGCCCGCACCTGACGGGCCGACGATCGCGACCGTCTTGCCGGCCGGCACCTCGAAGCTGATGCCCTTGAGGATCGGACGGGACGGCTCATAGGCAAAGCGCACGTCCTCGAAACGCACATTGCCCGCGGAGACCACCAGCGGCTTCGCGCCCGGCGCGTCCTTGATCTCGGCCTCGCGTCCAAGCACGTTGAACATCTTCTCGATGTCGATGATCGCCTGCTTGATCTCGCGATAGACCATGCCCATGAAATTCAAGGGCTGGTAGAGCTGGATCATCATGGCGTTGACCAGCACGAAATCGCCGACCGTGTTGGTGCCGTTGCGCACGCCGATCGCGCACATCAGCATGGTCGCGGTCAGCCCCAGCGTGAAGATCACGGCTTGTCCGGTGTTGAGCACGGCAAGCGAAGTGTAAGCCTGGACGCTCGACTCCTCGTAACGCGCGACCGATCGGTCGTAGCGCTGCGCCTCACGGGTCTCGGCGCTGAAATATTTGACGGTCTCGTAGTTGAGCAGCGAGTCGATCGCCTTGGTGTTCGCCTCGGTGTCGGCATCGTTCATCTTGCGGCGGATGCCGATCCGCCACTCGGTCGCGATGTAGGTGTAGTACATGTAGACCGCGACAGTGACGAGGGTCGCGAGCACGTAGCGCCAATCGAACTGCCACAGCAGCACGGCCATCAGCAGCGAGACTTCGACGATGGTCGGGATCAGCTGCAGGATCACCATGCGCACGATGACCTCGATGCCCTCGCGGCCGCGCTCGAGCACGCGCGTCAAGCCGCCGGTCTTGCGCTCCAGGTGGAAGCGCAGCGACAGCTCGTGCATGTGGATAAAGGTGATGGTGGCGAGCTTGCGCACCGCATGCATGGCAACGCGCGCGAAAATACCGTCGCGCCATTGCGTGAGCACCGCCATCACGATGCGCATCACGCCATAGCTGGCGGTCAGCAGCAGCGGCGAGGCGATCACCCAGAGGTGCCAATTGTCGGCCTGAACCGGCGCGGTGTTGGCGCCGGTCAGCGCGTCGGTCGCCCATTTGAAGCTGAAAGGAACCGTCAGCGTGATCAGCTTGGCGGCGAGCAGCAGCACCATCGACCAGACCACGCGCATCTTCAGGTCGAAGCGGTCGCCCGGCCAGATATAGGGCCACAGATGCGCCAGCGTGCCCATCAGCGTGGCCCGCTCCAGCGGCCCCCCGGCGGGATCAGGAACGTTGGGGCCGGCGGGCAATTGAGCTTGGTCCATCAAGAAGCCTGAAAAAGCCCGTGGGATGCGGGCTGCGTTGCTATTAAGGATTTTCGATTGTCATATAGAGCCTTACCGATGCCCATGCACCCCGCCAGATGGCGAATCTTCGATTGTTCGCCGTCGTTTACCGGTAGATTTCCGGAAGTCCCGAATCACCGATTGGGCTTGACGCCTCTCCGCTGCAATGCATCATGGCACCAATGAGCACGATCAAAACCGTCTGTGTCTATTGCGGCTCCGGCCCAGGAACCAATCCCCGTTTCACCGAAGGCGCCAAGGCGTTCGGCAAGGCGCTCGCCGAGAACAACATCCGCCTCGTCTACGGCGGCGGCTCGCTCGGCCTGATGGGCTCGGTCGCGACCTCCGTGCTCGATCACGGCGGCACTGTCACCGGCATCATCCCCGATTTCCTGCGGATGCGCGAAAACGCGCTGACGCGCGTGCAGGAGATGATCGTCACCCCCGATATGCACGAGCGCAAGCGGCTGATGTTCGAACGCTCCGACGCCTTCGTGGCGCTGCCGGGCGGCGTCGGCACGCTGGAGGAACTGGTCGAGCAATTGACCTGGAAGCAGCTCGGACGTCACGCCAAGCCGGTGCTGCTGGCCAACATCGATAATTTCTGGGAGCCGCTGTTCTCGCTGCTGTCGCACATGCGCCAGACGGAATTCATCCGCGCCGGGCTTTCGGTCGACATCCTCAAGGCCGATCGGATCGAAGAGATTTTGCCGAAGCTGAAATCGGCGGCAGCGCAGATCGAAGATGCGGAAAAGCAGATCGCCCCGGAAATGGCGCGCAAGCTCTAGTCCGCAGGAAACGTCACCGCCTCGATCCGGTTACCATCGGGGTCGAGGACGAAGGCTGCGTAATAACGCACGCGATCGTGCGGGCGGATACCCGGCGAGCCGTCGGACACGCCGGCGGACAGCGCCGCGGCGTGAAATGCATCGACCTCGGCGGTCGTCTTGGCCCGCAGGCAGATATGCACGCCGCTCTCCGGCGGCACGTGCGGCATGCCCTCGCGCAGATTGATCCAGAATTCGGGATAGGCCTTGCCAAAGCCGATCGTCCGCGGCCGCGTGACGATGCGCGTGAGTCCGAGGGCCCCGAGCGTTGCTTCGTAAAATGTCGCCGAACGTTCGAGATCGCTGACGCCGACGGAGATGTGGTCGATCATGCCTTGGTCCCTCCTCACCCCCAGCTGTCATTGCCCGGCTTGACCGAGCGATCCAGTATTCCGAGACACCAGAGAGCTACGGAGAAGCCACGGTGTACTGGATACCCCGCTTTCGCGGGGTATGACAGCCATTGTGGGTCCTACGCCGGCGCGCCCGACTTCACCAGCTTGTAGATCACCGAATCCATCAGCGCCTGGAACGAGGCGTCGATAATGTTGGGGGACACGCCGACCGTGGTCCAGCTGTCGCCGTTCTCGTCCTCGCTCTCGATCAGGACGCGCGTGACCGCGCCGGTGCCGCCGTTGAGGATACGCACGCGATAGTCGATCAGCGTCAGGCCTTCGATATATTTCTGGTACTTGCCGAGATCCTTGCGCAGCGCGACGTCGAGCGCGTTGACGGGACCGTTGCCTTCGGCCGCCGAGATCAGATGCTCGCCGGCGACGTTGACCTTGACCACCGCCAGCGCCACGGTGACGCGCTCGCCATGCGAATTGTAACGCTGCTCGACATTGACGTCGAACTGCTCGACCTCGAAATAATGCGGCACCTTGCCGAGCGTGCGCCGCGCCAGCAGCTCGAACGAGGCGTTGGCGGATTCATAGGCGTAGCCTTGCGCCTCCCGCTCCTTCAACTCCTCGACCAGCCGCGATAGTTTCGGATCGCTCTTCTCGTAGGCGATGCCGGCGCGGTCGAGCTCGGCGATGACATTGGAGCGTCCGGCCTGGTCGGACACCAGCACCTTGCGGTGATTGCCGACCAGTTCCGGCAGGACGTGTTCGTAGGTCTGCGGATCCTTCAGCACGGCGGAGGCATGGATGCCGGTCTTGGTGACGAACGCGCTCTCGCCGACATAGGCTGCATGCCGGTTCGGCACGCGGTTGAGCATGTCGTCAAGCGTGCGCGACACCTTGACCAGAGTTGCGAGCTTCTCCGCCGTGACGCCGATCTCGAAGGCGTCGGCAAACTCGGCCTTCAGCTTCAAGGTCGGGATCAGCGAGCACAGATTGGCGTTGCCGCAGCGCTCGCCGAGGCCGTTCAGCGTGCCCTGGATCTGCCGCGCGCCGGCGCGCACCGCAGCGAGCGAATTCGCCACCGCCTGCTCGGTGTCGTTATGGGCGTGGATACCGAGATGATCGCCGGGGATGTGCTTCGTCACCTCGGCAACGATCGCTTCGATCTCGTTGGGCATGGTGCCGCCGTTGGTGTCGCACAGCACCACCCAGCGCGCGCCGGCGTCATAGGCAGCTTTCGCGCAGGCGAGCGCGAAACCGGAATCCTCCTTGTAACCGTCGAAGAAATGCTCGCAGTCGAGCATCACCTCGCGGCCGGCGGCCTTCGCCGCCGCAACGCTGTCGCGGATCGACGCGAGGTTCTCCTCCTTCGTCGTCTCCAGCGCAACGCGCACCTGATAGGCCGACGACTTCGCCACGAAGCAGATCACGTCGGCTTTTGCCTCAAGCAGCCCGGCCACGCCGGGATCGTTGGAGACCGAGCGCCCCGCCCGACGTGTCATGCCGAACGCAGTGAAGCGCGCATGCGAAAACTTCGGCTTGGTGCCGAAGAACTCGGTGTCGGTCGGATTGGCGCCGGGATAGCCGCCCTCGACATAGTCAATGCCGAGTTCATCGAGCATCTGGGCAATGATTTGCTTGTCGGTCAGCGTGAAATCGACGCCATTGGTCTGCGCACCGTCGCGCAGCGTGGTGTCGAACAGATAGAGACGCTCCTTGCTCATTGCAGCGCTCCCGTCGCGGGTCCACTGCCCAGCGTCTTCTGCATGGTGGTGTTGGCCAGCCACTCGTCGTTGACGGTGATGCTGTTGCGCTGCATGGCGACATAGCCGCGCTTGGCGAAAAAGCCCTGGGCGTTGTCGCTGGCGTCGACCGTCAGCTTGTCGGCGCCGCGGCCGCCCGCAAGCTTTTCCAGCGCATCGACGAGCATCGTCGCCAGGCCCTGCCCGGCCACCGCCGGATGCACATAGAGCATGCGAATATGATCCTTGCCGCGCAGCGAGGCAAAGCCCACCGGTGATCCCTCCAGCGTTGCGATCAGCGTCAGGTCGGAGGCGAGCCCCTTGCCGAACTCTTCGTCCTCCGCCGCCGCCATCCATGCTTGCTGCTGCGCTTCGCTATAGTCGTCGCCGGTCAGCTCTTCGATGCTGGCGGTGAAGATCGCGGCGAGAACCGGCACGTCCTCCGGCAGGAAGGGCCGCAAGCCGGGCTTTGGGAGTGCTTGTGCCATCGTCTTTACCACATCCCATAGAGTTTCAGTGCCAGCGCCACGGCGGCGCCGAGCAGCAGGATTTTCAGCGCGATGTAATAGAACCAGTGCCGCGGAAAAGGCGTGTCGGGCCGCTTCATCGTGCGACCTCCCACGTCGTGCCTTCCTTGGAGTCCTTGATCGCAACGCCCATCGCGGCAAGCAGATCGCGGATACGATCGGATTCCGCAAAGTCTTTGCGCGCACGCGCCGCCGTCCGCTCCGAGATCAGCCGCTCGACTTCCTTGGCATCGACGCCGCTCGCCTGCTGCTTGCGCCCTTCCCACTGTGCGGCGCTCTCGGAGAGAAAGCCGAGCAGCCGCAACGAACCCGCGAGGGCACCAACGTCGCTGCCGCGCAGGCCATGCAGCGCCGCGATGGCCAGCGGCGTGTTGAGGTCGTCGAGCAGCGGCTCGATCACCGACGGGGCGGGCTTGCCGGGTACGACGTCAGCCGCAACCCGATACCAGTCGTCGAGCGTCCTGGCGCTCTCCTCCAGCGACTTCGTCGTCCAGTCGATCGGCGAGCGGTAATGCGTCTTGAGCATATTCAGGCGCAGCACTTCGCCCGGCCATTCCGCGAGCAGCTCGTGAATCGTGACGAAGTTGCCGAGCGACTTCGACATCTTCTCACTCTCGACCTGCAGGAAGCCGTTGTGCATCCAGTAGTTAGCCATGCGCTCGCGGTGGAAGGCGCAGCAGGTCTGCGCGACCTCGTTCTCGTGATGCGGAAACACGAGATCGATGCCGCCGCCATGGATGTCGAAGTGCTCGCCGAGATGCTTCCAGGCCATGGCCGAGCACTCGACGTGCCAGCCCGGCCGCCCCTGCGCGGCGACGCCGGCCGGTGATGGCCATGACGGCTCGCCGGGCTTGGACGGCTTCCACAGCACGAAGTCGGTGTTGCCCTTCTTGTAAGGCGCGACATCGACGCGGGCGCCGGCGACCATCTCGTCCAGCGAACGGTTGGACAGCGCGCCATAGCGCGGCAGCCCGGCATTCGCCGCGTTCATCGCCTGCGGCGAGAACAGGACGTGATCCTCCGCAACATAGGCAAAGCCGCCGGCAACCAGCCGCTCGATGATCTCGCGCATCTCGCCGATGTGCTCGGTCGCGCGCGGCTCGACGCTCGGCCGCAGCGCGCCGAGCGCGTCAACGTCGGCGTGAAACTGTTTGCCGGTCTGCTCCGTGACTTTCCGGATCGCCTCGTTCAGCGGCAGGCCAGGGAAATCCCGCGCCGCGCGGTCGTTGATCTTGTCGTCCACGTCGGTGATGTTGCGGACATATTTGACGTGCGCCTCACCGTAGAGATGGCGCAGCAGCCGGAACAGCACGTCGAACACGATCACCGGCCGGGCGTTGCCGATATGGGCGAAGTCATAGACGGTCGGTCCGCAGACATACATGCGGACGTCCTTGGCATCGAGCGGCACGAAGGTGCGCTTTTCCCGGCTCAGCGTATCGTAAAGGCGCAATTCCATAAGGATACCCGTCGGCTGTTGGCCGGGCGTCCAGTGCTCTCAATGGTTTTGAGAAAAGACGGCTCCAGCCAGCGAATCGCTAGCTCGTAATCTCGCGGCAAATGGCGCAAATGACGAGGAGACCGTTCATGACGGAACATATGGGCTATGAGGCGGCCCCGCGTCAAGAGAGCCGCGAAAATGCCGCTTTATCTCCGCAATGCGCAGCCGCCGCGCATAGATGGTTCATATCCTTAACCATTTGAGCCCATTCTGGAACTGGCAGTTCCTATTTTTTGCCCTCCGGTGTTTTCATGCGATCATTGCTCGCGCTCATTTCTTGCGCCTCCATGCTTGTCGTTTCCAGCGCTCTCGCCGAGACCCGCGTCTTCATCATCCCCAACCAGGCGGACGGCTACGGCGTCGATCAGTGCCTGGCCAAGAGCGACAAATGCGGCGCGCAGGTCGCCAGCACCTACTGCCAGTCACGCGATTTTGCCCAGGCTTCGGCCTATCGCCGGGTCGATCCCGACGAAATTACCGGCTCTGTCCCCAAATCCGGCGCAAACTGCTCCCATGGCCATTGCGATGAATATGTCGCAATCACCTGCCAGCGCTGAATTCGCTCGGAACTGGCGTACCTTAGGCCCAATCGCTGGCCTCTGAAACGACGTGACGATGCCGCAGGAAGCGGCTATGGGAGGGCGCGCTTCGGCCCCCCACATCACGCGTGGCCGTGACCTCGCTAGAATGGCGGATATGCCTGAATTTTTGTCTCTCTCCCGTGCTCGCTCGATCCTTGCCTGCGCCGTGCTCTTGAGCACGGTCGTGCTCGCCAATGGTGCCTCCGCACAGGCCGGCCCGCCGGGACCGCCGCCTCAGCCCGGCCAGAACGGGCTCGGACCCAACCCGATGTGCGCGCGCTTGGAAGGCCAGCTCGCCGGTCTCGATCGTGGCAACGGCGGTGATCCCGCGCGCGAAGACCAGATCCGCCGCTATCAGGAATCGCAGAGCAAGCAGCAGGCCGAGCTCGACCGCGTCACCATGCAGGCCAAGCGCATGGGTTGCGATTCCTCCGGCTTCTTCTCGCTGTTCAGCGGCCAGTCCGCGCAATGCGGTCCGGTCAACACCCAGATCCAGCAGATGCGCGCCAATCTGGACCAGATCACCGGCAATCTCGAACGCCTGCGCGGCGGCGCCGGCGGCTTCAGCCCCGAGCGCGACAACCAGCGCCGCTCGGTGCTGGCAGCACTGGCGCAGAACAATTGCGGCCCGCAATATGCCAACGCCGCGCAGTCGCAAGGCGGCGGCAACTTCCTGAGCAATCTGTTCGGCGGCAACAACCCCAACAATCCGCAAAGTGTGCCGCCGTCCGATCTCGGCCCGCAATCAGGCACCTATCGCACCGTGTGCGTGCGCACCTGCGACGGCGCGTATTTCCCGGTCTCGTTTGCGACCGTGCCGGCGCGCTTCCCCGACGACGAGAAGACCTGCAAGGCGCTGTGCCCGGCCGCCGAAGCCGTGCTCTACACCCATCGCAATCCCGGCGAGGACATGAACTCCGCGGTCTCCACCAGCGGCCAGCCCT
The DNA here is from genome assembly GCF_040547695.1 of Bradyrhizobium sp. JR4.3. Taxonomy (NCBI): domain Bacteria; kingdom Pseudomonadati; phylum Pseudomonadota; class Alphaproteobacteria; order Hyphomicrobiales; family Nitrobacteraceae; genus Bradyrhizobium; species Bradyrhizobium sp. JR4.3. The sequence continues at coordinate 116,554 of NZ_JBEPQF010000006.1, read as the reverse complement.
ACACGGCGCTGCCGACCGCGTTCAAATTCCGCAGCGAGTTCAACCCGTCCTGCTCCTGCAAGGCCGCGGGCCAGACCTGGGCGGACGCGCTCAAATCCGCCGACGACAAGGCGTCGGCCGAGCAGCAGGGTGACATCATCGTCACCGAGGAGAGCGCCAAGAAGATGCAGCAGCGGCAGCTCAACAAGGGCACGCCCGCGAATGCCAAGAAGGGCGCAGCGCCGGCGACGACGACGGCTGGCGCGCCGGCAGCAACGCCGCCGGCGGAAACCGGCACCGCTACGACCTCGTCCGAGAACAAGCCGATCCGTTCGGTCGGGCCAAGCTTCCTGCCGCAACAGCAGAAGTAGGCGGCCACAAATTCAACTGTCATGCCCGCGAAGGCGGGCATCCAGTACTCCGCGGCGGCAGTTGGTTTCGACAACGTCCGCCGCGGCGTACTGGATCATCCGCCTTCGCGGATGATGACAGCGTCGTACGTGACGACACCGTCCATCCCACGACCTTCGGCCAGCCTTACCCCTCGAACGCGTCGATCGAGGCATTGCTCCCACGCGACACCAGCGTCTCGTCCGGGGCGGCGAGCTGCTCGCCTTTGTCGCGAAAGCGGTTGGTGATGGGATAACGGCGGTCGCGGCCAAAATTCCTGGCTGTGACCTTGACGCCGGGCGCGGCTTGGCGGCGCTTGTATTCGGCGACGTTGAGGAGATGATCGATGCGGGTGACCGTCTCGCGATCGAAGCCGGCGGCGATGATTGTGTCGAGCGGCTCTTCGCGCTCGATGAGACGCTCCAGGATTGCGTCGAGCACGTCGTAAGCCGGCAACGAATCCTGGTCGGTCTGGTTCTCGCGCAACTCCGCCGTCGGCGGCCGCGTGATGATGTCGGGCGGGATCACCTCGCCGTCCGGCCCCAGCGCCCCCTCGGGCTTCCACGAATTGCGCAAGCTTGCCAACCGAAACACCTGCGTCTTGTAGATGTCCTTGATCGGATTGAAGCCGCCATTCATGTCGCCGTAGAGCGTGGCGTAGCCGACCGACATCTCCGACTTGTTGCCGGTGGTCACCACCATCAGACCGGTCTTGTTGGAGATCGCCATCAGCAGCGTACCGCGGGTCCGGGCCTGGAGATTCTCCTCGGTGACATCGGGCGGCAGATTCTTGAAGATGCCGGACAGGATGGTCTCGAACCCATTCACCGCTTCCGCGATCGGCAGGACCTCGTAGCGGATACCGAGATGGCCGGCGAGCTCGCCGGCGTCCGCGATCGAGTGTGCCGCGGTGTAGCGATAAGGCAGCATCACGCCGTGCACCTGATCGGCACCGAGTGCATCGACCGCGATCGCCGCGCAGAGGGCAGAGTCGATACCGCCGGAAATGCCGAGTAGCACACCGGGAAAGCCATTCTTGGCGACGTAGTCGCGTAAGCCCAGCACGCAAGCCGCGTAGTCGGCGTGGTCGCCCTCGGGCTGCGCGGCGATCGGACCGGTGCAGCGCCAATCGTCGCCGCTTCTCGTGAAGTGCAGTGTGGTGATGCTCTCCGCGAACGCCGGCAATTGCGCCGCGAGCGAAAGGTCGCCGTTGAGCGCGAAGGAAGCACCGTCGAACACCAGCTCGTCCTGGCCGCAAACCTGGTTGAGATAGACCAGCGGCAGACCGCTCTCGGTGACGCGCGCGACCGCGACCGACAAGCGCACGTCGGCCTTGTCGCGGGCATAAGGCGAGCCGTTCGGCACAAGGATGATCTCCGCGCCGGTCTCGGCCAGCGTCTCGACCACGTTCTCGTAGTTCTCGGACTCCTCCAGCCAGATGTCCTCGCAGATCGGCACACCGATGCGCACGCCGCGCACGGTGACGGGGCCGGCCGCGGGACCGCGCGAAAACAGCCGCTTCTCGTCGAACACGCCGTAGTTCGGCAGATTGCATTTGAAGCGCAAGCCAGCGATACGGCCGCCGTCGAGCAGCGCACAGGCATTGTAGAGCCTGCCCTCCTCGACCCAGGGCGTGCCGATCAGCATCGCCGGCCCGCCATCGGCGGTCTCGCGCGCCAGCGCTTCGATCGCAGCGCGGCAGGCGGCCTGAAACGAAGGCTTCTGCACCAGATCTTCCGGCGGGTAACCGGCGATGAACAATTCCGGAAACAGCACGAGATCGGCGCCGTCGGCGGCTGCCCGCACGCGCGCCGCGCGCGCTTTCGCGGCATTGCCGTCGATGTCGCCCATGGTGGGATTGAGCTGGGCGAGCGTGACCGCGAATGCATTGAGACGTTCGGTCATGGCCACCGCGCTCCGATCAGAGCATGATCCGGAAAAGTGTGAAGCGGTTTTCCGAAAAGATCATGCTCAAAACAACAACCTAAAGCGCGATTAGCGCTTTAGAGGAATCCCAATCGCTCGATGATGGCGATGATCCAGAATGCGCCGGCCATCAGGAGCGCAAGACCGACCGCGGCCGAACCCATGTCCTTGACCCGTCCGATCTGCTTGTCGTGATCCATGGTCAGCCGGTCGGCAAGCTTCTCGATCGCAGTATTGAGCAGCTCGACCACCAGCACGAACGCGACCGCGCAGATCAGCTCGACCGCGCGCATCGCAGTCGCGCCGACGAACCACGCGAGCGGCAGCGACAAGAGGAGCGCAACGATTTCCTCGCGGACCGCCTGCTCCGAGCGGAACGCAAAGGCCAGACCGTTACGGGAATTGATCGTGGCCTTCCAGATCCGCAGCAAGGTCTTAGAGCCCCGCTGCGACCGGGATCGGCCTGACCTTGCCAGCGCGTTCCTGCTTGAGCAGTTCTGCGACCAGGAAAGCCATGTCGATGGATTGCTCGGCGTTGAGCCGGGGATCGCAGACCGTGTGGTAGCGGTCGTTGAGATCCTCGTCGGTGATCGCGCGGGCGCCGCCGAGGCACTCGGTGACGTCCTGGCCGGTCATCTCCAGATGCACGCCGCCGGCATGGGTGCCTTCCGCGGCGTGGATCGCGAAGAACGACTTCACCTCGGAAAGAATGCGGTCGAAGGGCCGCGTCTTGTAGCCTGACGTCGAGGTGATGGTGTTGCCGTGCATGGGATCGCACGACCACACCACCACTTTGCCCTCGCGCTTCACGGCGCGGATCATGTTCGGGAGGTGCTCGCCGATCTTGTCGGAGCCGAACCGCCCGATCAGGGTTAGTCGGCCCGGTTCGTTGTCGGGATTGAGCACGTCGATCAGCTTCAGCAGTTCGTCGGGCTTGAGCGACGGGCCGCATTTGAGCCCGATCGGATTCTTGATGCCGCGGAAATATTCGATATGGCCGTGGTCGAGTTGGCGGGTGCGGTCGCCGATCCAGATCATGTGACCCGAGGTCGCGTACCAGTCGCCGGTAGTGGAATCGACGCGGGTCATGGCCTGCTCGTAGCCGAGCAGCAGGGCCTCGTGGCTGGTGTAGAAATCGGTGGCGCGCAGCTCGGGGTGGGCCTCGAGATCGAGGCCGCAGGCGCGCATGAAGTTGAGCGCATCGGAGATGCGGTCGGCCAATTCCTTGTAGCGGCGGGACTGCGGCGAGTCCTTGAGGAAGCCGAGCATCCACTGATGCACGCTGCCGAGATTGGCGTAGCCGCCGGTCGCGAACGCGCGCAACAGGTTCAGCGTCGCGGCCGACTGGCGATAGGCCATCAGCTGGCGCTGCGGATCAGGGATGCGCGCTTGCTTGGTGAAGGCGATGTCGTTGACGATGTCGCCGCGATAGCTCGGCAGCTCGACACCGTCGATCTTCTCCATCGGCGAGGAGCGCGGTTTTGCGAACTGGCCGGCGACGCGCCCGACCTTCACCACCGGGACGGCGCCGGCATAGGTCAGCACCACCGCCATCTGGAGCAGCACACGAAAGAAGTCGCGGATGTTGTTGGCACCGTGCTCGGCAAAGCTCTCGGCGCAGTCGCCGCCCTGCAGCAGGAAGGCCTCACCGGCCGCGACCCGCGCTAAGGCCTTCTTCAGATTGCGCGCCTCGCCCGCGAATACCAGCGGCGGAAAGGTCGCAAGCTGCGCCTCGACGTCGGCCAGGGCCTTGGCGTCGGGATAATCGGGCACCTGTAGCACCGGCTTGCTGCGCCAGGATTCGGGCGTCCACCGCTCGGACATCGCAATCTCTCCGTGAAGCAAAAAGCACAACCTGATCTGTGGGTTGCGAGGGTCGCCTTATACACAGGCTGGCCACCGGCCGCCAGTTGTAAATCCAATTGGCACTGCAAAGCCTTGCGGGGAAAGCCAAATTCGCATTTGCTGGGAAACGGCGAGGAAACCGGCAGGATACCTTCTGCCCATGGGCGTGGCACTGGACGACGTTTTCATCGACGAGATCAGCTTCCCGGCGACCGACGGGTATGCGCTGGCCGGCACGCTATTTCTGCCGCGCGGCACCAAACGCCATGCCGTGCTGGTGAATTCGGCGACTGCCGTCCCGCGAAAAATCTATCGCGGCTTTGCCTCCTATCTCGCCCATCGCGGCTGCGCGGTCCTGACCTACGACTATCGCGGCATCGGCGACTCCCGGCTGCCGGCGATGGTCGGCTACAACCAGCCGAAATCGCTGGTCGGCTTCAAGGCCTCGATGTCGGACTGGGCCGCGCTCGACGTCACCGCCGCAGTGCACTGGATGCGGGAGCGCTACAACACCCTGCCCTTAGCCTATGTCGGTCACTCCTTTGGCGGCCAGGCGCTCGGGCTGATCGCCAACAACGCGGACATCTCGCGCGCCGCGTTCGTGGCCTCGCAGGCGGCGACCTGGCGGCTGATGACATCGCCGGAAAAATACCGCGTCTTCGCTTTCATGAATCTTGTCGGTGTGCCGCTCGTCCACGCGCTCGGTTACGCGCCGGGCTGGGCCGGCATCGGTGAGGATTTACCCAAGGGCGTCTTCCTGCAATGGGCCGAGTGGGTTTCGAGCCCCCGTTATCTCTTCGATTCAAAGCTGCCGGCGCTGGAGAATTTCGCCAGATTCAAGGGCGAGCTGCGCACACTCTGCTTCTCCGACGATCCCTGGGCAACGCAGCCCGCGGTCGAGTTGCTTGCGAGCGGATTCACCGCGATCAAGCCGGAGGTGCTCAACGTGAAGCCGTCCGACGTCGGCGCCAAGGCGATCGGCCATTTCGGCTTCTTCCGCCCCGACCATCGCGACACGCTGTGGCGTGGCGTCGCGGAATGGATCCAGGGGGAATGAGAATACAGCATGAAAGGCGTGGACCGACACATGCTCCTTCCCTGAGTGAAGCAGACCTGAGCACGATGATCCGGCATTTCGTCTTGTGACCCCGGACGAACGTCGGTGCTAGCCGAAAGCAGCTCTGCGTGCTTTGATGCGCAGGGCCATATATCTTATTTTAGAGGCCATTTTATTAGAGGCCATTTTGACCGGCGAGCGCGTGGAACGACGACTTGCAGCGGTATTGGCTGCCGATGTCGCCGGTTACAGCCGTCTCATGGGCGCTGACGAGGAAGGCACGCTGGCCCGGCTGAAGGCGGCTCGAAGGATCGTTGTCGACCCCACGATCGCTGCGCATCGCGGCCGCATCGTCAAGACCACCGGCGACGGCATGCTGGTCGAGTTTGCGAGTGCGGTGGACGCCGCGCGCAGTGCGGTCGAAGTCCAGCGCAGAATGGCGGCGCAGAACGCCGACGTCTCCGCGGCAATGAGGATCGATTTCCGGATCGGCATCCACATCGGCGACATCATCATCGATGACAACGACATCTTCGGCGATGGCGTCAACATTGCCGCGCGCCTTGAAGGAATAGCCGACCCCGGCGGCATCTGTATCTCCGACGATGCTCGTCGGCAGATTCGCGGCAAGATAGACGTCGTCTATAACGATATGGGTCTGCAAGCACTCAAGAATATCGCCGAACCGATGCATGCATGGCGCCTCCTTGTCGATGCGAATTCCTCTGCAGCATCAACGCCAGCACAAGCGCCCGAAATTGCGCAACCGCTGGCGCTTCCGGACAAGCCGTCCATCGCGGTGCTGCCGTTCCAGAACATGAGTCCCGATCCGGACCAGGAGTTCTTCGCGGACGGAATCGCGGAGGACGTCATCACGGCATTGTCGCGATATTCCTCACTGTTCGTCATCGCCCGCAATTCGTCATTTTCCTTCAAGGGACGCGCGGTAGACGTAAAACAAGTCGGCCGCGAACTGGGCGTTCGCTATGTGCTTGAGGGCGGCCTGCGAAAATCCGGCAACCGCGTCCGAGTCACCGCACAGCTTGTCGAAGCAGAGACAGGCAATCATGTCTGGGCGGAACGCTACGACCGCGATATAGCCGACATCTTCTCCGTACAGGATGACATCGCGCAGTCCACGACCATCGCCATTGCGCCGGTCATTGCCGGCGCCGAGCAACAGCGGGCAATGCGCAAGCCACCCGCAAGTCTTGATGCCTGGGGTGCCTACCAGCGTGGGATGTGGCATCTCGGCAAAGCGAGTACCGAGGATGATGCGCTTGCCGGAGAATTCTTTCAGCGGGCCATCGATCTCGATCCGATGTTCGCGTCCGGATATATCGGGCTCTCCACCGTGCTCAGTCGGTCGAAAGGAACACAAGTCGAAGAAGAAGAATTGGCGCGACGCGCGGTCGCTCTGGATCGCGGCAACGCAGACGCCCACTCACGCCTGGGGCTGGCGCTCAACGCTCGGGGCGATCACGGCGGAGCACGTGCGCAGGCCGAGCGTGCGCTGGCACTCTGCCCGAATCTCGCACCGGCTCACGGAGCGCTGGGCGTCATTCTCGCGTATTCTGGCTGTCCCAAAGAGGGCCTCGTCGCCCTCGAGACGTGCATTCGGCTGGACCCTCGTGACCCATCGCTGGTGAATCGCTTGAACCAGGTCGCGTTGGCTCACTATTTTTGCCGGGACTACACGGCCACAGTCGAGGCGGCGGAGCGCGCGATCCGAACATTTCCCGATTTTCCCTCCCCCTACCGCTGGCTTGCCGCAGCTCTCGGCCAACTCGGTCGAACCGCTGAAGCCGACGATGCGCTGCAGAAAGCAATCGCAATTTCATCGGCATCCTTCGAGTTTCAGGTCCGTCAACGGCCACCGTGGTTTCGGCCAGAAGATCACGCCCTCATGTTGGACGGTCTTCGTAAAGCCGGTTGGGAGGATTGAAGAGGCAGTTGACCGATTTCCATTCACGGCCCGTCGTGTCGGTGATGTAGCGCGGGGTCCGACGCAAGCGGCAAGCCGCCGGCCTGGGCGCGAACCGCCGCGGTTGCAGTCGGAACGACGAGTATGCGTCCTAGCGAATGATTGTCGTCAGCGACGAATAGCGCTTGTTCGGCTTGGCTTCGCCGGGCGCGAATTGCGCAAAGGCGTCGCTGACGCGGACGGCCGGCGGCGTATCGCCGGCGAAACGAAACTCCTTTGGCCGCGGCGCGTAGAAGCTGGCGCTGTAATAAGCATCGTCGAAGCGCGCCTCGCCGATCCCGAACATTGCGTCGCACGCGAACAGAAGTACGTAGACTCCCGCGACCGCGACGACGACCTCCCTGAGAACTGACATTGCTGATGCCCCACGCTGTTGCAGGCAGGATGCACGCCGGTTCCAAAGCCGGGGTTTATGGCCGTATAGTTCTTGTCCGCAGGGTTTGCCGCCGCTGAGCGGAATGCAGACAATTTTACCGATCTCGAAAAAAGAGCCCGCCGGACCGGGTGATCAGGCGGGCTCAAGGCTTGGCCGCTCGGGAGGTATCAAACGGCCAGATTCATCCAGACAGCCTTGGGCTCGGTGAAATTGTCGAGCGCGGCGGTGCCGTGCTCGCGGCCGAGGCCGGAGTCGCGCTCGCCGCCCCAGGGCAGGCGCACGTCGGTGTAGCCATAGGTGTTCATCCAGACCGTGCCCGCGCGCGCCCGCTTGGCGAAGCGCTGCAGCTTGCCGATGTCGCGGCTCCAGACGCCGGCGGCGAGGCTGTAAGCCGTGCCGTTGGCAATCCGCAAAGCGTCGGCCTCGTCCTTGAACTTGATGACGCTGACGACGGGGCCAAAGATCTCTTCCTGCGAGATCCGCATCTCATGCGCGACATTCGCGAACACCGCGGGGCTGATGAAGTAGCCGCGATCGCCTACCTTCTCGCCACCGGTGACGAGGGTCGCGCCCTCCTTCCGGCCGATATCAACATAATCGAGGACCGATTTCATCTGCTTCTCGGATATGACGGGGCCGAGCGTCGTCTTGCGGTCGAGCGGGTCGCCGATCCTGAGCGACTTTGCGCGCGCTGCCAGTCGCTCGACGACTTCGTCATAGGCCTTCTCCTGCACCAGCACGCGGGAGCCGGCCGAGCAGACCTGGCCGGCATTGAAGAAGATGCCGGAAGCCGCAGCTTTCGATGCGGCTTCGAGATCGGCATCGTCGAAAATAACGTTGGCCGACTTGCCGCCCAGCTCGAGCGAGACGCGCTTGAAGTTGCTTGCGGCGCCCTTCATGATTCCCCGCCCGACACCGGGAGAGCCGGTGAAGGTGACCTTGTCGACGTCGGGGTGATTGACCAGCGCGTCGCCGACGACGCGGCCGGGGCCAGTGACGACGTTGAAGACGCCCGCCGGCAGGCCGGCTTCAAGCGCGAGCTCGGCGATGCGTAGCGCCGACAACGAGGTCAGCTCGGCCGGCTTCATCACGATGGTGCAGCCGCAGGCCAGCGCCGGCGCAAGCTTCCACATCCCGATCATCAGCGGGAAATTCCAGGGCACGATCGCCGCGACCACGCCGACCGGCTCGCGCACGGTGTAGGTCAGGGCATCATCGCGCACGGGCACGACGTCGCCGCTGATCTTGTCGGCCCAACCGGCGTAGTAGATCAGCGTGTCGACGGCGGCCGGAAAATCCTGCCGCGATGTCGCGGAGATCGGCTTGCCGGCGTCGATCGATTCGAGTTCGATGATCTCCTCGGCGTGGGCCTTGAGCAGGTCAGCCCAGCGCAGCAGGATCTGGCCGCGTTCGGACGCCCGCATCGTGCGCCAGGAGCCTTCGAAAGCCCGGCGCGCGGCGGCGACCGCATGCTCGACATCGGCCTCGTTGCCTTCGGCGACGACGGCGATGACCTGCCCGGTGGCCGGATTGAGCGACTTGAAGGTGCGACCGGAGCTCGCCGCGACGCGGCGGCCGTCGATCAGCAGATGCTGTGGCCGGGACATGAACTCGGTGGCCGGCAAATGTGCAAAGTCATATGCAACAGACATCATATTTCCTCCAGTTCTGGTATGCCAGATGTCTGTCGAGCGGAGTAAATATGATATGGTTTGCAAATGGACGCTCCTGATATGAAGTCCAGTTCATAAAGAGGACCAATGCTTCAGATCGAGATCGAGGCCGTATGGCGGTTTCGCCGCGAGGGCAATCCGCGCACAGCCATCATCATGCTCGGCGTCCTCAACGAAATCCGGAGGACCGGGAAGATCACCAGCGCGGCCAAGGACGCGCACCTCTCCTATCGCCATGTCTGGAATCTGATCGAGCAATGGTCGGAGTTCTTCGGGACACCGCTGGTCGAGACCCAGCGCGGCAAGGGCTCAAAGCTCACACCGTTTGGCGAGCGGCTGGTGTGGGCGGGCGAGCGCATGCAGGCCCGGCTCGGACCTCAGCTTGAAAACCTCGCGCAGGAACTGGCGAGCGAGATCAAACCGTTCCTCGAGCAGCGCCCGTCGGTGATCCGCGTACATGCCAGCCACGGTTTTGCGGTCGCAAAACTGCGCGAATTCCTCGACCGCGAGCCCGGCATCGGCGTCGATCTGCGATATGTCAGCAACCAGCATTCGCTGGTCTCGCTGGCGCAGGGCGCCTGCGATCTCTCCGGCCTGCACCTGCCGCACGGCGCGCTGCGCGCCCAGGGCATCAGGGCTGCGCGCGAATGGCTCGATCCGCGCGAGGATCGAATCATCAGCTTCGTCACACGCGAAATGGGATTGATGGTCGCGCGCGGCAATCCGCTGCGCATCGCTTCACTTGATGATCTCACCGGACCAAAAGTCCGCTTCGTCAACCGCGACCACGATTCCGGCACGCGGCTCCTGTTCGACCAACTGCTCGCGGCAAGCGGAATTGACGAGAGCCGCATCAACGGCGCGCAGCAGATCGAGTTCACCCACGCCGCGGTCGCAGCCTATGTCGCCAGCGGCATGGCGGATGCGAGCTTCGGCGTCGAAGCCGCCGCCCGGCATTTCGGCCTCGATTTCATCCGGCTCCTGACCGAGGATTATTTCTTCGTCTGCAAGCGCGCGTTCCTGGACACCGGGCCGATGCAGCGCATCCTGGAGATCATCCGCGGCGCCGATTTTCGCGCGGCCGTCGCCACCCTGCCGGGTTATGTGCCGTCGGACACCGGCACCGTCACCGGCGTGAAGGCGTTTCTGGAGCTGCATGCCGTGCGATGATGCCGAGCGATGCCGTCGCCTTGTCCGCGCCGGTCAGATCGCCGGCTCGTCCTTCAGCGCCGACAGGACCCGCTCGCCCTGCGCGGTCAGCCGGTACGTCACCAGCGGACGGCTCGACGGCGGCTTTCGCGCGAGCTCGACGATGTAGCCGCGCACCATCAGGGCTTCGAAGCTGCCGTAATAGCCGAACATGCTGATCTGGTTCTGCCTGAGCAGCTTGAACTCGCGCAAGAGACGGATCTCGTTGCCCGACAGCAGCGACCGGCGCACGCGCTGAACGAACCGCGCGCGCTGCTCGAACCAATTTTGGTCCGGCAGTTCGTGCAAGGCCGGTGCCGGGGCCCGTTCGCAGGGACGCGCGTCCTGCGCAATCTCGACCGTTACCTGCGGCAGGCACGGCATGCTGCTGCTGACAACCGCGTCCTTCGCGACGTCGAGCAACGCGAGCGGCCAGCGCCGCTTGTTGTCCACCATGACAGGTGCAGGCACGACGCTGTCGCGCACCAGCTGCTCGAAGCGTCCGGCGGTGACGCCGACATAGGCCGCCGCGCGACGGCGATCGACCAGACGCGTATCCGGCGCGACCTCGCAAACAATGTTCTCGTCCACCCCGGATCCCCTGGCGCCTCGTTGCGCATGGCATGACGGTCCGGCGGGACCGGCCAAGCCGGGCGCGAACCTAGGTGGGAGGAGCGTGCTCGAAAAGCACAGAATTTCGTACATATTGATGCCGTTTCGGCAACAGCTATAGTGGGCCGGGGATCCCATGCGCTTTCACTCACCGGCCATCCAGTACTTCCACGCCGTCCGCCGCACCGGTTCGATTCGGGCCGCGGCGCGCCTGCTGAACGTTGCCTCGTCGGCCGTAAGCCGCCAGATTCTCAAGCTCGAACAGGAGGTTGGGTCACCGTTGTTCGAGCGCAATGCGCGCGGCCTGACGCTGACGACGGTCGGCGAGATGTTGGCCCGGCACGTCATGAACGTGCTCCAGGACCTCGACCGCTTCCGCTCGGACGTCGCGTCCCTGTCGGGGACCTGGCACGGCACCGTCAGCATTGCCTGCATCGAGTCGCTCACGGAATCGGTGCTGCCGGACCTGATCGCCTCACATCGCGGCCGCGCCCGGCGCGTCAGCTTCACCACCGAGGTGAAGGGATCGTCGGATGTGCTGGAGGCCCTGAGCCGCGGCGAGGCCGACATCGGCATCGCCATGGCGCTGCGCCATCCGCCGGACCTGCGCCAGGTCGCCTTGAAACGGTTTCGCCTCGGCGCCGTCGTCGCGCGCGAGCATCCACTGGCGCGCCGCAAGACGGTCACCCTAACCCAATGTCTCGCCTTTCCCGTCATCCACGCGCTGCCGGAGCTGTCGATCTATCATCTGCTCCAGCCGCTGATCGCGCAGCTGTCCGAGACGCCGGAGCCTGCCATCCAGGCCAACTCGATCGACCTGATGCGCGAGCTCGCCGCGCGCGGCGTCGGCGTCGCCTTCCAGACCCAGCTCGGCATCGACAGGCTGTCGCGCGACAGCCGGCTCGTCTTCCTGCCACTCGACAATGCCGGCAGTCCGGTGTGGTCAGATCTCGGCATCTACGTTCGCGCCGAGCGCACCCTGCCCGCCCACACGGAATCCTTCCTCCAGGAGCTGGTGCGCGAGCTGGGCGAGCGCGAGCGGCGGGAAAACGCGGCCTATCCGCAGGTTGCGTGATGAAGCGTCGCAGTAGTTTCCCGGGATAGGGCCGACGGTCGACCATCTGATACCGTTTGTATTTTGCGGCTCATCCCTCGCGCCAGGATCCCGAAATGCCGCTAGCTCGGCTGAAGCCTTCGCGAATCCTCGGCATCGAGCGCTTCTCGGATTTCGCCGAGTTTCGCGCCAACGAGGTGCTCGGCCTCGGCATCAGCACGCCGCTCCGCCCGCGCGAATTCTCGCTGTCTCGCGCCATCCTGCCGCTCCAGGATGGGCTGTTCGTGCTCCAGCGCTCCTTTGCACGGCGATTTGAGGCCGAGATCGGCACGGACAATGGTGTCGGCCTCGTTGTCCCCCTCACGTTTCACTCCACCTCCAACGGCCGCGAGGTCGACAATTCAACGATTGCGATCATGCGCGGCAAAACCCCCGTAGACGCGATCGAGCATCATCCCAACACTTACCTGATGCTGCGCTTCAACTCGGACATGCGTCATCGCGGCTGGACGGATTTCGACACGGGCCTCGCATATGTTCGCGCGCAGGACCATCCGATGGCGCGATTGCGCGCCGCTATCCTGGAGATGTTCTCACTCGCCTCGGCGTGCAACGATCCCCGGCAATTCGAGGCGCTCAACCGACCCATCCAGGAGACGCTGCTCGCCTGTCTCGACGATGCCATGGCGCCGGCCGGCGGGCTGACCGCGCGACGCGGATCGTTCGCCAAGCACCGCAAGCTGATCGCGCGCCTCGATGAAATGGTCATGTGGTCCGGCAGCAAGGCACTCTACAGTGACGACCTGGCCTCTGCGCTCGGCGTATCCGTGCGTACGCTCCAGACCGCCGCGCACGCGGTGCACGGCGTGAGCCTGCACCACTATCTGCGTCTCAAGCGGCTGTGGTCCGCCCGCATCCAGCTCATGGTCGGAGGCGGCGGCATGAGCGTCAAGGCCGCAGCGCTCGGCAACGGCTTCTGGCATCTTGGTGAGTTCTCGCGCGGCTACAGATTGGCGTTCGGCGAGACGCCCTCCGAGACGCTGGCGCGGAGCCGACGTCCCTGAGCGCAGCCTTCGGGCTTTGAGCGGCCGTATTGTCACACTCAGCCGTGGCCGGGCCCCTTGCCCTGGCCGCCCTCGCTGAGGCGGTCGACCCAGGCAATGCCGATGGCGGAGATGATGAAGGTCAGGTGGATCAGCACCTGCCACATCACGCCGCTCTCGGTGAAATTGCTCCGCGTCGTGCCGAGATTGCCGGCCTCGATAAAGGTCCTGAGCAGCGAGATCGAGGAGATGCCGATGATCGCCATCGCAAGCTTGATCTTGAGCACGCTGGCGTTGACGTGGCTCAGCCATTCCGGCTCGTCCGGATGACCGCTGAGGTTCAGGCGCGAGACGAAGGTCTCGTAACCGCCGACGATCACCATCACCAGCAGGTTCGAAATCATCACGACGTCGATCAGCCCGAGCACGACCAGCATGATCTGCTGCTCGCTGGCGTCGAACGAGTGCACGACCAGGTGCCAGAGCTCCTTCAGGAACAGCAGCACATAGACGGCCTGCGCGACGATCAGGCCGACATAAAGCGGGACCTGCAGCCAGCGCGAGCCAAAGATGAGTTGGGCAAACGGGCCGATTTGCGGCGCCGACACGGTATCCACCGAAGGTGCTTTGGATTCGGACGTCATTGATCACTCCGGATGATGGACAGGCGCGCTGCCTCAGAGACTCGCGATCACAGGCGCGAGCTCGAGCGAGCCGCGATAGATCATCTCGAAGGCGACGTAAACGATGATGGCGAGGCCGACATAGCCGATCCAGCGCTGCTTCTGGAGCACGCGGCCGAGCAAATCGGCGGCGACGCCCATCAGCGCGACCGACAATAACAGGCCGAAGGCGAGGATGTAGGGATGCTCGCGCGCGGCGCCCGCGACCGCGAGCACGTTGTCGAGCGACATCGAGACGTCGGCGGCGACGATCTGCACGGCCGCCTGCCTGAAGGTCTTTCGGGAGGCAGGAGCAGCGCCGCTGCCACCATGGCTGAACGCGAGCTCGTTCGCATGCGCGGACTGCTCGCGCAGCTCCCGCCACATCTTCCAGCACACCCAGAGCAGCAGCACGCCGCCGGCGAGCAACAGCCCGATCACTTGCAGAAGCTGGGTCGCGACGCCGGCAAAGACGATGCGCAGGGCGGTCGCGGCGATGATGCCGACGACGATGGCGCGCCGGCGCTGCTCGGCCGGCAGGCCGGCTGCGGCAAGGCCGATGACGACGGCGTTGTCGCCGGCGAGCACGAGGTCGATCAGGACGACCTGAAGCAGCGCGGTCAGCGCTTCGGTGGTGATGAATTCAGTCATGATTGGTCATTTTTCGGTGCGGACGGATCGAGCCATTGCGGCTTCTTCCGCTCGACCCAATCCAAAACCTTGCTGCGCGCGGATCGCAGCGCGGGCACGTCTTCCGCGAGCAAAGCGAGGCCGAGCGGGAGCATCCAGACGCCGAGCACCGGCAGGAAGGAGAGCACACCACCGACAATGAGCAGCGCGCCCGAAGGGATTCTCACCCAGCGGCTGGACGGCTTGAGCAGATAGGCGACGCTGTCGCCCATGCGCGGCGGCAGGCGACGGACGAGCTTGTCGAGGCGCCGGTCGCCGCCGGCCATCTGGCCGGTAGCGCCAGCAGTCCCTGTCTTATCCTCGTCCGAAACTGCGCTCATGCTTACTCCTCGGCGGCGATGCGCTGTTCGGCGCGCACTGCACGGGGCGCCACCTGCTTTGCACGAGGCAGCACCAGCGTCAGCAGGCGCAACAGCTTGATCGCCTGCACTTCGTGGGGATGCACGTCCTCGTCCGCGGCCGCGACGCGCTCCGACAGTTCCATGAGGTGAGACGACAGCGGCAGGTCCGAAACCGGACGCAAATTGTCGATCACCACATTGGCGAAATCCGGCTCCTCGAGACGTTCGGCAAGCTCGTCGAACATCGCGTAGAGCCGGTCGTCCGATATGTGCGGTGCCAGCTTGCGATCCCGGATGAACCGGACAACCTCGTCGCGTTCGACCGGCGAAACTTGCCGGTCGGCAACGGCAACCAGCGCGCCGACGATCACAAGCGCCACCGCAGCCTGCTCGTTCAGGCTGGACGGCTCGGTGATTTCGATTTCGATCGGATTGGAATGCTTGGCGTCGGACATCGTTGCTCCCTTATCTTGCGAAATGACCGCACGGAGCTGCGATGGGGACGATTGGGTCGGAGAGGCTCTCAAGAAGGCCCGACGATCGGCCGATCCATCGCATTCGCGCGGGACAGGTCATCCGACATCACGAGGTTTTGCCGACAGCGTCGGCGTCCTCGCCAGAGGGGCCCGGATTCTTGTTCGTTTCACACATAAAGATGGGGCTGTCGGAATCAAGACGACGCGACTGCGACCAGCCGCCGCATCGGGTTCCGTGTTGCGACCGAGCCCGTGTTACCCCACGCGCTCGACAAGATGCGCCCGCGAGGGTGACGGCTCGAACCTGTCGCCGAAATACTGCGTCTCGTGCGCCACGAGGCCGTCGCGGAATTCCATGATGCTCACGACGTAGGACGGCACGCCGTCATAGGTCAGCACGAATTCGCTCACCCAGAGATCGTTACCGCCGACGATGCGCCGAACCGTGAAGCGCTTCTTGTTCGGTTGTACGAACCGGCTCTGCTGGATGTTGCTGCGACCGCGAATCCGCTCGCCGGATT
This sequence comes from Bradyrhizobium sp. JR4.3, assembly GCF_040547695.1. Lineage (NCBI taxonomy): Bacteria > Pseudomonadati > Pseudomonadota > Alphaproteobacteria > Hyphomicrobiales > Nitrobacteraceae > Bradyrhizobium > Bradyrhizobium sp. JR4.3. The sequence goes on along the minus strand of NZ_JBEPQF010000006.1, from coordinate 100,737 downwards.
GCGGATAGTCGAGCACCGCGTCCTCGCGGTAGATGTCGTGCTCGGCCTCGAAATCGTTCGCGTCCGAAGCGTCCCAATGGCGCTGGAGCGCGGCCAGCTTACCCTGATCATCCATCGTGATCTCCCGTTTGACTGTGTTCTCGTTATGCCATCTGAGATTGGCCTCAAGGCCGCCGGTGGCAAGGCTTGCTCGCAACGTCTAACAACGACTAACGAGCCAAAAACCCCATCCGAATGCAAGGATGACGGCAGAACCGCGCAGTCAGATCGGGAACACGCAATGGCAAATCTGCTTTCGGTCAATGTCGGCCTGCCGCGCGACGTCGCCTGGCAGGGTCGGACCGTCCACACCGGCATCTGGAAGGCGCAGGTCGCAGGCCCGCGCAGGGTGCGCCGGCTCAACATCGATGGCGACGGCCAGGGCGATACGGCCGGGCATGGCGGCGAACATCGTGCCGTATTCGTCTATCAGGAGGAATCCTACCGGTACTGGCAGGAGCATCTGGGTCGATCGAACCTCGTTCATGGCCAGTTCGGCGAGAACTTTACGGTCGAGGGCCTCGCCGACACCAGCGTGTGCATCGGAGACCGCTACAGGATCGGCTCCGCGCTGTTCGAAGTGACCCAGCCGCGCGTCACCTGCTACCGGCTCGGCATTCGCATGGACGAGCCGGACATGGCCGCACTGCTCGTCAGGCACGGCCGGCCCGGGTTCTATTTTCGCGTGATCGAGGAAGGCGACGTCGAGGCCGGTGACGAGATCACGCAGATCGCCGTGGGACCCGAGCGCATGAGCGTGTCCGAGATCAATGCGCTGCTTTATCTGCCGCCGCATCCGCGCGAACGCCTCGAGCGCGCGCTGCGGATCCCCGCGCTGAGTCGCGGCTGGCACCGTTCCTTCGAGGCGCTGCTCGAGCAGAAGGACAACAAGACCGCGGGAAACGCCGGGCTTGGGCCGGCGGCGAGCCCTCCTCCGGCCTGGCGCGGATTGCGCTCCTTTCGCGTGGCGCGCAAGATCGCCGAAAGCGGCAACGTGACGTCGCTGATCCTCGAACCCGCCGACGGGCATCCCGTGGCGGCCGCCCTGCCCGGTCAATTCGTCGTCATCAGGCTCGAACCTTCCGGTGCGCAGGCGATGACGCGCAGCTATTCGCTCTCGAGCTGCGCCGATGCCGCGTCCTATCGCATCAGCATCAAGCGCGAAGTTCACGGCGCCGCCAGCCGTTACATCGCCGACGAGCTGGTGGACGGCGCTGCCGTGCAGCTCGGTGCACCACGCGGCAGTTTCACGCTACGACCGGGGGCCCGGCCTGTCATCCTGCTGAGCGCCGGTATCGGCGTCACCCCGGTGCTCGCGATGCTCCACGCTCTCGCCGCCGAAGGCACGACGCGGGACGTATGGTGGCTGCACGGCACCCGCAACGGCCGCGAACATGCGTTCGCCGCCGAGACGCGCGAATTGCTAGGTGGGCTCTCTCATCACCATAGCCACGTCTGCTACAGCGCGCCTGACCCGGGCGATCGTCTCAATGTGGCGTTCGATACGGTCGGACATCTCGACGCACGCCTGCTCCAGAGCCTGAGCGTGCCGCGCGACGGCGATTTCTATCTGTGCGGACCGGCAGCTTTCATGAGCGATCTGAAAGCTGGCCTCACCACGTTGGGCATCGCACCGGATCGCATCCACACCGAATTGTTCGGCGCCGGACCATCCTTGACGCCTGGCATAGCGTCCTCCCCGCAGAAGCGAGCGCACTCGCCGGTCGGCGCTCCTGGCCCCGGCCCGATGGTTTCGTTCGCCCGCAGCGGCCTCAACGTGTGCTGGGGACCGGCCTATGCCAGCCTGCTGGAATTGGCCGAAGCTTGCGACGTCCCCGTGCGCTGGTCGTGCCGGACCGGCGTGTGCCACAATTGCGAGAGCGGATTGATCGCGGGGACGGTCGACTATGCGCCGGATCCGCTCGATCCGCCGGCGGACGGCAATGTCCTGATCTGCTGCGCACGGCCCCGAAACGACGTCGTGATTGATCTGTAAAACTGGGAGAGCGTAATGCGACCTGACATCATGCCGGGAGTAACCTTCCCGGATTACGAGCTCAGCGACCACACCGGCAAGCACCGAAAGCTCTCCGAACTGCAGGCGGGCGATCCCATGGTGCTCGTGCTCGGCCGCGGCGGATACTGTCCGAAGGATCGCCGCCAGGCCGAAGGCTTGCTCCAGCTCCATCGCGAGATGGAGGTGGGCTATTGCCGGATGGTCACGATCACGACCGACAACATCACCCAGACCAGCGAATATCGCAGCGGCGTCGGAGCGCACTGGCCCTTCCTCTCGGATTCGCGGCGCCTCGTTCAGAAGGATCTCGACATCGCCGAATACACCGACCCCGTCCACAATCCGATGATTCCGCACGTGATCGTGCTCGAGCCCGGCCTCGTCATTCACAAGATCTACAACGGCTATTGGTTCTTCGGCCGTCCAACCGTCGAAGAGCTCCGCCAGGACCTCAGGGCAGTCGGCATGAAGTGCCGGCCGGATTGGGACATCACGACGCCCGGCCTTAGGGCACTGTGGGACCAGGGCCGCAAGGAGCATTTTCATCCCTACGGCAAGGCTTACGTCGAAACTCTCGGCGAACGGGATTAGAACCACATTCCGACATCGTCCGCTCGGGCGAATGCCGGCTTGGAATGTGGATGACCCAGATGAAGACCAATCCCGCGCCCCGTGCCGACCGCATGGGCGCGCGCCAGATCTACGAGGCCTTGAGAGATCAGATCCTGGCGCGGGTGTACGGGATCGACGGTTTGCTGCCGTCCTCCCGCGCGCTGGCCGGCGAGATGGGCGTGGCACGCTCGACCGTGACGATCGGCTACGAACAGCTCGCCGCCGAAGGCTTCATCGAGACACGCCATGGCGCGCGGCCGCGTGTGGCTCGCGCCGTCGTCGAGCGAGGACACGCGCGCGTAGTGTCGCGACCGTCGGCGCGGAAGGTGCGGCTGTCGGCTTTCGGGGACCGGTTGCTTCAAGACCCGCCGCGCTGGACCGAGCCGCCGCGCGGGCTCGTCGCCAACTTCCGCTATGGCGAGCTTGCGCCGTCGGATTTCCCGGTAGTGGCATGGAAGAAGGCCGTGACTGCTGCGATGGCACGCAAGCCCGAGCGGCTGGCCTATGATGACCCCTGCGGCGCGCTGCGGCTGCGGACCGCGCTCCAAGGCTATCTGTGGCGGTCGCGCAGCGTCCGCTGCGAGGTCGATCAGATCGTCGTCGTCAACGGCTCGCAGCAAGGCCTCGACATCTGCGCGCGCCTGCTGCTCGATGCCGGCGACCGCTTCGTGATGGAGGATCCCGGCTATCAGATGGCGCGGCATACTTTTGCGGCGACGGGCGCCAAGACGATCCCGATTCCCGTCGACGCGGATGGATTGGAGACAGCGCGGCTCGATGGCGTCGAAGCCCGCCTCGCCTATGTCACGCCGTCGCATCAATATCCGCTCGGCGGCGTCATGCCGATCGGACGCCGGCACCAATTGCTCGCCTGGGCCCGGACAAACGACGCCTACGTGATCGAGGACGATTACGACAGCGAGTATCGCTACGACACCAAGCCGATCCCGCCGCTGCATGCGCTGGAAGGCGGCGGCAACGTGATCTATCTCGGCACCGTCTCCAAGACGCTGTCGCCGACCTTGCGGATTGGATATCTGGTGGTGCCCAGCGCCCTGCGATCCCTGTTCGCCGCCGCCAAGCAGATCATGGACCGGCACACGCCGCTGATCGAACAGGACGCACTCGCGTCGATGCTGGAAAGCGGCGCCTATGACGGCCACATCAGACGCGTGCGCCGGCGCAACGCCGAACGCCAGCGCACGCTGCTCGACGCGCTTCGCCGCCGGTTCGGGGATCGCGTCCGGATCGAGGGCACGGCCGCCGGCCTGCACATCGTGGCGTGGTTCGACAACCTGCCACAGAAGCGAGAGGACGCGTTGATCAAGGCGGCCCATGCAAAGGGCGTCGGCATCTATCCCGTCTCGGCACTGTTCGTCGGACCTCGCCGACCGCGGAAGACAGTCGGCCTCGTCATGGGCTATTCGGCACTGGAGGTGTCACAGATCGAGCGCGGCTGCAGGCTTCTCGCACAGGCCGTCGCCGAACTGGACTGATTAAATAGGCGATAACTGGCAGTTTATTATAGGCCAGATTCCGGCTATCTCCAGACCAACACCGGAGATAGACCATGTACATCCCTCCCGCCTTCAAGGACGATATCGAGAGCATCCGGGCGACCATTCGCGGCGCCCGCCTCGCCAGTCTGGTCACGGCCACCACCGAAGGCCCGGTCGCCACACCGCTGCCGCTCTTTCTCGATGAGAGCGAAGGCGAGCATGGCGTGCTGTACGGACATGTGGCGAAAGCCAATCCGCAATGGAAACTGCCGCCGATCGGAGATGCGCTGGCGATCTTCAGCGGTCCCGACGCCTATGTGACGCCGTCCTGGTACGCGACCAAGCAGGAGACCGAAAAGGTCGTGCCGACCTGGAACTACGTCGCGGTGCATGCCTACGGCCCGGTCGAATTCTTCCAGGAGCCCGAGCGCCTGCTCGACGTCGTGACGCGGCTCACGAACAGGCACGAAGGATCGCGTGCAAAGCCGTGGGCCGTGACGGATGCCCCTGCGGATTTCATCGCCGCGCAATTGCGTGGAATTGTCGGCGTGCGCATTCCCGTCGTGCGGTTCGAAGGCAAGCGCAAGATGAGCCAGAACCGTCCCGAGGCCGACCGGGTCGGCGTCGCGCAAGGTCTCGCATTGAGCGAGAGCGCAGGTGATCGCGAGGTTGCTCCATTGATTCCGGTGCCGGTGTAGTGACCACTTGGTTCCCGACACTCGCTGTCGGGAACCATCCTCCTGTCAGGTTCGTTGATACATTTCAGCAAGCATCTCCTGACAGGATTCCCATGTGTCGCTGGATCGCATACCGTGGCGAGACCACGTCTTTCGAGCCCTATGTCACCGAGCCCGAGCATTCGCTGATCGCGCAAAGCATCCGCTCGCTCCAGTCGACGGCCGGCTCGAATGGCGACGGTTTTGGTCTCGGCTGGTACGGCGAGCATCCGGAGCCTGGGCTTTATCGTGAAACACGCCCGGCCTGGTCGGACGAGAATCTCCGCTATCTCTGCCGACATCTGCGCTCGCACCTCTTCTTCGCCCACGTGCGCGCCGCCACCGGCACGGCGGTGACACGGCAGAACTGTCATCCCTTTGCCTGCGGCCACTGGATGTTCATGCATAACGGTTTCGTCGGCAGCTGGAATCGCCTGCGGCGCAAGGTCGAGGCGCTGATCCCCGACGCCTACTATCCTTCGCGGACAGGCACGACCGATTCGGAAGCCGTATTTCTCGCCATGATGGGCGCGGGTCTCGACGCCGATCCGCTCGGCGCAACGCATCGCGTGCTGCGATCCCTTGTCGGCCTCGTCAACGAAGGCGAGCTTCGGGAGCGGCTACGCTTCACCAGCGCCATCGCCAACGGCCGGGATCTCTATGCCTTCCGGGTTGCGGTCAACGATGCCGCCAACACACTGTATTTTCGTGAGGCTGGCGGCCAGGTCATCGTCGTGTCCGAGCCTTTCGACAAGGAAACGGACTGGACGGAAGTGCCCGCGAATCACGCACTGATCGCACGTGCGTCCGAAAGCGCGAAAATTGTTCCGTTCGATCTTGCAATTTCCAGTGAGGCCGACGCGGAACCCGCTCCTGCCAGAAGGATTATCGCCCGCGGGTAAATACCTTGGTCGGGTGGCACGATGACATTGGCGTCAGACGTCTTGAAACTGCTGCGACTCGATTCCTCGGAAGGCAAGCAGCACCTCGTCATTCGCTCGGCCGGCGGACGCGGCAAGGCTGCGGAATATTCGTTCGGTATTGAGGAGGAATACTTCCTCGCCGATCGCCGCAGCCTGGAGGTCGCGATCCAGACCCCCAATGAGCTATTCGAATCTGCGAATTGGTCGACAGGCGGCCAGGCGATGCGGGAGATGTTGCAGTCGCAACTCGAGGTCGCCACCAACGTTCATGTCGACGTCGCCGACGCGCGCGAAGAACTTCGCTTCCTGCGTCGCGAAGTCGCAAACGTCGCAGCACAATACGGCTTCGTGATCATGGCCTGCGGCACGCATCCGACCGCGGTCTGGCGCATGTCGCAGCCGAGCCCGAAGCCGCGCTACGAGGAGATGATCGAGGATCTGCGCAGCATCGGTCACCGCAACCTGATGTGCGGTATGCACGTGCACGTCCAGTTGCCCGATCCCGAGAAGCGCATGGCGGTGATGCGAGCGACGCTGCCGCATCTGCCCTTGTTCATCGCCCTGTCGGCCTCCTCCCCATTCTGGAATTCACACAAGACCGGGCTGAAGGGCTATCGGCTCGCCGCCTATTCCGAGCTGCCGCGCACCGGCCTGCCCGAATTATTCGAGAGCCGCCAGGAATACGACGAATATGTCGGCGCGTTGCAGCGCTCCGGCGTGATCCCCGATGAAAGCCACATCTGGTGGGCCATGCGCCCCTCGATGAAGCACCCCACCCTCGAGCTGCGTGCGCCCGACACCTGCACCTTCGTCGACGACGCCGTTGCCATTGCCTCGCTCTATCGCTGCCTCACCCGCTATCTGTACCTCCGACCTCATCTCTCGAAAGAGGTCACCGCGGTCGAACGCGCGATTGCGGTGGAGAACAAATGGCGCGCCCAGCGCTACGGCACCGATTGCATCTTTGCGTCCAAGGACGGGCCGGTCGAGATCTCCGAGCTGCTCTCCCGCGTGATCGAGGACATCGCCGGGGACGCGGCCGCGCTGAACTGCGCCACCGAGGTCGAACACTGTCGCACCATCGTCGAACGCGGCAGCTCGGCGGAATTTCAGCTTCGCGCCTTCCGCGACAATGCGGACATCGCCGCGGTGGCGCGCTGGATTGCAAACGCGACGATCTCGGGCACGAGCGTCTCGACCGCAGGCGTTGCTGCTCCCTCATAGCGCCCGCGCAAGCTTCGGGAGCAACAATGTCGCTCCTGAATTCGGAAGGTGGCGGAGAGAACCATGAATCGCATCAAATGTTGCGCTGGCTGCGGCCATGGACTCATTCCGATGCTCTCAGCCAAAGGGCGCGCGGAGCTCAGCTGCCTGTGGTGCGAGCTCATCGAGGCGCGTGCGGCGGACATGGCGAAGTGGGCCGACAGCCCGTACGGCAAGCCCGAGCGGACCGTCCGTCGATCTTTCGAATGAACGGCTTCGGACACCGGGCCGCCGACTTCTCCTGATCGGCGCAGCTGCACGTCCGCGCCAGAATGCCGACAAAATAGACAAGACACCTCTCATCGCCGGGCTGGCAGACTTCGCGAACACGGCCATGCAGGCTGGTCAAGCGTGTCATCTAACCTCAGGTGCAACCTCGATTTTTCTTCGCGTGGCGGCTCGTTGCGAAGCCTTCGTGCCGCCTGGCTCCTCGACTGGCCCAAAATTCGCAAGGCAGCATCAGGCCTGATCCCCTGCTCTCCTGATTGCAGCAGCAAGATGCGTGCGCCGAGAGAGACCGGGTGAGCGGCCTAGAATCGGAGACTGCCATGAACGTGCATGCCGCCGGCGATCTCAAAATCACCGGCCTGACCCGCCCGGACGGCGCCCCCCTTCGCCTCAACGACCGGGATTTCGTGGCGATCGACCGCGACCGGAATGCGAAGTTCGAGGCGACGTACCGGCCGCAGGCCCTCTACAATCGCGCCAACGAGGGCTTTCACGCCAACAACGAAACTTTCCTGCTGCACGAGGTCGCGACCAACCTGCCGATCTATCTGCCCGACACCGGTCCGACAGATTTCCATCTTCATCTGCCACCGGGCGGCTTTCAGCTCGTACTGGTCACCTCGGGCGCGTTCACCTTCGACTATGACGGGCGCTTCTACAATGTCGGCCCCGGCGCGGTGATGCTGCAAAGCGCGATCGTGCACCGCCAGCTGTTCTACACTTGGTCGGGACTGTCGACCGAAGAGAATTTGAAGACGCCACAAACGGTGGCGCCGGATCCAATTTCCATGGGCTATTCCGGCAAATTCCTCGAAGCCTTCATCACCGATCCGACGACCTTTCCAAACCCGACCATTGTCGGCCCGGATCAGATCAACGAAGACGAGACGCCACGGGTGGCGTGGAGCCACTCTCTGCATGATCGCCCTGCGGACGCAGGCTTTTGGCTCCAGGACCCGCTGGCGCTCGATGCGCTGTTCAAGCCGCTCACCGACAGCCCGGTCAAATCATCCATGCCGGTCTATGTGCGCGACATCGGCATCGAAGTGCCGAGCGGTCATCTCGTCGCCGGCCACATCATCGCAACCGACCCGCGCGGCCAATCGCTGTTGCCCAAGAGCACGTCGGCAGCGGCGGACACCACCTGTTTCGCCAAGGGCGAGGTCGTGATCTACCGCGTGATCCGCGGCACGGCCGAATTCAGGAACAAGACTGGCGAGACCTTTGAGCTCACGGCCGGCGACGTGGTGACGGCAGGCAAGAACGCCACAAGCCTCGTCGGTATCGGTGAGAACACGCAGGTCCTTCGGCTCGGCCTTCTCAAAGGCATGAACGACCTCCGCAGCTGGACGCCGACGCAAAGACACGAGATCGACGGCCTCGCCGGTCAGATCATCACGCAGAAGGACATCCGTCCTCTGCGCACCGAGGGCAAGCCGGTCGGGTACCTCTACGGCTGAGCGCCGGGGTTACTCCGCCGCCTGGCGGACGTGGCGGGCGGTCGGGGTGCGCATGGTGACGAGCTCTTCGGCCGCGGTCGGATGCAGCGCAATCGTCGCATCGAAATCGGCCTTGGTCGCCTTCATCTTCACCGCAATCGCGACCGCCTGAGTGATCTCGGCCGCGGCATCGCCGACGATGTGACAGCCTAGCACGCGGTCGGAGGCGCCGTCGACGACGAGCTTCATCAGCACGCGGGTATCGCGGCCCGACATCGTCGCCTTGATGGGCCGGAACGTGGTCTTGTAAATGTCGACGTGGCTGAATTGCGCGCGGGCCTCGGTCTCGGTGAGGCCGACGGTGCCGACCTCCGGCTGCGAGAACACGGCCGTCGGGATGTTGGCGTGATCCACCTGCACCTCGCGCTTGCCGAACACGGTGTCGGCGAACGCATGGCCCTCGCGGATCGCGACCGGCGTCAGGTTGAAGCGATGGGTGACGTCGCCGATCGCATAGATGCTGTCGACCGAGCTCTTGGAGAAATGGTCGACGGCGATGCCGCCGTTCCGCGGATTGATGGCGACGCCGGCCTTCTCCAGGCCGAGATTGGCCACCGCCGGATGGCGGCCGATCGCGAACATCACCTGGTCGGAGGCAAGGCTCGATCCGTTCGACAGATGCGTGGTGAATTCCTCGCCGTGCCGATCGACCTTCGTCACCGTGCAGCCGGTGAGGATGGTGATGCCCTGCTTCTCCATCTCGGCGCGGACGTGAGCGCGAACATCCTCGTCAAACCCGCGAAGAATGTTGTCGCCGCGATAGATGACTGTGACGTCGGAGCCGAAGCCGGCGAAGATACCGGCGAACTCCAGCGCGATGTAGCCGCCGCCCTGGATCACGATCCGCTTCGGCAGCCTGGTCAGGTGAAACGCCTCGTTGGAGGAGATCACGTGCTCGATGCCGGGAATCGGAGCACCGTGATTGGGCGCGCCGCCGGTGGCGATCAAAATGTATTTTGCGGTGATCTTCCGGTCGTTCTCGAGCAGGCGGACCGTGTGTTTGTCCTCGATCACCGCCCGGCTCTTGACGATCTGCGCGCCTGACTTCTCGACATTGGCGGTGTAAGCCGCCTCCAGACGCGCGATCTCCTTGTCCTTGTTGGCAATCAGCGTCGGCCAGTCGAAGGTCGCAGGCGGAACGGTCCAGCCAAAGCCGGCGGCGTCCTCGATCTCGTGACGGAAATGCGAGCCGATGACGAACAGCTTCTTCGGTACGCAGCCGCGGATCACGCAGGTCCCGCCCATGCGGTACTCTTCCGCGATCATGACGCGGGCGCCGTAGCCGGCCGCGATGCGGGCGGCACGCACGCCGCCCGAACCGCCACCGATGACAAAGAGGTCGACGTCGAATTCAGCCATTGTCCACTCCGACCTCTTTCAGAACATGATCCGGATTCTGATCAGATAGGAACTGTCAGATCTCCTTGCCACGCTTGCGCATCTCGGCGCGGAAGTTGCCCATCACGGTCTCGGAGAAGTTCTGGGCCCAGGAGTTCATGAAGGCCATGCTCAGCCCGATCGCGCGCGGCTCGGCCTCGATCAGCTTCTTGCCCAGCGGCGACTTGTAGAAGGTGACGAGATCCTTCAACTCCTGCTCGGTGAACTCGCTGGCATAGACCTGCGCCATGCCATCGCCGATTTCGCTCTCGCGGCCTTTGAGCTGCTGGGCGACGATCTGGGCGACCTCGGTGAGGTCCTTCTGGTAGTTCAGGTTCTGCTGGATCAGCGCGATCTTGGTCTTCTCGACCAGGCCGGGCACCGCGTTGGCGTACATCGCACTGGCGTTCTTGATCGCCAGGATCTCCTTGGCGGCCGCGACGGCGGCCGGCGACGATTTCGGCGCCGCGGCCTGCTGGGCCCCGGCCGGGGTGACCGAGAGGGCCAGTCCCACAGCGAGAGTCGCGACCGGCAACAATTTCAAAACGCTCTTCATTCCTAGTCTCCTTTCGGCTTTCGCCGTTCAATCACGCGAATTCCTTCGCCACCCGCCAAAACAGCCGAGCTGGCCAAGCCGATGAACAAACCATGCTCGACGACGCCGGGGATCGCGCTCAACGCCGTGGCAAGGCGGGCGGGATCCTCAATCTTTTCGAGCTGGGCATCGACGATCCAGTGGCCGCCATCGGTGACGAAAACGTGGCCGTCCTTGCCGTTGCGGACCGCCATCTGCCCGGAAACGCCGCATTCCGCAAACGCCTTCTCGATCGCGCGCCGCGTTGCGCCGAGCCCGAACGGGATGACTTCGACCGGCAGCGGAAAGCGGCCAAGTGTCGGGACCCATTTGGTGTCGTCGGCAATCACGATCATGCGATCCGAGGCGGCCGCCACGATTTTCTCGCGCAACAGCGCGCCGCCGCCGCCCTTGATCAGATTGAGTTCGGGATCGATCTCGTCGGCGCCGTCGACGGTGATGTCGAGATGGTCGATCTCGTCCAGCGTGGTCAGCGGCACGCCGCAGCGGATTGCATCGAGGCGCGTCGCCTCGGAGGTCGGCACGCCGATCACTTTGAGTCCAGCGCGGACCCGCTCGCCGAGCAGCTCGACGAAATGTTTTGCGGTCGAGCCGGTGCCGAGCCCGAGCTGCATGCCGTCACGGACGTCCTCGAGGGCGCGCGCCGCAGCCTGCCGCTTCAACTGGTCCATATTCACGTTTGCGCCGTCCCTGAATTACGAGTGTCGTGCCTTATAGGCTCGCGGCGGCCTGTGTAGCCTCGTTTTCCCTCGGAGAACAGGGTCTGGGGAACAGGCCTCCCGCCCCACCTTATAAGGTGATCTTATGGCTTCCGCCCTTGCGCGGGCGGGGCCGGGCCGGTAGCGCTGGACCATGACCTCCCCCCACACCATCGTCTTCGATCTCGACGGCACGCTTGTGGATACGGCGCCCGACCTGATCACCGCGCTCAATTACGTGCTCGACCGCGAAGGGCTGCCGCCCGTGCCGATGGCCTCGGCCCGCAACATGATCGGCGCCGGCGCCCGCAAGCTGATCGAGCGGGGGCTGGAGGCCGAGGGCCGCAGCGTCACGGTTGCCGACATGGACCGGATGACGGCCGATTTCATCGCTTATTACGCTGACAATATCGCCGTCGAATCCCGGCCCTTCGAGGGACTGGAGGCCGCACTCGACCATTTTGCGGCCCAGGGCCATCGTCTCGCGGTCTGCACCAACAAGCTGGAATGGCTGTCGAAGCGCCTGCTGGACCAGCTCGACCTGAGCCGACGCTTCGCCGCGATCTGCGGCGCCGACACTTTTGGCGTCCAAAAGCCCGATCCGACCATTTTCCGCGAAACGGTGGCGCGGGCCGGCGGCGAGGTCAAAGCCAGCATCATGGTCGGCGACGCCGGACCCGATGTCGGCGTGGCCCGGCGCGCCGGAGTTCCCGTGATCGGGGTCAGCTTCGGCTATACGGACGTCCCGATCGCCGAGCTGAAGCCGGACCGGCTGATCCATCACATGCGCGACCTGCCGGCAGCCGCCAGCAGCCTGATGACTGCGCAGGCAGATCTCAAATAGCTGAGATAGCTTGATTATTCCGCAGAAATCCCGCGTTAACCATCTATTAACTATGCGAGGCCCGCCGGTTGCTCGCTCGGAACGACACTCCTAAGTTTGTCCGGGGTGTGGCGGTTCGCCGCACTAGGTGAATGTCATGCGTCGTGTCATCTCGTTTGCATTAGCTGGAGTGAGCGTCCTCGGGGCAACGAGCCTTGCCGGCTGCTCCTCGATGTCTTCAACTTCCTGGAACATGTTCAAATCGGCCCCGCCGACCGTCCAGGTCCGGCTCGAATCCAATCCTGCGGGTGCTGACGCCACGACCTCGCTCGGACAGGGCTGCAAGACCCCCTGCTCCGTATCGGTTCCCGCCCCCGACGTCCCCTTCACGGTCGCTTTCGCGCTGCCGAAATACCAGCCGGTAAGCGTGCCGGTGAACGTCATCAAGAACCCCGGCGACTTCACGACGCCCGCCTCGGTCACCACCGACCCCAACCCGGTTTTCGCGGAGCTCCAGCCGGCCGTTCCGCCGAAACCGGTCCGCAAGCCGCACCGGCCGAAGAAGCCGAAACCGGCGGCGCCCGCCACCGCCCCGGCTGCTGCTGCCGCACCGGCTGCGGGCTCGCCGTTCCCCGATCCGAACACGGGCAAGCGCTGACCTCCGCTAACGCCCCAATTGTCTCTGACGCGTTCGATGCTTAGATTGCTTCCAGGACACCGCTGAAGCAAAACTGCTCGCGTTGCCGCAAGTGACAAGGCATTTGGTATGAACGGACTTTCCGCGAGCCCCCGCGCCGCGCTGTCGAGCGCGATGACCGATCCGTTCGGACGGACCATTTCGTATTTGCGCGTCTCCGTCACCGACCGCTGCGACCTGCGCTGCTTCTACTGCATGTCGGAAGACATGACGTTCCTGCCCAAGGCGGACCTGCTGACGCTGGAGGAACTCGACCGGCTCTGCTCGGCCTTCATTGCCAAGGGCGTGAAGAAGCTGCGGCTCACCGGCGGCGAACCGCTGGTCCGCCGCAACGTGATGACATTGGTGCGCTCGCTGTCGCGGCATCTCGAGAGCGGTGCGCTGGGCGAGCTGACGCTGACCACCAACGGCACCCAGCTTGCGAAATACGCGAGCGAACTCGCCGATTGCGGCGTCCGCCGCATCAACGTCTCGCTCGACACGCTCGACCCACAAAAGTTTCGCGAGATCACCCGGTGGGGCGAGATCGACAAAGTGCTGGAAGGTATCGAGGCGGCACGCGCTGCGGGCCTCGCGGTCAAGATCAATGCCGTTGCGCTGAAGAACCTCAACGAGGACGAGCTTCCCGACCTGATGCGCTGGGCCCACGGCAAGGGCATGGGGCTGACGCTGATCGAGGTCATGCCGATGGGCGAGATCGGATCCGGACGAATCGACCAATACCTGCCGCTGTCGCTGGTGCGCGCGCGCCTCGCCCAGCAGTTCACGCTGACCGATCTGGCCGAGAGCACCGGCGGGCCGGCGCGCTATGTCAGCGTCGCCGAGACCGGCGGCAAGCTCGGCTTCATCACCCCGATGACTCATAATTTCTGCGAATCCTGCAACCGCGTGCGCGTCACCTGCACGGGAACGTTGCACACCTGCCTCGGCCACGAGGATGCCTCCGATTTGCGCAAACCTCTGCGTGCATCGGACGACGATTCGCTGCTTGCGGATGCGATCGACCGCGCCATTGGGCTGAAGCCCAAGGGCCACGATTTCATCATCGACCGCCGCCACGACCGCCCCAGCGTCTCCAGGCACATGAGCGTCACCGGCGGCTAGCATCGGCGGGCCGGCCGCGGCTTATTCCCCTTAACTATCAACAAACTTCCGATTGACTGGCGGCAAACTCGCTGGTTTGGTGCGGCTGCCTCATGCCTGCGCGGCGAGACAAGCCAACGCGCCACTCGGCGCAGTCAAGACGGCCGGGGCAAATCGGGGAGGACCAATCTTGCAAGCGCTCCTGAAGCTGAGCAATGGAATTGACGCGTTCACACGTTGGACGGGCAAGCGTCTGGCTTGGCTGATCCTGCTCGCCGTCGTCATCTCGGCGCTGAATGCGATCATTCGGAAGACGTTGGACACGTCCTCCAACTCGTGGCTCGAGCTGCAATGGGTGCTTTTCAGCATCGTATTCCTGCTGTGCTCGTCGTGGACGCTGCTCGATAACGAGCACATCCGGATCGACATCTTCAACAGCATGATGCCGAAGCGGGTTCGCAACATCATCGACATCATCGGCCACATCTTCTTCCTGATCCCGCTGACCATTGTCATGATCGTCACCGGGGTACCGTTCTTCCTGCGCTCGCTCCAGATCAACGAGCAATCCGGCAATGCGGGCGGCCTGCCGCAATGGCCGGCAAAAGCGCTGATCATGATCGGCTTCGCCCTCCTGCTCGTTCAAGGCATTTCCGAACTGATCAAGCGAATTGCGATCATGCGCGGCATGATCCCGGACCCACACGAGTCGCAGGTGTCCGCACTGGAGGCCGAGGTCGAGCACCTCGTCGAAGCGATCGAAAAAAAGTAGCCGTTGGCGACGGTTTAGGGGGAAGTCATGACCGCGTTTATTATCGCCAATCTGGCGCCTATCATGTTCGCGACGCTCGTCGTCGTGCTGCTGCTCGGCTACCCGGCGGCATTTTCGCTCGGCGCCGTCGGCCTGTTCTTCGCCATCATCGGCGTTCAACTCGGGCAATTCCACCCGGACTTTCTCCAGGCGCTGCCGGAGCGCGTCTACGGGGTCATGAACAACGACACGCTGCTCGCCATTCCCTTCTTCACCTTCATGGGACTGGTGCTCGAGCGCTCCGGCATGGCCGAGGATCTGCTCGACACCATCGGTCAGTTGTTCGGCACCATCCGCGGCGGCCTCGCCTACGCGGTGGTGTTCGTCGGCGCGCTGCTTGCGGCGACCACCGGCGTCGTGGCGGCGTCGGTGATCTCGATGGGCCTGATCTCGCTGCCGATCATGCTGCGTTACGGCTACGACCGCCGCGTGGCGACCGGCATCATCGCGGCCTCCGGCACGCTGGCGCAGATCATTCCGCCCTCGCTCGTCCTGATCGTGATGGCCGACCAGCTCGGCAAGTCGGTCGGCGACATGTATGAGGGCGCGTTCATTCCGGGCCTGGTGCTCGCCGGCCTCTATGCGGGTTACGCGTTCCTCGTCACCATGATTTTCCCGAAGGCGGCGCCGGGTCTTCCCAAAGAAGCGATCGGCTTCCGCGAGGAGAGCGGCGACCGCGGCCTGAAGTCGCTCGGCGTGCTGTTCCTGGCGAGCTGTGTGTTCGGCTGGTTCATGATGCGGAATTCGGAGACACACGGCGCCGACTTCGTCGTGCTCAGCATGTTCTTCGGCATCCTCTTCGCGTTCTTCGTCGCCATCGCGAACTGGGCCATCGACAAGCTGACGGGCTTCCGTTTCCTCTCGAAGATGGCGCAACAGACCACCTTCGTCATGGTGCCGCCGCTGTTCCTGATCTTCCTGGTGCTGGGCACGATCTTCATCGGTGTCGCGACGCCCACCGAAGGCGGCGCCATGGGTGCAGCCGGCGCCCTCATTCTCGGAGCCGCGAAGCGGCGACTGACATGGGACCTGATCCGTCAGGCCACCGAATCGACGGCGAAGCTGTCCGCGTTCGTCGTCTTCATCCTGGTCGGCGCGCGCGTGTTCTCGCTCACTTTCTACGGCGTCAGCGGTCACGTCTGGGTCGAGCACCTGCTGACCTCCCTGCCCGGCGGCCAGATCGGGTTCCTGATCTTCGTCAACGCCTTCGTGTTCGTGCTGGCGTTCTTCCTCGATTTCTTCGAGCTTGCCTTCATCGTGATCCCGCTGCTCGGGCCCGCGGCCGAGCATCTCGGCATCGACCTGATCTGGTTCGGCGTCATCCTCGGCGTCAACATGCAGACGTCGTTCATGCATCCGCCGTTCGGATTTGCGCTGTTCTATTTGCGCTCGGTCGCGCCGAAGGAACGTTATACCGATCGCGTGACCGGCAAGCGCATGGAGCCGGTCACGACGGGACAGATCTATTGGGGTGCGGTGCCGTTCGTCGTCATCCAGATGATCATGGTGCTTCTGGTGATCATGTTCCCGTCGATGGTGATGCACTACAAGGGCGTGCAGTCCACCGTCGATCCCAACAGCATCAAGATCGAGATTCCCCAGATCGATCTGCCGCCGCTCGACTTCGGCCAGCCGAAGCAATAGCGCCCGGCCCACCCGCAAAAAAGAACCCGGAGCTTGCGCTCCGGGTTTTTTGTCTGGGCCGATCGTGCGCTCTGCGATCAGCTCTGCGAGTTGCGCGCCATGAAGTTGTCATAGCCGACTTCGGCAACCTGGAACCACTGATATCCGTTGTTCGAGAACGCGGTCAGCGATTCGTAAACCTTCTTGAAGTCCGCGTTGCTGGCCGAGACTTCGGTGTGCAGCTCCTTTGCCGCCTTGAAGCAGGCTTGCATGACCTCCGGCGAGAACGGATGCAGCTTGGCGCCGGCCGCGAGCAAGCGTCGCAACGCCGGCGGATTGGACTGGTCATACTTCGCCATCATCCAGTTGTTGGCGTAGTGTCCCGCCTGCTCGAGGATGCTCTGATAGTGCTTCGGCAGCGCGTTCCATTTGTCCTGGTTGACGAAGGCGAGCAGCATGGGCCCGCCTTCCCACCAGCCCGGGAAGTAATAATGCGGCGCGACCTTGACGAAGCCGAGCTTCTCGTCGTCATAGGGGCCGACCCATTCGGCGGCGTCGATGGTGCCCTTCTCCAGCGCAGGATAAATGTCGCCACCGGCGATCTGCTGTGGCACCGCGCCGAGCTTGGCCATCACTTTTCCGGCGAAGCCGCCGATGCGGAATTTCAACCCGTTGAAGTCCTGAGGCGTCTTGACCTCCTTACGAAACCAGCCGCCCATCTGACAGCCGGTGTTGCCAGCAAGCAGCGAGACGACGTTGTACTTCTTGTAGAACTCGTTGAGGATGTCCCTGCCGCCGCCCAGCATGTACCAGGCCTGGTTGATGCGCATGTTCGGTCCGAACGGCACAGCCGAGCCGAAAGTAAAGGTCGGGTCCTTACCGAAATAATAGTAGGACGCGGTGTGGCCGATTTCGCAGGTGCCGTTCTGCACGGCATCGAGCACCTGAAGGCCCGGCACGATCTCGCCGCCGGCAAATGTCTGAATCTGAAATTTGTTGTCGGTCGCTTCCGCGACCATCTTGGCCATCATCTCGGCGCCGCCATAGAGCGTATCGAGTGATTTCGGCCAGCTCGTCGGCATGCGCCATTTGATCTCGGGCGTCGTCTGCGCGATCGCTGGAGCGGCGAGCGTGGCGACACCCGCCGCACCAAGCCCGGTGACCTTGATAAAATCTCGTCTTTTCATGATTTCCTACCCTGATGGATTGTGACGGTGGGCCTTCTTGCCGAGGCTTGGGGGCCAGCATGGAACAAGTGTCGTCCGATTTCCATCCCTCACGATGTGAGGGACAAAAATGCTCAGCTCCCACGCCATCCGATCCTACGACTTTAGGCTTAGGCGGCCGGCGCCCTGGCCCTTCCCATCACGTCCGCCTCGGCCGGGCATGCCGGGTGCCCCGGGCGCGTGACAAGCGCCGGAAACACGGGCATACCGCGCCATCCCCCCAACCTAGGGCCGCCACGAATGTCTCGATCCCACCCTGCTCCATCGCTCGTTGCTCCGTTGATCGCGTCGCTCTGGCTGGCATGTGCGGCAATGCCGGCGCATGCGGAGCCCAGTGCGAATGTCGTGGCCGACGTCCATGCGCTGGCGCAAAAGGAGCAGCAGCCGCTGCTCGACACGCTGCGCGATCTCGTCAGCATCGAATCCGGCAGCAAGGATGTCGAAGGCTTGAATCAGATCGCCGAGCGCGTTGCCGGCCAGCTCAAGCAGCTCGGCGGCACGGTGGAGATCCTGCAGCCCACCGACGTCTATCGCCTCGACGACACACCCGAGAAGATCGGCCCGGCCGTACACGCCGTATTCAAGGGCACAGGCAGCAAGAAGATCATGCTGATCGCCCACATGGACACCGTGTACCTGAAGGGCATGCTGAAGGATCAACCGTTCCGCATCGACGGCGACAAGGCCTACGGCCTCGGCATTGCCGACGACAAGCAGGGCGTCGCGCTCATTCTTCACACCGTAGCGTTGCTGCAGAAGCTGAGCTTCCGGGATTACGGCACGCTGACGGTGCTCACCAATGGCGACGAGGAGATCTCATCGCCCGGTTGGCGCAGCACCATCACCAGCTTCGCCGCGGATCAGGATGTGGTGTTCTCGTTTGAAGGCGGCGGCACCGACGGCACGCTGCGGCTGGCCACCAGCGGCATCGGCTCGGCCTATCTCACGGTGCAGGGCAAGTCGTCGCATGCAGGCTCGCCGCCCGAGGGCGGCGTCAATGCGCTGTACGAACTCTCGCACCAGCTGCTGCAGATGAAGGACCTGTCCAAACCGGAGCAGGGCCTGAAACTAAACTGGACGGTCTCCAAGGCCGGTACCAACCGCAACGTCATCCCCGCGGAGGCCACGGCCCAGGCCGATGCGCGCGCACTCAAGGTTGCCGATTTCGGCGAGCTGGAGAAAACACTTCAGGAGAAGATCAAAAATCACCTGCTGCCCGACTCCAAGGTCGCGCTCAAATTCGAGGTGCGTCGCCCGCCGCTGGAGGCCAACGACGCCTCGCGCCGCGTCGCGGCCCACGGCAAGACCATCTATGGGGAGATCGGACTGCCCCTCAAGGTCGACGAGAAGGCGACCGGCGGCGGCACCGATGCCGCGTTTGCCGCGCTGAAGACCAGCGGAGCCGTGGTCGAAGGCATGGGCCTGTCGGGTTTCGGCGCGCATTCCAACGACGCCGAATATGTCAAACTCGACAGCATCGTGCCGCGCCTTTATCTGACCACGCGCATGATCATGGATCTGTCCACCGGCAAGCTGAAATAGCGCTCTCTTCCTTCTCCCCTTGTGGGAGAAGGTGGCGCGAAGCGCCGGATGAGGGGTTGCCTCCGCGCATTCAACTCGCAGTCGGACTCGCGGAGAGAGACCCCTCACCCGGCTCGCCGCTGTCGCGGCGAGCCACCCTCTCCCACAAGGGGCGAGGGTGCAGCGTCAGTGCCGCACTGCGTTCAAATCAACGTCGCCCCGCTTCTCCGCCAGCCTGAACCGCAGCGTGAACTGCGCGCCGCCGCCCGGAAGATTCTCCACCGCGACCGTCGCCGCGTGATCATCCGCCACCGCGCGCACGATCGAGAGCCCGAGGCCGGCGCCGTCGCTGCGCTGGCGGTCGGCGCGCCAGAAGCGGTGGAAGATCAATTCACGCTCGGCTTCCGCAATTCCCGGTCCGCAATCGCGCACGCGCACCGCACCGTTCTCGCTCACATCGACATCGACCGACGTATCCTTTGCCGTGAACTTGATGGCGTTTTCGGCAAGGTTGAAGATCGCGCGCTGGAGCATCACCGAATTGCCGTGGATCAGCACCGGCGCCTCGCTGCCCCTAAGCGCGATATCCTTGTGCTGCGCGATCGCGAGCGGCGCGATCGAACCGACCACCTCGGCGCAGACCGCGCGCAAATCCGCGGTCTCGCCGGGATCGAGCACCAGCGTGTCGAGCTCGGCGATCTCCAGCAGCTGCGCGACGATGCGGCTCATGCCCTCGATGTCGGCATGCAGCGCCTGCCTTGCGGCGCCGTCGCCGAGCGTCTCGATGCGCGTGCGCAATATCGCGAGCGGCGTACGCAATTGGTGCGCGGCGTCGGCGGTGAACTGCCGCTGCACCCGAAAGCCGTCCTCGAGGCGGTCGAGCGCCTGGTTGACGGCGGTGACGAGCGGCATGATCTCGCGCGGAATCTGCTCCGTCGGCAGGCGGATGTCGGTGCGCGCCGGGCCGATATTGCTTGCCTCCTCGGAGGCCTTCCACAGCGGCGCGACGGCGCGGCGAAAGATGATGATGTCGATGGCGAGCAGGACCAGCAGGATTGGAATCGTGATCCACCCGACCCGCCGGAAGAAGTTCGAGACAATGTCATCGATGATGACGTCGCGGTGCGCGAGGTCCTCCGCGACGCGAATGCGCATCACCTTGCCGTCGATGATGCGAGTGACGCCGGCGCCGGAAATCGTTTCGGAGAGCGGCGGAGGCGCGGCCGTGGCAGTGCCGGTCTTGCGCCGCGACGAGAACAGGAGATTCCCCTCGGCATCGCGAATGTCGTACTGGTAGCGGCCATAGGCTTCCGAATAAAGGCCCTTGAGACTGTCCGGCAGGTTGAACGTCAACAGCCCGTCGGGCTGGGCGACGATGCGCTCGGCCAACACCTCGGCCTGCGCGCGCATGGCATCGCGATGCAACTGGTCGATCTCGGAATTGAGCAGCCAGAACAGCACCAGCGGCAGGAAGATCGCGACCACCGCGACCGCCACGATGTGCAGGAACACGATGCGCCAGATCAGCGATTTGAACGTTGGCGACCTCGCATGGATTCCGGCCCGGAATCCGGCGTGAGATCCGATCCGGGCCACGCTATTTCTCCTCGGCCATGAGATAGCCGACGCCACGGATGGTGTGGATCACGACCTTGGCGCCGTGCTCGGCGAGCTGCTTGCGCAACCGCGAGACGTAGACCTCGACCGCATTGGAGGCGACTTCGCCGTCGAGACCGAAGATGTGGTCCTCGACGTTCTTCTTCGGCACCACCCTGCCCTGCCGGCGCAGCAGGATCTCAAGCACCGAGGTCTCGCGCGCGGAGATGATGCGCGGCTGGTCGTCGACGAAGATCTGACGGCTTTCGGTGTCATAGACGAGGTTGGCGAGGCGCAGCGAGCGGCCGAGCAACTGGCCCGGACGGCGCAGGATCGCCTCCAGCCGCGCCACCAGTTCCTCCATCGCGAACGGTTTGGCGAGATAGTCGTCGGCGCCGCTGCGCAGTCCGCTGACGCGGTCCTGCAAGCCGCCGCGCGCGGTCAGCACCAGCACCGGCAAGGGCTCCATCTGCCGGCGCAGCTCGCGCAGCACCGACAGGCCATCGCCGTCGGGTAGTCCGAGGTCCAGGATCATCGCGGCATAGCTGACACTGCTCACGGCTTCGCGCGCCTCGGCGGCGCTGCCGACGATGTCGCTCTCATAGCCGGCCGTCGACAGCCCGCCGGCAACGAGCCGTGACAGCTCGGCATTGTCCTCGACGATCAGAAGGCGCATCGCATTTTCCCGCGGGATGTTCCGGTATCACCGCACGGCTCGCGCCGCATCTTCGCTGTCTTCCACCATCCGGGGCATCTCGGCCAGCGAAAAAGCACTTCCCGGCGGGGCGCCGCTCCCTTCCGTCAGGTTCCTGTAAGCCAATCAGGGCACCTGCGGATGAGGTCGCGGATGGCGCGGACGTTTGCCCCCTTGGGCCCCGCCGCCGGCGCCGCATCGATCCTGCCAAGGAACGAACACCCCGGCGAACCGTTCAACTCAGCTGCAACATTTCTCATTTGATGGGGCGTCGTGCAGACCACCTAAGGTAATGCACATGCGCCTTGCACGACGAACACGTTCCAGCTCCCTTCTATCCGATTGCTTGACCGCCATCACGCGACGTCCGGGCGTCGCCGCGTTTGCTGCCGCAGGTACCCTCATTGCGGCTACCGCAATCGTAAATCGGCGGCTCGCGAACAAAGCGCAACGCGATAATCCTCCGCAGGGTCGGTTCATCGATGTCGAGGGGGTTCGCCTGCACTATTTGGAACGCGGCAGGGGCAAGCCGCTGGTTTTGTTTCACGGCAATGGCAGCCTGGTCCAGGATTTCGACTCGAGTGGATTGATCGATCTCGCAGCCGAGAACTACAGGGTTATGGTGTTCGATCGCCCCGGTTTTGGGCATAGCTCGCGGCCGAGGCACGTCGTCTGGACTCCGGATGCCCAGGCGGACCTGTTCAAGAAGGCGCTCGATCAGCTCGGCGTCTCTCAAGCGATCGTCCTTGGCCATTCGTGGGGAGCGTCGGTTGCGGTTGCGGTTGCGCTGGCGACAAGACATCCTTCGTTCGTGCAGGCTCTCGTGCTGGCCTCGGGCTATTATTTCCCGACTCCCCGCTCGGACAGCGCCGCGTCAGTGCTGTCCGCCCTACCGGTGCTCGGGGACCTCATCAGCTCCACGATTTCGCCGCTAGCCGGTCGGATGATGTGGCCCGCGACGTTGCGCAAGTTGTTTGGGCCCCGGCCGGTCCCGAACAAGTTCACGGGCTTTCCGAAAGAAATGGCGCTCCGCCCATCACAGATGCGGGCCACAGCCGCTGAAGCGACGATGTTGATCCCTGCCGCATTCTCGGGTTCGAAGACTTATGCAGAACTCAAGATGCCCACGATCATTATCGCGGGCCAGGGCGATCGTATGATCGATATCAAGCAGTCGGTCAGGCTGCATGGCGAGATCAAGCAGAGCAAATTGCGCCGGATCGACGGCGCGGGACACATGATTCATCATTCCGCAACCGCTCAGGTAATGGCGGCCATCGACGAAGCTGCTGCCGAGGCCGTGTTGACCCATGGGAGTGAAGGTCCGGGCGTACAGCAGTCGCGAGAGACTTCCGGCGCCTGACGAGCGCGAGGAAAGTCGAATGTCACCTATTTGGCCCTGACCTGCTTCGTACGATGCTCCTGAAAAGCGGTCCTTCGGCGATGCTAGGACGTTGGCGTCAGCCGACATGCGCCAGCGGCCCGCTTTTTAAAGCATCCGCTGTTGATCAGAACGTCGTTGCGTGACGAAACGGCTGATTGTTACCCCGGCGTCATACCTTTGCCCTTGATCACCGATACGGCGTCCGGCGTTTTCAGGTAATCGAGGAGCGCCTTCGCGGCTGCCGCTTCCTTTGTGCCCGCACCGAGCGCGGCCGTGAATACGACATCCTGCTGCAAGTCAGCGGGGAAAGGTCCAACCACATCCAAACCCGGTGCCGTCAAGACGTTCATCAGGAATAGCGCTAGTTCAGCCTCTCCGTTGGCGACTACAGCGACGACCTGTGCGGGGGTCGGCTGCGCTTTCATCTTGGCTTTCATCGGCTCGGTGATGTCGAGACGCTCGAATACCTTCGCGATTGAATAGCCGGTTGCGCTTTCCGGAATCGAGGCGACCGATTCCGCGTTAAGCAAGGCAGCTTTAAACGCGTCGGGCGTGGAGATGTTGGGCTTCGGCGCACCGTCGCGAACCGCGACACCGAGGCCAACGCGAGCTATGTCCAGCGTCGGCCCGGCTGCGAAGTGTGATCGCGCGGCGGCGTCCCTCATTACCTCGACCGGCACGACGCCGACATCGAACGGCTTGCCGGACGTCGCTTCCTTGATCAGGTTCGGTGTGGTGCCGAAGAAGACGTCAAGCTTGTGGCCTGAAGTTTGCTCGAAGTTCGGCTTTAGAACCGACCACACCGCTGTCATGGCACCGCCGGCCAGCACCCTCAACTCAGCTGCGTTCGCGGCCGACGACAGCATCATACCTGCCAGGATACCTACTGCCGCGAAAGAACGCGTCCTCATATGACCCTCCAAGAGCTTAAGCTCAACTGAGCGCTTTGATCGCAGGTGGGCGCTACGTTGTTTCAGGTCCACCCCCTAATGTCCGCTTTGCGTTGGCAAGCCGACGTTTATGAAGACACACCCTAGTCCGAGTGCGGACAGTGCACCCGGAAAGCGGCCCTAAGTTCCGCCAACTGATCGTGTGCTGCACCCAGCTCTGCGTCGGCCCGATCCGTCAGCACGTCCATGTAGGCGATCGGCCGATCGAACTGGCTCGCCGTGAAGTCGTACCTCTCGCCTCCGATCCGATTGTAGAAATGGTCGCCGGCCGGCAGCGGCGTCTTCAGCAGCTTGCCGCCGAACAGTTCGTGAATCAGTAACGCGGTGACGTTGCATTGCCCTGCGGCTGGATTGTCTACCGTCCATTGGCTTGATGTCGACGACGACCAGGCCTTGCGCAGCGCGCTTTGAACCTCATCGGGATCGAAGCTCATCGTCAACCCAGGCCAGCCGCCGAGGCGCTCATTTCGGATTTTGCGATAATGCCTTTATGCCACTGTTTTGCCCGACGAGTCAAACGGTCTCGCTGAAGCACGCGCTTGGTGCGCCTCCCGCTTTCGCTCCCAAAATGCAAAGTTGCCATCGACCGCGCGATGCTCGGGCCTGCCTCCCAATTAGCTCCATCGCATCAAGCTGTTGGCTGCACTCGCAACGCCTTGTCCTCTCAACCCTCGTCTACTGTGCATGGGGTTGTTTTTCAGATTTTTTGTTGGAGGCGCCGCCCGTCCCCCGGCGACACCGCCGCTCGGCGGCATCGGCCTCGCCTATTCCGACCGCGTCGCCCCAAAGAAAAGCCCGGCCTCGCGAACGAGACCGGGCGTGTCGTCTTGCGACTTGTTCGAAGATCAGCCGCGGGTGCGCGAGCGGATCATGAAGCTGTCGTAGGTGTATTCGGCGACCTGCCACCACAGATATTCGTCGGAGCGGTAGGCCTGCATGGCGTCGATCGACTTCTTGAAGTCGGGATTCTTGGCCGAGATCTCGCCCCACAATTCGTTGGTGGCCTTGAGACAGGCTTCCAGAACTTCATTGGTGAACGGGCGAAGCTGCGTTCCGCCGGCGACCAGACGCTTCAGGGCGCCGGGGTTCACCATGTCGTAGCGCGCGGCCATCCAGGTGTTGGTGTTGACGGTCGCGTTGGTGAGGATCGCCTGGTAGTTCTTCGGCAGCTCGTTCCACTTGTCGATGTTGGCGAAGGCGTGAACGGTCGGACCACCTTCCCAGAAACCCGGGTAGTAGTAGTACTTGGCGACCTTGGCGAAGCCGAGCTTCTCGTCATCGTAGGGACCGACCCACTCGGCCGCGTCGATGGTGCCCTTCTCCAGCGACGGATAGATGTCGCCGCCGGCGAGCTGCTGCGGTACCACGCCGACTTTCTGGAGCACCTGGCCGGCAATGCCGCCGATGCGCATCTTGAGGCCCGAGAGGTCGGCAACGGTCTTGATTTCCTTGCGGAACCAGCCGCCCATCTGGGTGCCGGTGTTGCCGCAGGGGAAACCCATCACGTTCGACTTCTTGAAGAACTCGTTGGCGAGCTCGTTGCCGCCGCCCTGGTAGAGCCAGGAATTCTGCTGGCGTGCGTTCAGACCGAATGGCACCGACGCGAAGATCGCGAAG
The DNA here is from genome assembly GCF_040547695.1 of Bradyrhizobium sp. JR4.3. Lineage (NCBI taxonomy): Bacteria > Pseudomonadati > Pseudomonadota > Alphaproteobacteria > Hyphomicrobiales > Nitrobacteraceae > Bradyrhizobium > Bradyrhizobium sp. JR4.3. The sequence goes on along the minus strand of NZ_JBEPQF010000006.1, from coordinate 75,246 downwards.
GTCGGGTCCTTGCCGACGTAGTAATACGACACCGTGTGGCACATCTCGACGGTGCCCTTCTGGGTCGCATCCAGCGCCTGCAGGCCCGGGACGATTTCACCCGCCTGGAAGACCTGGATCTGAAACTTGTTGTCAGTCATCTCGGCGACGTACTTCGCCATCTGCTCGGCACCGCCATAGATGGTGTCGAGCGACTTCGGGAAGCTCGATGTCAGGCGCCACTTGATCTCGGGCGAGGACTGCGCGATTGCCGGCGAGGCCACCGCGGCGGTCGCCGCCGCGCCGGCTGCCGACACTTTCAGAAAATCACGACGCTTCATCTTCAGTCTCTCCTTGTTGGGGCGTTTCCCCTAACTTCCTCTTTGCTGCCGCTCATTCCGGCGACGCGTTCTTGGGCCGCGTCGAACCGAAGGGGCTTGACTGCCGTGGGCCTTTAACACGGAAGCCCTGCTTTCGAAACGCGACATTGGCATGACAGGGCTCTACGAAAGTCGCATGTCCCCAGGGTATTGGTTTGAAGGGATTGACTGGGTCCGCTCAGGCGGCGGCGATGACGCCCTTGAGCTGGTCCCGAACCTGTCCCGCGATGGCGCGGTAGATCGCCGCATGAGGACCGTCCGGCTCGCTGTCGACCACGGGCGTGCCCGCATCCGAGGTGGCGCGAATCGCCATGTGCAGGGGGATCTCGCCCAGGAACGGTACCCCGAGCTTCTCGGCCTCGTGACGCGCGCCGCCATGGCCGAAAATGTCGGATTTGGTGCCGCATTGCGGGCACTGGAAATAGCTCATGTTCTCGACGATGCCGAGTACGGGCACGTTGACCTTCTTGAACATCGCAAGCCCCCGCCTTGCGTCGATCAGCGACAGGTCCTGCGGGGTCGAGACGATCACGGCGCCTTTCAAAGGGACGTTCTGCGCCAGCGTGAGCTGGGCATCGCCGGTCCCTGGCGGCATGTCGACGACGAGAACGTCGAGCTGGCCCCATGCGACGTCGCGCAACATCTGCGTCACCGCCGACATCACCATCGGCCCGCGCCAGATCATCGCCGTCTCTTCCTCCACCAGGAAGCCGATCGACATGATGGCCAGGCCAAAGCGCCTGAGCGGAATCATCTTGCGGTCGCCATCCAGCTCCGGCTTCTCATGCAGGCCCGTCAGCCGCGGCACCGAGGGGCCGTAGATGTCGGCATCGAGCAGCCCGACCTTGAGGCCCAGATCGCGCAGGCCCAGCGCAAGATTGAGAGCAGTGGTGGACTTGCCGACGCCGCCCTTGCCCGAGGCAACCGCGATCACGGCCGCGACGCCCGGAATCTCGGACTGCCGCGCCATCGGCGATTGGGCGCCGCCCTGCGGCGGCGGCTTGTGGGCATGGACCGGCTGCACGCCCGGCGCGCCGCGGCTGGGAGTTGGCGGCGGTGGTGGTGCCGCGCCGGCCTTGCGCTCGGCGGTCAACGCCACCATGACGGTGGTGACGCCGGGAATGGCGCGCACAGCGGCCTCGGCCTCGGCTCGGACGGATTCCCAGGCGCGCGCCTCGGCGGCATCGACATTGATCGAGAAGAACACCTTGCCGTCGGCCGCGCTGATCGCGCTCAGCACATTGGCATTGGTGAGCGCAACCCCGCGGGGCGACTTGATCCTGGCGAGGCTGTCGAGAACCTGTTGCTGCGTCACGCTCAAAGCGCATCTCCTAGAATTCAAGATGCCCCATTAGAGCGGAAACGCCCAAAAGGCTACTGCCTGCCGATATCGTCAGCCATCTCGGCGGGCGCGGCGCCCTGCTCCAGGGCCGCTTCGTAGTTCAGCTCGATCATGACCCCGTTCGGGTCATGGACGAAGATCTGCCAGAGTTCGCCGCCGGGCACCTGGCGGGAGTCGAACTTCATCCCCTTTGAGGCCAGCCGCTGTTTCATGCCGTCAAAGCCGCGGCTGGCGAAGGCGACGTGGTGGACAACGCCGGAATCCGGCTTTTGTGGCTCGGCAGTCGGAGAAATATCGACCAGGTGCACCACCGGTTTACCCTCGCTGTACATCCAGGCGCCGGGGAAGGCGAAATTCGGCCGGGGGCCTTTTTCCAGGCCCAGCACGTCCTCGTAGAAGCGGACGGTCTCGGCCAGATTCCGGGTCCGGATGTTGAAATGATCGAGCACGCCCACGCTTACGCCGCCCATGCCTTCGCTCCAATTTTTTGAAGTCCTTAAGTCCGCCATCCTAGCACAGGCAGGGGCCAAACGAAGCCGTTGCCCTCCGGCCTCAAGGGTTTATGGTGCGGCCGATCTGCCGCAATGGCGGAACCGGGCGCCCCTCGCCCGGCAAGAACCGTAAAACCCAAACTACGGACAAGGTACCACAGATGGCTAAAGTCGCTTTCCTCGGTCTCGGCGTGATGGGCTTCCCCATGGCCGGACACCTCGTGAAAAAAGGGGGCCATGAGGTCACCGTCTATAACCGCACCGCGGCCAAGGCGAAGGAGTGGGCGGACAAGATCGGCGGCAAGACCGCGGCGACCCCGAAGGCCGCGGCCGAGGGCCAGGATTTCGTGATGTGCTGCGTCGGCAACGACAACGATCTGCGCGCGGTCACGATCGGTGCCCACGGCGCGTTTGCCGGCATGAAGAAGGGTGCGACCTTCGTCGACCACACCACCGCTTCCGCCGAGGTCGCGCGTGAGCTTGATGCTGCCGCGACCAAGGCCGGCTTCAAGTTCATCGACGCACCCGTGTCCGGCGGCCAGGCCGGCGCCGAGAACGGCGTGCTGACGGTGATGTGCGGCGGCACGCAGGACGCCTATGCGGGTGCCGAGCCGATCATCACGGGCGCCTATGCGCGGATGTGCAAATTGCTGGGGCCCGCCGGCTCCGGCCAGCTGACCAAAATGGTCAACCAGATCTGCATCGCCGGCCTCGTCCAGGGCCTCTCCGAGGGTATTCACTTCGCCAAGAAGAGTGGCCTCGACGTCGCCGCCGTGATCGAAACCATCTCAAAGGGCGCCGCGCAGTCCTGGCAGATGGAGAACCGCTACAAGACCATGAACGAGGACAAGTACGATTTCGGCTTCGCGGTCGAATGGATGCGCAAGGATCTCTCGATCTCACTGGCTGAAGCCCGCCGCAACGGCGCCAACCTGCCCGTGACCGCGCTGGTCGACCAGTTCTACGCCGAGGTCGAGAAGATGGGCGGCAAGCGCTGGGATACGTCGAGCCTGCTCGCGCGCCTTAATCGCTGACACCTGACGAAGTGATCCTGCCTTGCTGATCGCACTCGCCGCAATCTTCGTCCTCGCCTATGCGGCGATCGCGCTTGAGCATCCGATCGGGGTGAACAAGAGCGCGTCTGCGCTACTCGGCGCGGGCGTGCTCTGGACAATCTACGCGCTCGCGACCGGCGACCACACGCTGGTCGGCCGTCAGCTTGACGAGTCCGTCGCCGCCACCGCGCAGATCGTGTTCTTCCTGGTTGGCGCGATGACCATCGTCGAGGTCATCGACGCCCATGACGGTTTCGAGGTCATCACCTCCCGCATCAGCACGACCAGTCAGGTCCGTCTGATATGGCTGATTGGCTTCGTGACCTTCTTCCTCAGCGCAATCCTCGACAATCTGACCACCACCATCGTCATGGTCTCGCTGATCCAGCGGTTGATCGCCAAGCGCGACGACCGCTTGCTGTTCGCCTCACTCATCGTCATCGCCGCAAATGCCGGTGGTGCATGGACCGTGATCGGCGACGTCACCACGACCATGCTGTGGATCGGCGGACAGATTTCGCCCCTAAAAATCATGGGCGGGGTGTTCCTGCCCTCGCTGCTGAACCTGCTGGTGCCGCTCGCATTCATCAGCTTTTCGCTCAAGGGCAAGACCATCGCACCGCCGCCGAAAGAGGACGGATTGCAGGGCGTCGATCCGTTCGAGCGGAACGTGATGTTCTATCTCGGACTCGGCGTGCTGATTGCGGTGCCCGCCTTCAAGACGGTCACGCACCTGCCGCCGTTCATGGGCGTCCTGCTCGGGCTTGGCATCGTGTGGTTGGTCGGCGAGATCGTTCATCGCAATAAGGATGAGCACGTCCGCGGTCCGCTCACGCTGGCGAATGCGCTGACGCGGATCGACATGGGCTCGATCGTGTTCTTCCTCGGCATCTTGCTCGCGGTCGCCTGCCTCGAACATGCCGGCCTGCTCTCCATGCTGGCCAAATGGCTGGACACCGCGATCGGCCGACAGGACATCATCGTGATCGTGCTCGGGCTGCTCAGCGCAGTCATCGACAACGTGCCGCTGGTCGCCGCGACGATGGGAATGTACGACCTGGCGCATTATCCACCCGACAGCTTCCTCTGGGAGTTCATCGCCTATTGCGCCGGCACCGGCGGTTCGATCCTGATCATCGGCTCGGCCGCGGGCGTCGCCGCCATGGGGCTCGAGCGCATCGAGTTCCTCTGGTACGCCCGTCGCATCGCCCTCCCGGCGCTCGCCGGCTATCTGGCGGGAGCAGTGGTGTACATCGCACAGCACGCCGCGCTGCATTGAGCGGCTGACGCCGGATCCAAAATTAACGCCGGGTTAACGTAATTCTTTAGCTCCTTAAGTCACCTCTTAAGGATTTCTTGCCAGAGATAGACAATGCAGAAGGCCCGTCCCGCGCGGGCAGGAATTGTTGTTGTGCGATGAGTAAACCCGCTGAAAAGCCCGAGGTTGTGCAGCTTCCGGCCGAGCCGGTGAGCGTGCCGTCGGCGAGCCATCGCCGGGCTGCGGCACAGCGGGTGCGCGAGGCGCGCGACAAGTTAACGTCGACCAGTGGAACCCGGCCGGCTTTCGACGCCGAGATGCTGCGCCATTACGCCCAGACCCGGCTGTCGGCCTCCTATGTCGTGATGCTGCTTGTGGTCGCGACGGGCGTGCTGTTTGGGCTGTGGATGCAGCCGATCCCGGCCGCGGCCTGGACCGCCGGCATGCTTTGCATCCATGCCGCGATGATCCGCAGCTGCCATCGCTTCCTGGCCGAGCCCGCCTCGCCCGCGGGAACGCGCGCATGGCAGACACGCTTCGTCGTCCTCGACCTGCTCTATGGCCTTTGCTGGATGGCGATCCTGATCCATCCCGTGCTCGACATGATCACGGAATCGCTGATGATGTTCCTGATGCTGCTGGTGATCGCAGTATCGAGCATGCTGGCCGCCAATCTGCCGATCGCCGCCCTCGCCGCCACCGCACCGGTCGCGGTCGCGATGGCGCTGAGCTTCGTGATGACCGGCTCGCTGGACAATTACATCTTGGCCGCGCTCGCCCTCGCCGCTGAAGGCTATTTCGTGCTGCTGGCCCACCGTCTGCACTCTTCGACCTTCGCCACGCTCGAGGCGCGCGCCGAGAAGGACGCGCTGATCGGCGAGCTCGAACAGGCCAAGGCGATCTCGGACGAGGCGCGCCACCGCGCCGAATCCGCCAATGTCGCCAAGTCGCGCTTTCTGGCGCAGATGAGCCACGAACTGCGGACGCCGCTCAATGCGATCCTCGGCTTCTCCGAGGTGATGAAGAGCGAGATTTTCGGCGCGCATGCCGTGCCGGTCTACAAGGAGTACTCGGCCGACATCCACAATTCCGGCGTCCACCTGCTCAACCTCATCAACGAGATCCTCGATCTGTCGCGGATCGAGGCTGGCCGCTACGAGCTCAACGAGGAAGCGGTCTCGCTGGTCGGCATCGTCGCCGACTGCCATCATTTGATGAAGCTGCGCGCCTCGAGCCGTGGCATCACCATCCACGAGGTGTTCGAGCAGGCAATGCCGCGGCTCTGGGCCGACGAGCGCGCGATCCGCCAGGTCGTGCTCAACCTGCTCTCCAACTCGATCAAATTCACTCCGCAAGGCGGCGAGATCTGGCTCAAAGCGGGCTGGACGGCCTCAGGCGGACAATATCTCTCGGTGAAGGATACCGGCTCCGGAATCCCCGAGGACGAGATCCCGGTCGTGCTGGCCTCGTTCGGCCAAGGCTCCAATTCGATCAAGTCGGCCGAACAGGGCGCCGGCCTCGGCCTGCCGATCGCCAAGAATCTGATCGACCTGCATGGCGGTACGTTCACGCTGAAGTCGAAGCTGCGCATCGGCACCGAAGTGATCGTCACCTTGCCGCCCGAGCGCGTGATGAGCGCGCTGGCACCGATGTCGGATGATTCTCCGCCGCTCCAGCCCGAGAGTTCTGCGGTAGCGGACGAGAAGCGCCGGCCCCGTCGCAAGCCGATCATGAGCGCAGGTACGGGCTCGTAACGAGATGCTTGCAGACATGCCCGACCATCCGCCACTATCTCCGAATGAGCAACGAAACGCCGTGCGTCGCCGTCTGCATGATCGATCCCAAGACCAGGCTGTGCTTCGGCTGCGGACGCACATTGCCGGAGATCGCGCGCTGGCACGCCATGGAGAGCGCGGAACGGCTCGCGCTCATGGCGCTGTTGCCGGCGCGCATGAATCAGGCTGGACTTGCGCCCATCGCGGGATCGCCGAAACGCAGCTGACCGGCCTGAGCGCATCGGGAGATGCGCAATGATCCGGTTCCTGCTCGTTCTCATCATGCTCGCCTGCACGGCCGGTGCCGTCGTCGCCTATGGCGATTCCGACCAAATCGCGCGCGCGAGCAGCAAGGTCTCGCATATCTTTCGCACGCAGACCGCAGCGCCCGCCCCCGCCGTGCAGATTCAGCGCGGCCAGGGCGGCGAATTCGCGCTGCGCGCCAAGATCAACGGCGTGGCCGCACCGATGGTCATCGACACCGGCGCGACCTCGGTGGTGCTGACCTGGGAAACCGCGAAAGCGATCGGGCTGCCGCTCGAGATGCTCGAATACGACGTCGATCTCGAAACCGCGGGCGGTCACACCAAGGCGGCCCGCCTCACGATCGACCGTCTCTCCGTCGGCCACCTCGTCGAGAAATCGGTGCCGGCCCTCGTCGTGCAGCGCGGACAGATGAAGACCAACCTGCTCGGCATGAGCTTCCTCGATCGCCTGGAGAGCTGGGGCGTGCGCGCCGACAAGCTGATGCTCACCGGTTATCCGGAGCTCCAGACCAGTCACCGCCGCTCGCGCCTGGCAGTCGACTAGACTTTTGCAATCCGGCTCGTCATGCGACTACGGCTAGGCCGCCGCCTCTGCCGGCGCGCGGGCACCGACACGTGCAATCGCATCGCGCAGCACCTCGAGGCCGGCGCCCGGCTTCACCCCCTGCTCGGCAAGATGGCGGCGGAAGGCGCGCGCGCCGGGCACGGCATGGAATGCGCCGACGAAATGCCTCGTCATGGAGTGCAGCCGCGTGCCGCGCGCGAGCTGTTGTTCGATGTAGGGCATCATCGCTTCGAGCGCATCCTGCATCGAGGCATGCGGCGCCTCCTCGCCGAAAATGTCGGTATCGACGGAGAGCAGCCGCCATGGCTCCTGATAGGCGGCCCGTCCGAGCATCGCGCCGTCAACGTGATCGAGATGTGCTTTGGCCTCGTCGACACCGGGGATGCCGCCGTTGATGATGACAGGCACATTGGGCATCGCGCGCTTGAGGCGATAGACGCGATCATAGTCGAGCGGCGGGATGTCGCGATTCTCCTTCGGTGACAAACCGTTGAGCCATGCTTTCCGGGCATGCACGATAAGCGCATCGCAGCCGGAGGCGACGACCGCGCGCGCAAGCTTGTCGAGTGCGACCTCCGGATCCTGGTCGTCGATACCGATGCGGCACTTCACGGTCACGGGCACGGCCACCGCACCCTTCATCGCCTCGACACACCTGGCCACGAGATCAGGCTCTGCCATGAGGCAAGCGCCGAAACGGCCGTCCTTTACGCGGTCGGAGGGGCAGCCGACGTTGAGGTTGATCTCGTCATAACCGAACTCCTCGCCGATCCGCGCCGCCAGCGCCAGCTTGCGCGGATCCGACCCGCCAAGCTGAAGCGCGACCGGGTGCTCGACCATGTCGAACCCAAGCAGCCGCTCCCGGTCACCATGAATGATGGCACCAGTGGTCAGCATCTCCGTATAGAGCAGCGCCCGCCGCGTCAGGTGACGGTGGAACACCCGGCAATGCCGGTCGGTCCAATCCATCATGGGCGCCACAGAAAAGCGATAGTGTTGCGATTTCAATGATTTACCTTGTGCTTTCAATAGGATGAAGCATGAACGTGTGCACTCCAAACTAGCCGAATTTGCACACGTTTGTACCTGTTTTGACCTCTCAGTGCACACGTAGCGCACACGAATTGGGGAGTGCACACGGCCGTCGCCAGCTTCACGCAATTGTCTTCCGGGAACTGGCGCGTCCAGGTCCGCCGCAAGAACCGCTACGTGTCAGAGACTTTCCGTCGGCGCAAGGACGGCGAGGACTGGGCGCTCGATATGGAGCGCAACATCGACCGCGGTGGATCACCAAAACCGAAGGCTGCTGTGCAGGCTCGAACGTTCGGCGACATCATCGACCTTCACGTCGAGGATACCCTTGCAGCCATCCGCGACCTGCTCACTTCAACACTTGATGCAGCAGGACCTGAAGACACGGTCATTCTGAGTTTCGCAGGCCATGGTACCCATGACCATCGCCTAGTCACTCATGACACGCAATTTTCTGACCTAGCCGCCACGACTCTCCCAATGGATGAGCTAGCCCGTCGATTCAAGGTCTCACGCGCAAAGGCCGTCATTTGTTTCCTCGATTGTTGCTTTAGTGGTGGCGCCCCGGCGCGCGTTCTCGAAGGTAGCCCAATTCCTCGCGACGCTGGGTCAGCCTTTGTGGAGATTACCGGTAATGGGCGCGTTCTATTCGCTGCGTGCGGTGTGACCGAAGAGGCGCTTGAGGATCCGATTTCTCAACATGGGCATTTTACCCAAGCAATCATCGCGCTCCTTCAGGAGGGCGATATCGCAAACAGTGTTGTAAAGCTGGTTCATGACACTACCGTACGAGTGCGCGCGGATGCTGCGCTATTTGGATACGTGCAAACCCCAGTTATGTTTGGTCACGTTGAAGGGGAAATAGCGGTTCCGGTATTGCGGCCTGGCACCGAATACAATGCATTATTCCCGGACGCTTCGTCTGTTCAGGTAGGGATACTGTTGAAGAAGTAGCCGTTGAGGAAGCTCACATGCCTCGCGCGAATGATGGCAGCACGGCTCACCTACAACCCAAAACTGCGACTAATCTGCCGCACAAGCCTGCGCGCAGCGTCAGTATTTCGACCATAGGAAGAGCGCCTGATCGAGCTGCGAAAGAATGGTCAGCCCAAATAGCGCGATAGCAAAACCTCTAAACATGGTGGTGGACTGGGTTGCCCCGGCTCCGAGGGATTGGGGGAGCTGGGGCACGACTGCATTGCCCACTTTGGGGCCGTGTGCCGGGAACATTCGGTAATCGGCGAAGCGTTCCAACGCGGCACCGTCGCTAGCGGCCTCTGCCAGAGCCTCGGACGAGGTCAAGGGGAGGCTAAAGTTCGCGTGCCACAACTTCAAAGAGATGAACGGACTGGGGAAACTGGAAAACGCGTATGCCGCGATGGCGCTCGCGAACGGGACGGAGCGGTTTCGACAGTGATCAGTACGCTCCGCTCCGCTTCGAGCACGCGGGCCCGAAGACACTCCAGTTCGGACAATTGAGACGTAAGCTGTTCTAGACGCTCATGCAGCCGCACAATGGCGTCAGCCGCTGGACCGGGATATTCACGCATGTCGTGTAACCCCCAACCAAGCCTTCTAACAAGCTTGGATCATGGCCCGCCGGTGGACCAATCGGGAAAATGATGCAACGGAGACTGAAATCCGCCGACGTTGTTCCAGCATCCACATATGTGAATCGTATGTTGCTGTTGGAAGTTAATTCGGCGGAGTGCATCAGGCGCCGCGCGAAGGCGCAGCCGAACCGTCCGGTGGTGAGCGCCATTCCGAGGCGATGCAGGGCTTTACGTGGTCGACCTGTCCCGGCTCAGCGACCCGGCTCTTCTCGCCAGTGGTCCGAACAAGAGACGCGGCGCTGGCTGGGATTTCGTCCATTCCCGCGTCGCCTTCTCCGCGCCCGGACGAACTCGAAGACGAAGAGCCGCTAGTGTATGAAGAGCTCCTAGGCGAAGTGCGTCTCGAGGAAGACCGTCCTGTGCGAGTTGATCCCGATAAACGACCGGCTTCTTCGCTGGTGGTGAAATCGCTCAGCTCGTAAAGGGGAACGATCTTGCCGCAGGATTCGCAATGTCCTGTGGCGTACTCGGCCTCGTCCGACTCTGCTTCATCGGCATCGCCTAGCTGTTCTTCCAAATCTTCGAATGTTTGAAAAGCTGGGTCTGGTTCGTACTCGATAAATCTCGCGCCGCCCCTCTTAGGCGTGTGGTAGCCGTATCCTCTGGCGCGAGGCACCTCTTCGAGCATGTCAGCGTAGGGTTTGTTCCACCAGAACATCATCGGCTCCTCCTTTGAGGAACGTCCGACTTTGAACACCGCAGCTTCGCTCAGGTAGACGCCCTTGTCTTGATTAGCTCCGCTAAGCTTTTCCGCCTCACGCATTGCTTCATCGAAATCATCGAAGGTGCCAGCGTCCGTGTATTCCGCGTCTCCCGATAAGGGTGCGAGCGTTAAAATGAAGTAGCCCCGATTGGATGACCCGGCAGACATCAGTTCCTCAATTTCATTTTCTTGAGCGAATTACGTCCTTATGCCAAGATTCTGAGGTGACTGCAAAGACTGCCCGCGCCGGTGGCGGAACGCTTCAAGGCGCTGTATCCAGAACCGGACAGATAAGAAAGACTTTCCGACAGTGGCACAGGAAAAAGTTGCGGAAGCGCTTAAATCAATCTTCCACGGCATTACATTACTGAAGCAGAATTTCTCAAACAGGCAATTTACGATAGATGGCCTAAACTATGCGCGCTTCCTCGAAATTGGCGTGGCGGGCCAACCCGACGACTACATTCTTTGGACAGGCGCGGACCTTCCCAACGCCTTTGCAGATCCCGCTTCGCAGCAGTTGGACGAACGCAACGACTTCCTCGTTGCCATCGACAGATCGTCCCACCACGGCCGATTGCACGACCTGATCGTGCGCATTCAGAACCGCCTCGACCTCGGCGGGGTAGACGTTGAACCCGGAGCGAATGATGAGTTCTTTGGTGCGGCCGGCGATGTAGAGATGGCCCTCACCGTTCACCCGGGCGAGATCCCCTGTGTTGAACCGGCCCTGGCTGTCGATCGCCGCCGCCGTCAGCTCCGGAGCACGATAGTAGCCCAGCATCACGTTGGGGCCGCGAACGTGCAGCTCGCCCACTTCGCCGATCGCAACCGTCCTGCCTTGCCCGTCCACGATCCGGTGCTCGATACCGGGAAGAAAGGGGCCAACCGACTCGTCTGGAACAGGTCTGAGCGGACACCGGAGAGACCCGGTGAACATTCGGTAATGCCATAATTGTTCAGGAGCGGAATACAAAACTCGTCCTCGATCTGGATGCCCTTGACCGCCTTGTATTCGAGCAAGCGCTGATACGTGGCCGGCACGCCGAACAGGCTGGTAATCCCTTCCTCGGCGATGGCATGAGCGAGCGCAGCCGGATCGGCCTTGGCGATGACGTGCAAGGTGCTGCCGTGCATCAGCGTCGAAATCAGCAGAATGGAACAGCCGACGATGTGAGACATCGGCAGCACGCCGTAGATGCGGTCGGATGGACGATTTTGGCGAAGCAGTCCGGAAACTCGCCCGGCCACCAGCAGGTTGCAAGTGACCCGATCGTATTCTTCGATTATCGGTACGCCTACCGGCGCCCGGCCTAGATGAATGCACCGCGCGGTCGGGACGTTTCGCCTGAACTTCGATGGTATCCGGTCGTGACCATGCTGCAGATCGCCGTTGACATGGCGGTCGCAACCGGCACGCCCTTCGGTTATGGCCATGTCTACGCGCCAGAACACTATCCCGATGCATGGGTTGCTGTGGCCAATCTCCGAAATTGGCCGGCCGAGGCACTTGGAAGACTTAAGAGTCATCTCGGAAGGGCTGCGAACGTCTCTGCCGGCGTCTGCGGCGACAATCCCTAATTCGACAGGGAAAGATAATGGCCGCTCGCGTTGCGCTCAATGCCTCGGCACTGAGAATTAATCACTCGGCCATCTGCACCGCTTTTCACTTCGACAAGATCAAGTTGACCTCAGCTTTGTCAACGATATCGGCGAGTGCGAGGAATTCTTCGCTGATCGTTCAAGCTGTGGTGCTGGCGGGTTGGGTTTGCTGCTCCATCACACCTTCGATCTGCATCGCCCGCCAGCCATTCTGCAGTGGCGCACACATCCGCTTCTCTTTCGCCTGCCTCCGCCGCCTTTAGAGAGATTTTGTTTGATGTCCCGGTGCACACGACGCCAACTAACAAATGCTCTGAATTCTGAATGATGGTGGACATTAACAACGGATTGCTACCATAGAGTGGGATGAAGGCGACCGGAATCAAAGGCGGTGCGCTTCCGCTTTATGAGCCAATCAGCTCGTGGGCCGCACCGCATAGCAATCCGGTGCCCAGACCACACCTGAGCCGCAGAAGCCGTTCGCATTCGAGCCGGTCCGGACGGCCAGCAGAAGTTGTGGCGACGCATCGGGCAGCATATTTCGAGTTCGATACGCAGCTGAATTCGCCCGCCGGCTCGCGCGCGAACACGGTTGGTGTCCGGCTAGCGGCGCTTCGGCTTTCTCGCCGTCATCTGCCTGGCGCCGCAGCTTACGCTGGGCAGAAGCCCGCTTTTATGGCAGTGTCGATGTAGCCACAGAGCGCAACACAGTACCTCCTCGCCCGATATTGGTCACGCGGAGGCTTCGGGGTTGAACCCAGCGTTTTGGGTTGATGCGCATGGATAGCCGGTTCCAAGTGCTATGGGAGGACGATGACCGCATCTTTTGCCGGCCATTGCGTCCGGCTTCCGATGGCGCCTGCAGAACTGTATTGGCCGTACTTCCCAAGGCGAAACACGCTTCGTCCGGCCTCCTCGATCGTCTTGATCACGAGTTTGCGCTGAAAGACCAATTAGATGAGACTTGGGCAATGCGGCCGCTCGGGCTGGAGTGCGATGGTGACCGTCCAGTGCTGGTGCTCGAGGATCCTGGTGGCCAGCCGCTCGAACAGTTGCTTGGTGCGCCCATGGCCATCGGACGCTTTCTGCAGCTCGCGATCGGCATCGCCGCAGCCCTGAACAAGGTGCACCAACGCGGCCTCGTCCACAAGGACGTGAAGCCGGCGCATATTATGGTGAACTGCGAGGACGGACGGGTCCGGTTCACCGGGTTCGGTATCGCCTCGCGCCTCGCCCGCGAGCGACGCGCCCCTGGGCCGCCGGAATTCATCGTGGGCACGCTGCCCTATATGGCTCCCGAACAGACCGGATGGATGAACCGGTCGATCGATTTCCGGAGTGACCTCTATTCACTTGGCGTTACGCTCTATCAGATGCTGACCGGCTCGTTGCCGTTCTCAGCGGCACATTCCATGGAGTGGGTGCATTGCCACATTGCGCGAAAGCCAGTGGCGCCCGGCGAGCGGGTAAGCACTGTACCGGCTGCAATCTCGACCATAGTCCTCAAGCTGCTCGCCAAATCCGCCGAGCAACGCTACCAGAGCGCTTCAGGCCTCGAACATGATCTACGCCGCTGCCTGATTGAATGGGAAACCGGAGGCCGCGTCGAAGAGTTCGCGCTCGCACAATACGACACGCCCGACCGACTGCGGATCCCTGAGAAGCTCTACGGACGAGACCGCGAGATTGAAGCCATGCTGGCCGCCTTTGACCGGATGATCAAGAGCGGCGCGCCGGAATTGATGCTGGTTACCGGCTATTCCGGCGTTGGTAAATCCTCGGTAGTCAATGAGCTCCATCGTCGCCTTGTTCCGTCCCACGGGCTGTTCGCATCAGGCAAGTTCGACCAGTACAAACGCGATATTCCCTATTCAACGGTAGTGGAGGCTTTTCAGAGTCTCGTGCGGTTCCTTCTGAGCAACAACGAAGCCGAGCTGACGCACTGGCGCCAAGCGCTTCGTGGTGCGCTGGGCGCCAATGGACGACTTGTTACCGATCTGATCCCTGAATTGCGGTTGATCATCGGAGAGCAGCCACCCCTCCCTGAGCTCCCTCCGCAGCAAGCACAGAACCGCTTCCGTCTCGTGCTCCGGCGCTTCATAGGGGTATTCGCACAGTCCGAGCATCCATTGGCGTTGTTCCTCGACGATCTCCAGTGGGTCGATGCCGCCACGCTCGATCTGATTGAGGACCTTTTAACCCGCTCCGAACTGCAATACCTGATGCTGATCGGCGCCTTTCGCGACAACGAGGTCACCGTCGCTCATCCATTGTGGTACAGGCTTGAGGCCATAAAGAGTGCTGGCGCTAACGTGCAGCAGATCATTCTAGCGCCGCTTGCCAGCTCACACATTTCGCGTTTGATTTCCGATGCTCTTCGCTGCGATTCGACGCGTGCCGCGCCACTCGCGAAGTTGATTCACGATAAGACGGCTGGCAACCCATTCTTTGTGATTCAATTCCTTCAGGCGCTTGCCGAAGAGGGATTGGTCCGCTTCGATCACGACGCACGGTGCTGGTGCTGGGATCTCGCTCGCATTCACGTCAAGGGCCACACCGACAATGTCGTGGATCTGATGATCGCAAAGCTGACCCGCCTGCCTGCCGAGACGCAGATCACGCTGCAGCGGCTGGCCTGTCTCGGCAACATCGCCGACACGAGGACAATTTCGATCGTCCTCGGTCGCTCCGAGCAGCGGGTACACGCGGATCTGTGGGAGGCCATTCGCCAGGAATTGGTCGAGCACCAGCCAGGAGTGTATCGGTTTGTCCACGATCGAGTGCACGAAGCCGCCTACTCGCTGATTGCGGATGATCAACGCGCGGCGCTGCATTTGCGAATCGGTCGGGAGCTGCTGGCGCAGACCCCCCGGGAGAAGTGGGAGAGGGCTATTTTCGAGATCGTCAACCAGCTCAACCGTGGCGAGCCCTTGATCACCTCGCGAGACGAACGCGAGCAACTCGCAGAGCTTAATCTGACAGCCAGCCTGCGCGCGTGGGGGGCGGCGGCCTACGCGGCATCGCTCAACTATGCCGCTGCCGGTGCCGCGTTGTTACCAGACGACTGCTGGGAGCAACGCCAGCAGCTTGCCTTTGCGTTCGAGTTGCATCGCGCCGAATGCGAGTTCGTGACTGGCTCGGTCCTGGAGGCAGAACAGCGCTTGCAGGAGCTGACGACGCGAACCGCGACCGCCGCCGACCTTGCTGTCGTCGCGCGCCGCCGGGTGGATCTGTACACGGCGCTCAGTGAGCCGGACCGCGCGGTTAGCGCCGGTCTCAGCTATCTGGAACAACTCGGGATTCGATGGGTAGTCCACCCAAGCGATGATGACGTCCGACGCGAATACGAGCACGTCCGATCTCGGCTCGGGAATCGGTCGGTCGAGGAGCTATTGGATCTGCCGTTGATGAGTGATGCACTCGCACTAGCGACCATAGATCTTTTGACGGCGCTCATGCCGCCGGCGTTTTTCACTGATGCGAACCTTCGCTCGCTGGTGGCCCTAAAAGCGGTGGAGATCAGCCTCGAGTGGGGGAACAACGATGCTTCATGCGTTCCTTACGTCATGTTCGGCGCCATTGCCGGCGCGCGCTTCGGCGACTATCAGGCGGGCCTTCGATTCAGCCGTATCGGCACTGAGCTGGTCGAGCGGCGCGGATTTTCGCGCGTGCACGCCAGGACCTACCTGAACTATGGCAACCTTGTCCTTTCATGGACCAAGCACCTCCAGCATGCCCGAGACGCCTTTCAGCGCGCATTTGAGGCCGCGAGCAGCAGTGGCGACGTCACGTTCGCGGCCTTCAGTTGCGCCAGCTTGAATACGAATTTCCTTGCGGCGGGCGATGCGCTTGCAGAAGCGCAGCGCGAAGCCGAGCACGGGTTGCAGTTGAGCAAGAAGGCGAAGTTTGCGTTGGTGGCCGACATCATAATGCCGCAGCTTGGGCTAATCCGTATGCTGCGCGGCCTGACGCGGCGTTTCGGCGCTCTGCACGACGACCCGTCCGACGAGCTTCGGTTCGAACGGAGTTTGGCCGCCGATCCGGCATTCGCGCTGCCCGAGAGCTGGTATTGGATCCGCAAGCTGCAAGCGTGCTTCTTTGCCGGCGACTATTCGCCGGCCGTCGACGCCGCATCGAAGGCGCGGAGACTGCCGTGGTCACCACCGCAGCTACTCGAGACGGTGGAATACGAGTTCTATGCAGCGCTATCGCACGCTGCATGCTGGAATTCGGCACACCCCGAACAACGTCAAGGGCACCTTGAGGCCTTGACTGGGCACCACACGCAGCTCGATTTGTGGGCACAGAATTGCCCGGAGAATTTCGCGGACCGCGCTATTCTAACGGGCGCCGAGATCGCCCGTCTCCAAGGCAGAGAACTGGACGCGGAGCGTCTCTATGAACAAGCCATCCGCTCCGCTCGCGACAACGGCTTCGTCCACCACGAGGCGATCGCTTATGAATTGGCCGCGCGGTTTTACGGCGCGCGTGGTTTCGAAGAATTTGCTGGCATCTATTTGCGGAGAGCGCGCGACTGCTATGTTCGTTGGGGGGCAGACGGCAAAGTGCGGCAACTTGAGGATATGCACCCGCACCTCAGGGAGGCGAGATCAGAGCCAGGCCCGATGAGCACGATTGGAGCGCCGATCGAGCATCTCGACCTCGCCACTGTCATCAAGGTGTCGGAAGCGGTGTCAGGTGAGATGGTGCTGGAGACGCTTATCGAGACGCTCATGCGCACTGCCATCGAACAAGCAGGGGCTGAACGCGGTCTGCTGATCCTGTCGCACGACACCGAGCCGCGCATTGAAGCGGAAGCCACGACAACCGGCGATAAAGTTACTGTTGAACTGCGCAATACAGCGGTGGCCGCGGATCTCCTTCCCGAATCCGTTCTCCATTACGTACTGCGAACTAGAGAGTGCGCGGTTCTCGGGGATGCCACGGTCCAGCCTCCCTTTGCCACGGACCCCTACGTTAATCAGCGCAACGCTCGTTCCATTCTCTGCATGCCCCTGATCAACCGTGCGAAAGTTATCGGCGTGCTTTACCTCGAGAATACACTGACGCCCTACGTTGTTGCACCGGCGCGAATTGCGGTGCTGAAGCTGCTCGCCTCACAGGCAGCAATCGCGCTGGAAAATGCGGCTTTGTACCGCGATCTCGGAGAACGGGAAGCGAAAATCCGACGCCTTGTCGATGCCAACATCATCGGAATCATCATCTGGGAGCTTGAAGGTTCGATTCTGGAGGCCAACGATGCGTTTCTCAGCATCGTGGGATACGACCGTGAGGATCTCGTCTCGGGCCGCCTGCGCTGGACTGACCTGACGCCGCCTGAATGGCTCGACCGCCACGAGCGATGGTGGATCCCGGAACTAAAAAAGATGGGTAGCGTGCAGCCGTTCGAGAAAGAGTATTTCCGCAAGGACGGAAGCCGCGTGTCGGTGTTGATCGGCATGGCTGCGTTCGACGAACAACGAGACCAGGGCGTCTCCTTTGTCGTTGACCTGACGGAGCGCAAACGATCGGAAGTGGCTCTGCAGGAGAGCGAGGAGCGTTTCCGGACTCTCGTACAGTTCTCTTTCGACGTGTACTGGGAATCCGATGCGCGGCATCGTTTCATTCGCCAGGAATTCGCCGAAGGCATGGTCGACGCACCCGCGTCGGGCTCTGAACTTGGTAAGACGCGCTGGGAAGTGCCCTACTTGGAGCCCGACGAGGAGGCTTGGCGCAAGCATCGGGAGACGCTCGATGCCCACCTTCCGTTCCGCGATTTCGAGCTCGCGCGCCCTACGCCCGATGGCGGCAAGCGCTACGTGTCCGTCTCCGGGCTGCCGGTGCTCGACAAGTCCGGGCACTTCATCGGTTATCGCGGCGTTGGACGGCACATCACCGAACAGAAGCGGGCCGCAGAGGCGCTGCGCGAGATACAGAAGGAGCTTGCGCACGCTAACCGCCTCGCCACCATGGGCGAACTCACGGCCTCGATCGCGCATGAAGTGAGCCAGCCGATTGCCGCGGCATCCATGAATGCTGGTGCGGCCGCGCGATTCCTGGAGAGAAATCCGCCGGATCTTGAGAGGGTCAGGGAATCACTGGACTGGCTTATGAACGATACCGCTCGGGCCAGCGACATCATCCAACGAATTCGCGATCTCGTCAAAAAAGCACCGCCCCGGAAGGATCGCTTGGACATCAATGAGGCGATCAGGGACGTTATTGAGCTTACCCGCGGCGAAGCGATGAAGAACGGCATCTCGGTGCAGACGGAATTTGCAGACAGCTTGCCGCTTGTCGAGGGCGACCGCGTCCAATTGCAACAAGTGGTTCTCAACCTGATTGTCAACGCTGTCCAGGCAATCGGCACGGTCGCGAATGGAGCCAACAAAGTGCTGATCACCACCGCGCAGGCTGCACCGAACGGTGTTCTCGTCGAGGTAAAGGACTCGGGACCGGGGATGAGCTCTGAAACCTTCGAGCACGCCTTCGCGCCCTTCTACACGACGAAGCCCAGCGGTTTGGGGGTGGGACTGTCGATCTGTCGTTCGATTATCGAAGCGCATGCCGGACGCTTGTGGGTGACGCGCAACCAGCCCCACGGCGCAATTTTTCACTTCACCGTACCGGCCCACCCTGCCGACGCTTCTTGATTGTGGCCGGATTGCCGGTTCCAACTTCGAGCACGCACCTCGCGCTTTGCGGTCGAGAAGATCAAGTCGATCACAGCCCTGCCGATCCCGGCTGCCGCGGCGGGGATTAAATCACCAAGCTGTCGCAGAACGGTCGAGGGATCACGAGGCGACTGGGCAAAACAGGTTGTCCGTTTTGCCCGCCCTAGTATCCTATTCTACGACGAGCGCGTAGTCGGCCTGTACCGTTGAATCTGCACACCGTATCGCATTGCGCGAAGATGCAGAAATAAAGAAAAAGCATAAGTCGCACTGCTATCCGGGGCACGATCGCAAAAAACGTCGCACGAGATCCGCCTTTTTCTCGTCGACCCCATCCGTCTTGGCGCACCAGGGCTCGAACCTGGGACCCGCCGATTAAGAGGCGTATGATTTGCTTGGAAGATCAATGCCCATTCCGACAACTTCACCGCCAGACCTACATTGGACCTACCGTGGGTTTTCTCTTCGTCGGAATGACGGGTCTCAGTTTAACCAGAGCGCGGCGGAACACGGATCTTGACTCGTCGGGGGCTCAAGTCGGGAAACCGCTATCGCTTTTCCCCAACATGACTCAAATCTGCGATATTTCCTGCGATCGTCCGCCCAAACTCAGAAGCATGTCGAACGGTAAGTTCAATGGTGCAAGCGCAACCGGAGACCGACTATTGCTGATGATGGCCATTTGAACCGCGATTGGCGCGCACGGGGCCTGAGAGGCTAGCTCTCCAAAATTGCGACCGCTCGCGTCCATCCTGCAGAGGCTCGCTCAATTTTGACGGGGAAGCATGACACCTTGAAGCCGGTCGACGGCAGCAATTCGAGATTGTGCAGCTTCTCGAGATGGCAATAGCCGATATGGCGGCCGGCCTTGTGACCTTCCCAGATCAGCCTGGCGTCCCTGGTTTCGGCGTATTTCTTCGCGGTATGAACGAACGGCGCGTCCCAGCTCCAGCCGTCGATACCGGTCAGGCGCACACCGCGCTCGAGCAGGTACATGGTTGCTTCATAGCCCATCCCGCAGCCCGACGTGACGTAGTCCTGCCGGCCATATTTGGCACCGGCGCTGGTGTTGACCACGACGATCTCCAATGGCTTCAGCTCATGGCCGATGCGCTTGAGCTCGGCCTCGACGTCTTTGGCCGTTGCGACATAGCCGTCGGGCAGGTGCCGGAAGTCGAGCTTCACGCCGGGCTGGAAGCACCATTCCAGCGGCACTTCGTCGATGGTCCAGGAACGCTCGCCGCGATTCATGGTCGGGTGAAAATGCCAGGGTGCGTCGAGATGCGTGCCGTTGTGGGTCGAGAGACTGACCTGTTCCACCGCCCAACCCTGCCCGTCGGGCAGATCCTCGGCCTTCAACCCGTCGAAGAACTGCAGCATGCGCGGCAGACCCTGCTGGTGGTCGATATACTGGATCGTCGGATGATTGCCGGGCGGGTCCGCCGGCACGTCGTTCTGGAGGGGGACGGAAATGTCGATCAGCTTGCTCGTCATGGCGCTTCCTCGTTGATTGTTCTCGTTGGGACCGTCAGGCGTCCCTTCAGACTTCTTGCCGCTCGACGCGGTTCTTCAAAATACCGATCTTCTCGACCTCGAGCTCGATCGTATCGCCATGCTCGAGAAACCAGCCGAGCTCGAGGCCGCAGCCATTGCCGACCGTGCCGGAGCCGATGAATTCGCCGGGCATCAGCGTCTCGTCCTGCGTGACATGGGCGATGATCTCCTCGAAGGAAAACAGCATGCCCTCGCTCACGCCTTTCGAGCGGGTCTCGCCATTGACGCGCGCTTCCATCTTCAAATGATAGGGATCACCGATCTCGTCCGGTGTCACGATCCAGGGACCCATCACGTTGCCGCCGTCGAAGCTCTTGCCCTTGGCCGGGCCGAGCCGTCCCTCCATCTCGATGCGCTGTGCGTCACGCGCTGAGAAATCGTTGAAGATGGTGTAGCCGAAGATGTGATCCTTCGCCTTCGCGGCGGAGATATTCGCGCCCTTGTTCTTGGTGATGATCCCGAATTCGAGCTCGTAGTCCATGACCTTGCTGTAGCGCGGCCATTTCACCGTGGTGTTGGTGCCGCGGACGCTGAAGCGGTTGGTGATGTAGAAGATCGGCTGCTTGCGATAGACCTCGGGCAGCTCGCCGAGCGGCTCGGCGTCGATGCGGGCCAGTTCGGCCATGTCGCCCCTGGCGCGGGCGGCGAGCTTCCGCTGCCCGCGTGGCGCTTGCAGGATGTGCAGGGGAAACGACATGCCGTCGCGCATCTGCCGCGGCTCCGGCACCGGCGCGAGGATGTCGACGGCACTGACTGCCGCCGACAGCGTCGCGTCCGGGCCGTGCTTGTCGAGCAGGGCCCTGGCCCGATCGAGCGCGCGGGGCCCGGCGTCGATCAGCGCCAGCATCGAGCCGAAGGCCGGATCGGCCTGGCCGCCCCGCGCGGCGGCGGCGGCGAAGTCGAACAGCTGGCTGTCATTGTCGTGGACGGCTCCGATCTTCTCCTGACCGGCAGATCTGAATGTTGCGAGCTTCATCTTGGGTACCCCTTGCTATCGTTTGAAATATATGATCAGATAAAATATCGATAAACAAGCCTGAAAAATACAAATTGGGGAGAGCGCGGTGAGGCGAACGCAGATCAAGGCGATGTTGGGTCTCGCGCTTGGAGTTGCAGGGTCCGTTGCCTGGACGGCACCCGCGCTGGCGCAGGCCAAGATCCAGATCGGCTGCACTGCGACCTCCGACTGCGCCTCGGCCATGGTGGCTGTCGACGAAGGCATTTTCAAAAAGCACGGGCTGGATGTCGAGATGACGCCGATTGCGATCAACTCCAACATCCCGGCGGCAATCCTGTCGAACTCGATTCAGGTCGGCGGCCCCACCTCCACCGTCTTCCTCCAGGCCGTCGACGGCGGCCTCGACCTTGTCGCGATCGCCGGCGCCTCGGTCATGAACCCGACCTCGAACACCGCGATCGCCGCCTTCGTCCGCAACGGCATCACCATCAAGGAGCCGAAGGATTTCATCGGCAAGAAGGTCGGCGCGCCCGGCCTCAACGCCTTTCTCCACGTGCTGTTCGTGAAATGGCTCGTGGAGAAAGGCGTCCCGCCCAGAAGCGTCAATTTCGTCGAAGTCACCTTCCCGACCATGGCTGACATCATCAAGTCAGGCGGCGTCGATGCGGTGCTCACTGCCGAGCCGTTCGTCACGCGCATGACCAATGCGGGGATCGGTTCGGTCGGCGCGCGGTACGGCGCCGAGCTCGGCCGCACCGACCCGATCATTTTCTATGCCGCGGGGCGCGACTGGGCCGAGAAGAATGTGGCGACGGTGAAGAAGTTCCGCGAAGCCATCGCGGAGGCCGCCGCAATCGTCAATAGCGATCGCGAGAAGGCCTCCGCCTCGATCGCCAAGTTCACCAAGCAGCCACTCGAGCTCGTCAAGGCGACACCGCCGAACCAGTCCGAGCCGAATCTCAAGCCGGAAAACCTCGCCTGGTGGATCGATGTGATGTCGTCGCAGAAGATGCTGCAGTCGAAACCCGACACCTCCAAACTGGTGCTGAACTGAGGACATTGGCGATGCCTGCCCCCGAGCGCACTCTCGAACGTCCTCCGGCCGAGGCCGGCACCTTGAGCGAGCGCGCCGCAAACCTCATCGAGCAGGACATCCTTTCCGGGGATCTTGCACCGGGATCGCGGCTCGGCATCGTCGATCTCGTGCAGCGCTACGATATCGGCGCCACCCCCCTGCGCGAAGGCCTGTCTCGGCTGATGTCACGCGGCCTGATCGTCGGCATCGGACAGCGCGGTTTTCGTGTCGCCGAGGTCAGCCATGACGATCTCGCCGACATCACCTGCATGCGGACGGCGGTCGAAATCGAGGCCGTCAGGCTCGCCATCCTCCACGGCGATGTCGCCTGGGAGGCCGGCATCGTTAGCGCGCTGCATCAGATGCGAAGGCATATCGAGCGCACCGGCAATGAATTCCGCGAGGGTGCGGTCGATTTCGATCGGCTGCACAAGGGCTTTCACACCGCCCTGCTCGCGGCCTGCGGCTCGCGGCGCATGCTGGCCGCCCATTCCGATCTCTACGATCAGGCCTATCGCTACCGCCGCATGATGATGCGTGCCATCGACAGCGGGGAGGAATTCATACAGAGCCACCAGATGCTCGCCGACCGCGTGCTCGCCCGCGATCTTGCCGCCGCGCAAGCGATGCTGGCCGCGCATCTCCACTCGACCATCAATTTCGTCTATCCGGCGACAAGCGGGGAGCAATCATGAGTGTCGTTGCCAGGCTCGACGAGGCGCGCGCGGCGCGACGGCAAAAAGCGCTGATCGCGTTCAGCGCCGCGACGCTGCAGCTCGGCGGCAAGACCATCATCGAGAATCTTGATCTGGAGGTGCGGCCGGGCGAATTCCTCTGCATTGTCGGCGCCTCCGGCTGCGGCAAAACCACAGCGCTGCGGCTCGCCGCGGGCCTCTACAGCCCTACGAGCGGCGTCGTGATCTTCGACGGCGAGCCGATCACCGGGCCGCGCCGCGAGGTCGCGATCGTATTCCAGGATTACGGCAAGGCGCTGCTGCCGTGGCGGACCGCGGCCGGCAACATTTCGTTGGCGCTCGAAGCCTCCGGCGTGCCGGCACGCGAGCGCAGCTCGCGCATCGAGGCGCTGCTGCGCAAGGTCGGCTTGCCCGGCCACGCTGACAAATATCCGACCGAAATGTCGGGTGGCATGCAGCAGCGCCTGCAGATCGCGCGCTGCCTTGCGCAGGAGCCGACGACGCTGCTGATGGACGAACCGTTCGGCGCGCTGGATGCGATGACGCGCCAGGGGCTGCAGGACGAGGTCCTGTCGCTGACGCAAATGAGCCAAACGACCGTGATCTTCGTGACCCACGATCTCGAGGAGGCGATCTACCTCGGCGACCGCGTCATCGGCCTCCTGCCGTATCCGGGCCGGATCGGCATCGAGCTCGACATCGACCTGCCGCGCCCTCGCGACCAGTTGGCCACGCGTGAGCATCCGGAATTCCTGCGGCTGCGCCGGCAATTGTTCGACTTCATCAAGGCGACCGAACATTGAACCTCGACCGCGCCAGACCCTTGCTGTTGCCGCTGACGCTGATGCTTGCGTTCGAGCTCTGGGCGCGCTTCACCCACCTGCAGAGCGACAGCCTCGCCCCGCCCAGCGCGATCCTCGCGGCGCTGGCCGCAGCGCTTACCGATCTCTCGATTCCGACCGCGACCCGCGACACACTGTTCGCCGCCTTTTCCGGACTGGCGATCGGCAGTGTCATTGGGCTTTCACTCGGTATTGCCTTCGGCATCTCGCGACCCCTCGACCGCCTGATGGAGGTAACGGTCGAGGCGATCCGCCCAATTCCCTCGATCGCGCTGCTGCCGATCACGCTGATCGCCCTGGGCTTCGGCTACCGGATGGAGATCGTGATCGTGGCGTTCGCCTGCATCTGGCCGATGCTGATCATGACGCGCAGCGCCGTGCGCGGCATTGAGCCGCGATTGATGGAAGTGTCACGGGCCCTGCGGCTGAGCGCGGCGCAGCGGATCGCGAAGATCGTGATTCCGGCCGCACTGCCGCGGATCTTTGTCGCCTTTCGTCTGTCGGCCGGTATCGCCCTGATCGTCGCTGTCACCGTCGAGATCGCCATCAATCCGATCGGCCTGGGCGCCGGCATCATGCTGGCGCAGCAGGCGCTACGCGCCGACCTGATGCTCGCCTATCTGCTTTGGATCGGCGTAATCGGCTACGCGCTGAACGTCCTTTTGATTGCGGCCCAGCGCCGGCTGTTCGGCCGTGCCGCGTTCGCCGGAGACAATCCATGAACCGCGCTGCGATTCTCTGGCGTATCGCGAGCATCCTCGTCGCGGCCGGCTTTATCGCGGCGTGGCAGCTCATCGCCGATCTGCGGCTGGTCTCACCGGTGTTCCTGCCGGGTCCGGACCGAGCCTGGGCTGCCCTGATGCGCGGCTTTTCGAGCGGCGATCTCGCAAGCAAGCTCATCGGCACGCTCGAACACATGGCCTATGGCTGGCTCGCCGCCTCGATCGCCGGCGTTGCGCTCGGCGCGCTGATCGGATCGTCAAGGATGATGCGCGCCTATGTGGCGCCCTCCCTGGAATTTTTGCGGCCCCTGCCGGTCTCCGCGATCGTCCCGGTCGCGATCGCGATGCTCGGGCTGACGCAAGGCATGGCGTTGTTCGTCATCGCCTTCGGCGCGATCTGGCCTATCATGCTCGCAACCATCCACGGCTTTGCCGCGGTCGAGCCGCGGCTCTACGACGTCGCCCTCTCGCTGCAGATGTCGCGCGGCGCCGTCATCGGCAAGATCGCCCTGCCCTCGGCATTGCCCGACATCCTTGCGGGCATGCGGCTCAGCCTGACGGTCGCGCTGATCCTTTCGGTGGTCTGCGAGATCCTGGCCGGACTAGACGGCCTTGGCCAGTGGGTCTTGCTCTCGGCACGTGCGTTCCGATCCGCCGACCTGTTCGCCGGCGTCATTCTGCTCGGTGCGACCGGATATTTGACCTCAATTGCGGTGTCGCTCGTCGAGCAGCGAATGCTCGCTTGGCAGAGTACAGCCCGATAGCGTGGCGATCCATCGCCAGACAAAAATGGCCCGCGCGATGCGGGCCATTCCAACAATTGAGCCGCGAGGGCTACATTGAACTTTCGATGGATTTTTCTCTTGGGTGGGAACGACGAGGCTTAGTTTCGCGGGAGCGGAGTCGATAAGTCATTGTTTGTGATCAAAACCAAGCCGCGAGCTGAGATCAGACGCCCCACCGCAGAGCTGCCGTCTGCACCGGGGCATCCCATAATTTCGTCGACTTACTATCGAGCACAGATACGGTGATCGAGACACCAGCCATGTCGAGGGATGTGACGTAGGAACCGGTCAGGTAGCGCGCCACTGCCACCCCCGCGCTGTCCAGAATCCGCTTTGCGGCATTGACCATCAGATAGAGTTCGATCAGAGGCGTCGCGCCAAACCCGTTGACGAGAAGCAGCACTTCACTCCCCTTGCCGGGCGCAAGATCGTTCAGGATCGCATCGAGCAGCTCGGCGGCAATCGCATCGGCGGACGCCAGCGTCACCCTGCGCCGGCCGGGCTCACCATGAATGCCGACGCCCATTTCCATTTCATTGTCGGCCAATGCGAAGTTTGGCCGCCCTACGGCCGGCACGGTGCATGGCAACAGCGCCACCCCCATCGAGCGCGTGCGCCGGTTGACCTCTTCGCCGAGCGCCGTGAGAGCGGCAAGCGGCATTCCGGTCTCGGCCGCAGCGCCGACCATTTTTTCCACGATCAATGTCCCCGCGACGCCGCGACGACCGGTCGTATAGGTCGATTTCTCCACAGCCACGTCGTCGTTAGTCACCACGCTCGCAACTTCCCGCGCGGCCATCTCGGCTGCCATGGTGAAATTCATCACGTCACCTTCGTAGTTCTTGACGATGAAGAGCACGCCTGCGCCCGTGTCGACGGCCTCCGCGGCCTCGATCATCTGGTCTGGCGTCGGCGAGGTGAAGACTTGACCGGGGCAAGCGGCATCGAGCATGCCGAGGCCGACAAAGCCCGCATGCAGCGGCTCATGTCCCGCGCCGCCACCCGAAATCAGCGCGACCTTGCCTGGCTTCAACGTGCGGCGCCGGACGAATTTGCGCTCGGCACCAAGAAGCAGGATACCCGCATGAGCTGCCGCGAAACCGTCCAGACTTTCTTCGAGTATCGTATCGGTGCTGTTGATCAGCTTTTTCATGAACGTCCTCCCATCTCGTCTAAAGTTCAAATCAATGGCTCAACCCACACTTTCGGCATAGCGCGCGAGTTGCGCGGCGAAATCCACAATCAGCTGTTCGAGCGCACGGTTCTTCTTGTCGTCGCCGAGGTCGGGTACGGTCACCGAGACAATGCGGGTGCGCGCCTCGCGATGGGGTGCGCGCAGCCGGCCGGGATGCGCGCGTCCATAGGCTTTGAGGAACGCCGCACGCTCAGTGCCGGACAGATGGCAGACTTCGAAGATGATCGCGACATGCTTCGCCGGAATAGGAACCAGATAGGCCGGATTGGTGATCTGGGTCACGAAGGAGCGATTCTTGCCCAACGCCGCCGCCAGCTTCAGCCGCGTCCCCGAGGGCCTATTGTCGAGCACCCGTCGCAGGATGGCCTTGTAATCCGCCACATTGCTGTCACCAGGCGCGCGGGTATCCTCGCCTGCTTCATCCGTCATGAACGCACCTTTGCGATTGCGGCCTTGAGCCGCGCGACGGCAATCGGCGACACCGAGAGAATTGTCAACCCGGTGGCGATCAGCGCCGCGGTCAGGCGCGTATCGGCCGCGGCGTCACCACAGAGTGAGACCTCCACGCCACGCTTTCGTCCGGCCTCGACAGTCCGAGAGATCAGCGCCAGCACCGCCGGATTGCCGGTATCGTTGAGGTCCGCGACGGCACCGACGTCGCGCGCCGCCGCCATCGTGTACTGGGTCAGGTCGTTCGAGCCGATGGAATAGAACGCCGCGCCGAAATCCTCGGCGCGGAGCGCCGCCGCCGGGACCTCGACCATGATGCCGAGCGGCGGGTGGGCGCAGGCGATCCCTTCGGCCCTGAGCGCCGTGAACTCTGCATCCAGCAGGGCATTCGCACGGTCGAGCTCCGAAGGAACCGCGATCATCGGCAGCATCACCTTCAGCGCCCCGTGCACAGCCGCGCGGCACAGTGCCCGCAGTTGCACCCGAAACACTTCCGGCCGCGCGAGCGAGAGACGGATGCCGCGCAGACCGAGGAACGGATTGCGCTCGTTATCGATCGTCAAGCCGGCGATTGGCTTGTCGCCGCCCGCATCGAGGGTGCGGATTGTCACCGGCCTTCCGTCGGCCCACTCGAGAATGCGCCGATAGACTGCATATTGCGCATCCTCATCCGGCAGGCCTTGGGCCGCCTCGAACAGAAATTCCGTACGCACGAGGCCGATGCCGTCGCAGATTGCAGGATCGAGGCCGGCGAGGTCCTCGGGCGCGGCGATATTGAGAAGGACCGCGATCCGCCGGCCGTCGGCCGTGCGTGCGGACTCAAGGCAGGCGGCATCGGCGGCGGCTTGGGCGGCATTCGCAACCGCCATGCGCTGTTCGAACAGGCGGCGCGTTTCCGGCTCGGGATCAAAGATCACGGTGCCGGCATCGCCGTCGACGAGCGCCAGCGCAGGTGGCTGTCCGTTCCACGACAGTGGGCCGAGCCCAACGACCATGGGCGCCCCGCGCGCCCGCGCCAACATCGCAACATGCGAGGAAGGTGAGCCCGCAGCCAGCGCGATGGCGCCGCCGTGCGACCAGTCGGCAGCAAGAAAAGCGGAAGGGGTGATGTCGTCAGCCGCCACGATCGAGCCGCTGGTAATCCTGGCGACCGTGTCCACGCCGCTCAGATGCGCAAGCACGCGGTCGCGGATGTCGACGATATCGGCCGCACGGGCACGGAAATATTCATCTTCAGCAGCGCGATAGCCAGCTATCTCCACGTCGAGTGCCAAGCGCCAGGCGTGGTCGGCAGTGATCCCGTCCGAGATGACCCCATATGCCGGCTCCGCCAGCGCATCATCCTCAAGCATGGCGACCTGGAATTCAAGAACGTCGGCTACATCGCCCCGGATCGTCTTGATCTGGTTGGCGATCTCCGCCCTCGCGCCCTCAATCGCCGCCCGCAGTGCCGCCGCCTCTTGCGCGGGATCGTCGCTCGCTGTCCGCCTGGCCACAGCCGCAGTCAGCATGGTGACCGGTCCGATCGCGAGACCCGGCGAGGCAGCACGGCCGGTGAGATGGATCTCTGCCACTGCGATCAGGCCTCACCGAAACCGTCATGCACAAGCGCCAGTACAGCAGCAAGTGCTGCCTTGCCATCGGAACCGGTAACGCGGAAATGCAGTGTTGCGCCCTGCGGCGCCTTCACACGCATGACCTTTACCGGGCTCTTGGCGTCCGTCCAGGGCCCGTCCGCCGAGAGGGCGAGCTCTATCTTCGCGGTAAAACCCTTTGCGCACTGCGTGAGCTTGACCGACGGTCGCGCATGAAGTCCGACTTTGTTGACGAGAACCGCCGAGGCTGTCAGCGGCACCGCCGTTTCGCCCGGCCGGCTGGCGTGAGCATCATGCATAGAATTCCTCCGCGCTACGCTTGACAGCGGCAAGCGGCGAGCCACCCGAAGACTCGGTTGCCGCAATCACGGCTCCCTCGACCACCGGAGCATTGCAGACGACGACGCGCGCGCGTCGATCTTCAGGCAGCATTTCCACCGCCATCTCGGAATTTGTCTCCGCCCCGCCGAGATCAACCAGCACCGCCACGCCTGCGGGCGACCACGCCGCTTCAATCGCGTCGAGGATCCCGGCAACATTGGTGCCGAGCCCTCCATCGATGTCGCCGCCTGTCCAGGCGAGCGGCACGGCGCTGCCTACCATCTGGCGCACCATATCCGCCGCGCCTTCCGCGATCTTGCGCGAATGTGAAACGATAACGATCCCGACATTGCAGGAATTTGAACTGTTCATGAACTTGCCTCGAATTCCAGTACCTTGACTGCCGCGCCAATCAAAAGGGACGCCGAACGCGAACCGGGATCCATATGACCGATGGAACGTTCGCCGAGAAAGGACGCACGGCCGCGGATCGCAAGCATGGGCGTGGTGCGATCGGCCGCTTGCGCCGCTTCCGCTGCAATCGCCTCGGCATCGCCACCGCCCGCCAACACGACCTGCACCGGCACCAGGACATCCAGCAACGTTTTCTGCCCCGCCTCAGAACGCCCGCGCGCCTTGACGGCGTCGATCGCCTTCTCGGTCGCTGCGACGAGATCAGCGCGGCTCGGCTGCTCCGGAAGTGCCTTGCCCAGCTCCATGAAGAAAGTTCCGACCAGCGGCCCCGAAGCACCGCCGACCTTCATGACTAAAGTCGTTCCGATCGCCTTCAGCATGTCCGGGAGCGCCTTGTCGGCAAGGCCCGGCAATGCCGCCAGCACTGCCTCGAAACCACGCTTCATATTCAGTCCGTGATCCCCATCGCCAATCGCCTGGTCGAGGCTCGTCAATTCGTCGGCGTGCTCGATCATCGACCCCGCCAGCGCTCGCACCAGTCTTTCCCTGGCTACCCGATCAAGGCTCATGCCGCTACCCTCCAGCCCATCGCATCGAAGAACAGAGGTTTGTTCAGACAGAGCGACACCACATCACCGGCGCCGAAGTCCGCCTCGGGATCCGCCAGCGTCACCACCGGCCGGCCGGCGAGGTCGAGATGGAGATGGCTCTGATCGCCGAGATGTTCAACCCGTTTGACGGTCGCCGACACATCGCCACCGCCGCGCGCAATCGTCAGGTGCTCGGTCCGCGCACCGATCGTCTCGGCGCCATCAGGCGCGCCGCCGAACAGGGCCGCCGGCAGCAGGTTGATCGTCGGCTGGCCCAACCTTGCCGCGACATGCGCGTTGATCGGGTTCTCGTAGATTTCGCGCGGCGAGCCGACCTGCATCAGCCGCCCGCCTTCGATTACACCGATGCGCGACGCCATGGTCATCGCCTCGGTCTGATCGTGGGTGACATAGAGGATCGTGGCGCCGAGATCGACCTGGATCCGCTTGAGCTCGAGCCGCAGTTCGCCGCGCAGCTTCGCGTCCAGCGAGGAGAGCGGCTCGTCCATCAGGTAGATCGAGGGCGAACGGACCAGAGCCCGCCCGATCGCGACGCGCTGCATCTGCCCGCCCGACAGCTGCGTCGCCTTGTTGTCCAGCTTGGTCTCGATATGAAGAAGACGTGCGACCTCCTGCACCTTCGCGCGAATATCGGCTTCCGGCACGCGCCGGGTCGGCGCGCGCAACGCGAAGGCCATGTTCTCGAACACCGTCAGGTGCGGATACAGCGAATATTGCTGGAAGACAAAGGCGACGTCACGGTCCGCCGGTGCATCGCAGGTCACGTCGCGCCCGTCGATGCGGATCGAACCGCTGTCCGGCTGCTCCAATCCCGCGATCAAGCGCAAAGCCGTGCTCTTGCCGGCACCAGTCGGCCCAAGCAACGCGACGAACTCGCCATCGCCAATTGTCAGCGACAGATCGTTCACAGCTTGCGTCTTGCCGAAGGCCTTGGAAATGGCGTTGATCTCGACCTCAGCCATGCGCGCCTCCCTCATGCAACGCGGTACGAATGGCCCGGCCCGACACCTTGTCGAAGACTGACAGCGTATCGGGCCGGAAATCGAGCCCGACAGTCTCGCCGGTCCGGAAGGATCTGCTGCTGGGTGAGCGGGCCTTCAGTGCGCCGTAGTGCGTCGTCACGGTCACGATCTGCGTCGTGCCGAGATATTCCGTGCCATAGACCACCCCGCGGACCATGCCGCGATCGGTGAAGCGCACATGCTCGGGCCGCACCCCCAGCACGAACTCGCTTTCCGCCATCGCCTCGCGCAAGGGAGGAATTGCAACGTCGCGCTCACCGAGCCGGATCGCCTCCGCGCCCGTCTGCAGGTGACCACGGAACGGCAGAAGGTTCATCGGCGGCGAGCCGATGAAATCCGCGACGAAGAGCGAAGCAGGCCGGTCGTAGATGTCGCGCGGGCTCGCAACCTGCTCGACGACGCCATTGTTCATTACCGCGATCCTGTCGGCCATCGCCATGGCCTCGAGCTGGTCATGCGTGACATAGACGGTGGTTGCTCCCAGGCGGTCATGCAGGGCGCGTAGTTCATGAATCATGGCCTCGCGCATCTCGGTATCGAGCGCGCCGAGCGGTTCGTCCATCAGAAAACACTTCGGCTTGCGCACGATCGCTCGCCCCAGCGCGACGCGCTGACGGTCGCCGCCGGAAAGGCCCGACACCGATCGGTCGAGCAGATGGGAGATCCGCAGGATGCGCGCGGCCTCTACGACCCGCCGATCGCGCTCGGCCGCACTGATCCCTTCGCATTTCAGGGGAAAGCCGATGTTGCGCCGGACATCCATGTGCGGATAGAGCGCGAAGAGTTGGAACACGAAGGCGATGTCGCGCGCCGATGCGCGGTTCATCGTCACGTCCTCGCCATCGAGCCGGATGGTGCCGGATGTCGGCAGCTCCAGGCCCGCAATCATGCGGAGCGTCGTGGTCTTGCCGCACCCGGACGGTCCAAGCAGGCAGAGGAACTGGCCGTCCTCGACCGTGAAGCTGGCGGACTTGACCGCATGGAACGTCCCGAAGGACTTGTCGAGTGCCTCGACCCTGATCTGTGCCATCGCGCCCTACTCCCGAACCTTCGACACGATGGTGAACATCACCGTGCCGAACAGGGTCGTCGCAAACGACCAGGAATACAGCGTCAGGGAGAACGGCTGCATCAGCATCACGACGCCGGCGGCGATGATCGCGGTCGCGGCGGCTTCGAGCGGACCACGGCGCAGAACGCGATCGGCAACACCGCGACGCGCGACGGATCGGGTGGCATCGATACTCATTTGCGGACGGCTCCAAAGGTGATGCCCCGCAGCAGATGCTTGCGCAGCAGCACCGTGAACACCACGATCGGCACCAGGAACAGCGTCGTGCCCGCCGCCACCGCGGGCCAGTCCTGTCCGCCCTCGCCGATAATGATCGGAATGAAGGGCGGCGCGGTCTGCGCATTGCCCGAGGTGAGAAGCACCGCGAAGGCGTATTCGTTCCAGGCGAAGATCAGGCAGAAGATCGCCGTCGCCGCAATTCCCGTCGTGGCCTGCGGCAGCACCACCTTCACGAAGGCCTGAAAGCGGGTGTATCCGTCGATCATGGCCGCCTCCTCGTACTCGCGCGGGATTTCGTCGATGAAGCCCTTGAGCAGCCAGACCGCAAGCGAGACGTTGACCGAGGTGTACAGCAGGATCATGCCGAGCCTGGTGTCGGACAATCCGATGCTGCGGTACATCAGATAGATCGGGATCGCGACCGCGATCGGCGGCATCATCCTGGTCGACAGGATGAAGAACATCAGGTCGTCCTTCAGGGGCACGCGGAACCGCGAGAAGCCGTAGGCCGACAAGGTGCCGAGCGCGACGGCGAGCACGGTCGAGCCGAACGCGATGATCAGCGAATTGACGAAGCGCGGCACATAGTTCGAGGGACCGGCGACCACCATGTTACGGCTGCGCGCGAGGCTGTCGCAAAGCCCCTGCGGCGCCCCCAGCGAACGGATGAACTCCGGGGTCTGGCGCGAGCGGGTCGTGAAGACGTTACAGAAGCCTTCGAGCGATGGCTTGAACATCATCTTGGGCGGATAGGAGATTGCATCGTCCGGCGACTTGAACGCGGTGAGCATGATCCACACCAGCGGGATCATGGTGATGATGGCATAGAGCACGACGAGCGAGCCGGCAAAACGCCGCGTCGTGGTCGACGGCTCGACGACGGAATGGGCTGTGGTGGCTGAGATCATCGGCTTTTCACCCTGTTCAGCGCCTTCACATAGATGTTGGCGAGGCCGAAGACCGTCACGAACAGGATGATCGCGAAGGCCGAGGAATAGCCGGTGCGCCAGCTCTCGAACGCCGCACGCTTGAGCGTGATCGACGCAACTTCCGTGGTCGACCCCGGCCCACCGCCGGTCAGCAGGTTGACCATGTCGAACATCTTGAAGTTCTCGATACCGCGGAAGAGCACCGCCAGCATGATGAACGGCAGCGCCATTGGCAGCGTGATCGACCAGAACTGCCGCCATTTCGACGCGCGGTCGACCTCCGCCGCTTCATAGATGTAACCAGGGATCGAGCGCAGGCCCGCGAGACAAATCAGCATCACATAGGGCGTCCACATCCAGGCATCGACGATGACGATGGCCCAGGGGCTCAGCGTGACGTCGCCCAGCATCTGGAACGACGAGGCCGCGCGTCCGGTGAAGAAGGCGACGACGTAGTTGAACAATCCGATCTGCGGCTGATAGAGGAACGTCCAGAAATTGCCGACGACGGCAGGTGACAGCATCATCGGCAGCAGGATGATCGTGGTCCACATCCCGTGGCCGCGGAACTTCTTATCGATGAGGTAGGCAAGGCCAAATCCGAGCACGGTCTCGATCACCACCGTCCAGATCACGAAATGCGCCGTCACCTGCATCGCCGCCCAGATATCCGGATCGGTCAGTATCGACTGGTACCAGTCGGTGCCCAGCCATATCGTCGGCGCGTTCGCCCGATTGGCGCGGTAGTTGGTGAACGAGAGATAGATCGTCCACACCAGCGGGAAGATGTTGATCGCCAGCAGCAGCACGATCGTCGGCGTGATAAAGAGCCAGGCGAGCGCCTGGTCCGACAAACCCCGGATACGACGCGCCACGGCTGGCCGGGCCGGGACGGCCCGATAGGTGATCTGGGACGAAGCACTCAAATCGTTCATGGCTTTGGTCGATCCTCGCGCCGGGACCATCAGCTATGCGACAGCTGCCGAGATTGCCGAAGAGTGCCTGGAGCGCGCTCGCGTGCGCCCCAGGCGGTTGCCTTAGAACTTCTTGCCTTCTTCCTTGAAGATGGCCTTCCAGTCCTTCACCAGACCGTCGAGCGCTTCCTGCGCGGTGCCCTTGTCCGCCACCACGTAGTCATGCACGCGCTTCTGTTCGGCCTGCAGGAGTTGCGCATAGGAGGGCTCGGCCCAGAAGTCGACGACCATTCCCATCGACTTCAGAAACTCCCCGGCGAACGGCGCGCTGTTCGGGAAGCTCGGATCGTTCAACACGGATTTGGCGCAGGAATAACCGCCCAGCGCCCACCACTTCTTCTGCACATCCCCGCCGGAGAACCATCTGATGTATTGCAGCGCTTCGCCCTGGTTCTTCGAATAGGAAACAACCGAGATACCCTGTCCGCCGAGCTGCGTCGCCTGTGTCGCGGGGCCCGCGGGATTGCTGAAGAAGCCGATCTTGTCGCCGCCAACGTTCGGATCCTTGTAGAGGCCTGGGAAGAAGGCGAAGAAGTTCATCTGCAGCGCGACCTGGCCTGACTTGAACGCATCAAGTCCTTCGGACATGTAGGAGTTGGAGGCGCCGGGTGGCGTACAGCACTTGTAGAGCTCCTTGTAGGCCTCAAGCCCCTTGACGGCGCCGGGCGCGTTGACGAAGCCGTCCATCGCATAGGGCTTCTTGGGTTTCTGATATTGGAAGCCGTAATCGTAGAGATAGTTCGACACGCCCATGGTGATGCCTTCCGAGCCGCGCTCGGTATAGATCGAAGCGCCATAGACCTTCTTGCCGTCGATCTCACGGCCCTGGAAGAATTTCGAGATGTCTCGCAGTTCGTCGAGCGTCTTCGGCGCAGCGAGATCGCGGCCGTACTTGGCCCTGAAGTCGTTCTGGATCTCTGGCCGCGCAAACCAGTCCTTGCGATAGGTCCAGCCAACCGCGTCACCCATGGCGGGCAGCGCCCAATAGTTTGGCGTATTCTTCGGCCACTCCGAATAGCCGACCACGGTGGCCGGCATGTAGTCGTCCATGCTGATTCCTTCCTTCTTGAAGAAATCGTTGAGCTTGACGTACTGGCCGTTCTCCGCGGCGCCGCCGATCCACTGAGAATCTCCGATGATGAGATCGCACAACGAGCCGTGCGAGTTAAGCTCGTTCAGGAAGCGATCGGCATAGTTGGTCCACGGCACGAACTCGAACTTCATACCGATGCCGGTCTTAGCGGTGAAGTCCTTCGACAGTTCGACTAGCGCGTTGGCAGGGTCCCAGGCGGCCCAGCACAGCGTGATGGTCTTCGCCTGCGCGTGCGCAGGGGTAGTCCCCACTCCGGCACTGAGCGCGGATGCGAGAACTCCGAAACTAGTAAGAAGCGCCTTTACTGTCTGTTTCATAAAGCTTTCCCTCCCAGTGGGGCCGGCCATCGACATGGCGCGACTCTCCAACCCGCTCGAATGCTTCGAGCAGAGCGATACAGTCCTTCACGGGCTGAACGACTAACGGACGTTTCCTCGTGCCTGCCTGGATTCTTAGGGATTCAGCCAAGCTCGATTTGTTTAGTGAACCACGATATACTAAACATTGCAAGCAGGCTGTTCGGGCATGGAGTTCAAACACTCATATCGGCGGCCCCACGAGCCCGCGCTCTCTTGTCGGTCAGCGGCAATGACATTTTTGGGACGAGCAGAGAAGATTTCCGCCGCGATAGCGCGACGCCCGTTCAAGACCTTGGACTCTCCCTCCAAGCCATCATGGGCAAGTATGAGCTAGCTCCGACAACAGATGTCCAATTGAGTGCAATCGGGGACAGTGTACTCTCACAGACGACAAAACAAGGACCGCTCTTTCCTCCTTGCTTCTCGACCCATGATCCTGCCGCAGCTCAAAACCGTGGAGACGCAGCCACCGATACTGGCATTCAGTTCGGCTTGCGATCTAACCGACGGTGCTCCCCTTTCGAGGGCGATCGGCGCCGTCGTCGGTGCGTTCATGCTGCCCTGGATGAAGGCGACCTTCGGACCCGACAGCGCTGAAGCGCTTGTCAACATTCTTCCGATTACGTTGCCAACTTGAGCTCTACGTTGCGTCGACGCCATTGGCCTCGTGCAACGCGCAAAGATTCGTAAGCGACTTAGGTGGTCAGCACCGGCCAAACGATGATCCATCCTTAGAGCCACGAACCGGGCAGCCGCACCAGTTTCGCCTCAGAAACGGCGTGAACGAACCGCAACGAACGCGATCGAGCTCGAACGAAACTGCAGCGAAATCAGCGAACCCGATCGATAGTCTGCCGCTCATAACGGTCTGGTTGCAGGTTCGAGGCCTGCCGGGCCCGCCAGCCTTCGCTCGCTTCGCGAGCTGGGGCTCGGCAAAGCCGGTGCCGCAAAAGGCATGGGATCATAGTGACAGTGCACTCAATGGCTCCGGTCCCTTTTGCGAGTTCGAATGCTCACAGCTAAGTGCACCGTCACGCAATTCCTACAGTTTCGTGTCGTTCCATCAAACCTAGCTCGCCATTCGCTGTTTCAGGCTCTGGTAGAATGCCGTCTCGAAATTCATGAAGCCGATGAACGATGCCGGGTCCCCGAAGGGAAGAATCTGGGTGGCCCAGAAGCCACCGACCCCATTCTGCCGATCGATCCAATAGAACAGATTGGCAAGGCCAGCCCAGCCCAGAGCACCGGCGGGACGCCCCGTAGGGGCTTGCTCATCATTGATCATGAAGCTCAGCGCCCAGGATTTTGACTGGCCCGGGAAAAACTCCGCGTCGTTGCACAGCGACGGGATGACGCCGGTAATCGGCGTCACCTTCTTGTCGCCCAGATGGTTCTTTTCAGCCATGCGCACGGTCTCCGCCTTCAGCACGCGGCCGTGCTCGCCCGCGCCGTCGTTTAACCACATCCGGATAAAGCACATGTAGTCGCCGACCGTGCCGTAAAGGCCATGGCCGCCCATATGCACTTCGGGCTTGGCCGGCAGCTCGAAATCCATCGGGGTGAGCGAGCCATCGGCACCTCTCGCATGGATCCCGGCCAGCCGTCCGCGCATCGCATCGGTCAGCTCGAACGTCATGTCCTTGATGCCGAGTGGTTCAAAGATGCGCGTCTTGAAGACGTCACCAAGCCTTCGGCCGGTGATGGCCTCGACGATCTGGCCGCACCAATCGAGATTGGTGCCATAATCCCACCGCTCGCCCGGATCGAACAGCAGCGGGGTCATCAGGCAGGCCTTGGTCGCCGTGATCACGCTCGGCTGATCCTTTTCCTGCGCCAGCCGATTGTAGGTGTGATTGATGAAATCATAGCTCAGGCCTGCGGTGTGCGTCATCAGCATGCGCGTGGTGATGTCGCGCTTCGGAGCGCGCAGGATCGGGTCGCCCTTGTCATCGAAGCCCTCGATCACCTGGAGCTTGCCGATCTCGGGCGCGTATCGCTTGGCCGGCTCATCGAGATCGAGCTTGCCTTCCTCGACAAGCTGCAGGATGGCCGTGGCGGTGATCGCCTTGGTCGTTGAGAATATCCCGAAGATGCTGTCGGTCGTCATATCGGCCGCCTGGTCGAGACGACGCTTGCCGGCTGCACCTACGTAGACGTTACGATGGCGGTTCGTCACCATCGCGACGACGCCGGGTACGCGTGGCGTCGATGTAACGACACCGTCGAGAACGGTATCTGCCACCGCATCAAAATTCATGGTCATGATTGTGCTCCAGCCTGAATTGGATTGATTGGGTCGACACGTCCCTTGGCAGCCCTCAATGCATGTCGAAACCCGGGTAGCCGCTCGCCGCGACTTCATCGCATTTCTGGCGATAGGCGCCGACACCGCCGCAATAGGACAGCACCCGGCGCGGCTTGCCTTCGACGTTCGAGCCCAGGTACCAGGAATTAGTCTTCGCGATCAGCGTCGCGTTGGCGATCTCATCGTGATGCGCCACCCATCCGTCTTCCGCATCCTTCGTCGGCTCGACGACCTTCAGATTCTTGCCGCGCATATGCCTGATGCAATCATCGATCCATTCGACCTGCTGTTGCAGGCACGTGGTCATGTTGCAGAGCGCCGCTGAAGGGGCGAGCGGCACGGCCGTCGTGAAGAGATTCGGATAGCCGTGAACCTGAAGGCCCATTGTGGTGCGGATGTCCCGGCTCCAATCCTCCTTCAGCGAGCGGCCGCCGCGACCTCTGACATCGATGCGCGTCAAGGCTCCGGTTCCGGCGTCGAATCCGGTGGCCAGAATGATGATGTCGAGCTCGTGGATGGCGCCGTCGGCGGTCTGGATTCCCGTCGGTGTCACCCGTTCGATTGGATTTTCCTTGACGCTGACGATCTCGACATTCGGGCGATGGAAGGCCTCGAGAAATTTCTGCTCGAGCGGCACCCGGTGTGTCCCGAAGCCATAATCGGCTGGGATCAACGCGTCACACAGCTTTGGATCTTTGAGCCGTTCGCGCATCTTCTCGCGCACGAATTCGGATATCTCGGCGTTGACCTCCGCGTCGAAGAACAGCTCGCCGAACGAGGATATCCACAGCTTCAGGGAGCCGTCATTCCAACAATCCTCGATCACCTCACGGCGCCGCCCTGGCGACAGTTCGGCCCAGGCGTGCTCGAAGTCATACTCGAATCCGGTGAAGGTGTGCGGGAGGCGCTCCGTGAACGACTTGAATTTCGACTTGTAGGCATCGACATCCGCCGCGCCGTATTTGGGATTCTTCATCGGGATAATGTATTGCGGCGTGCGAATGAAGACCTTGAGGTGACCGACCTCGCTGGCGATCGTCTGGATGACCTGGATTCCGGTCGCGCCGTTACCAATGACGCCGACGCGCTTGCCGGCCAGATCGACCGGCTGCTTCGGCCAGCGCGCCGTGTGGAACAACTGCCCTTTGAAGGTCTCCTGCCCCGGAAAGGACACGTGCGGGGCCGAAAGCATGCCGCAGCAGGTGATCAGGAACTGGGTATCGATCACGTCGCCCTTGTCGGTCGTGACCAGCCAGCGCTGGGCGGCTTCGTTGAAATGAGCGCTCTTGACCGTCGTACCGAACTGGATGTCCTTGCGCAGATCGAGGCGATCGGCGATGTAGTTCAGCCAGCGTTCGATTTCGGGTTGGCCAGGGAATTTCTCGCTCCAGCTCCATCCCTTGTAGAGCTCTTCGGAGAACAGGTACTGGTAAATATAGGCTTCGGAGTCGAAGCGCGCGCCAGGATAGCGATTCCAGTACCAGGTGCCGCCGACGCCGGATCCAGCATCGATCACCCTGACGTTCAATCCCTGTTCACGCAGGCGATAGAGCTGATAGAGTCCGGCGACGCCGGCTCCAACCACCACGGCGTCGAATTTCGCCGTCACATGCGCGCCGTTGCTTCCGTTGAACTCGGTCACGGGTTCTGCCATTTTCCCCTCCTAGGGTGTAAGAGCGCGTGGCCTCCCCATCCGTGCTGTGACCGGATGATGGTGCATCGCGTCATTGTTGATCCCGACGGCTCGATCGGATGGGGCTTGTTCTGCTTGCGACGCTCGTGCCGTTCGCTTTCCACTCGGCAAGGGACTGCGGCAAGCTACGAGATTGCCTGCGCCTGGGGCTTGAACAAAACCGACAATCCTTTGAACGAGGCCACTGGTGCCGCGGTCTCAAGGAGCTGATCCGGACGCAGTTCGCTTGGCAAAAGCCAAAAGCGGCTTATGCTGCTGCGCAGCTGTTCGGCTCAAGAGAAGAAGAAGCGGTCAACCGCGCCTTAGAGGGAGGGAGTTCGCGCGATGGGCCGGTTGATTACGGTCGACGAGCTGCCACGGTACGCGCCTGGCAAGTTGATGTTGGACAGTTCGGCGGTAGGAAAGGCCGACTTTCGGCTGCGGGTGTTCCGCTATGCGCCATCCGACATCTGGGTCCCCCCGTCCGAGAACTATCTGATCGTCATCTACCGCGAAGGCTCGACTGCGATGAACCGCCGCGTCACCGGCGCGTGGAAGCAAGATCACGTCGGCCGAGGTGTCACGACGCTGCTCACGCGCGCGGAAGCTTCGAATTGGCGATGGAGCCATGATCTCGAAGTCAGCCATTTCTACATTTCACCGACCTTGATGGCAAAGACTGCGGGCGAGGCCTTCGATCGCGACGCGGAGGCGGTCGAACTGCACGACCTCCTCAAGATCGAAGATCCGGTCCTGACCTGGATCGGCGACCAGATGGTGCAAGAGGTTTCCGCCGGAGGACCGGGTGGCCGCCTCTGCTACGATGCGCTGGCTCTTCAGGCCAGCGTGCACATCCTGCGAAGATATGCCTCCGTGCGGTTCAAGATGCCCTGCTCGCAGGGACGCTTCAGACCTGCCCATGCGCGGCTGATCGAAGACTATATCGAACAGAGCATCTCCAGGAACATCACGCTGGAGGAATTGGCCAACATCTGCAACTGCACGCCCGTGCAGTTCGCGCGCAAATTCCATGTGCATTACGGAATGCGTCCCCACGCCTATGTGCTGAGCCGCAAGGTGGAACACGCCTGCCAGCATCTCCGCAAGGACCGCTTGCCGCTGAAGGAGATCGCGCTGCTCAGCGGGTTTTCGGATCAAAGCCACCTCAACCGAGTCTTTCGCCGACACATGAACCTCACGCCTGCGGAATATCGCAAGCAATCGGCATGAGGCAGACCTGAGCGAGAGGGAAATCGCAGCGAAGCAAATACCTGGGCGGCTTTCGCCGATTTCTAACGCCCTGTTTCGCACAAAAGCGACCTCATCAAATCAAAATCAACGCGCTCGCTCGTGACGAAAACCCGGAAAAACTCGCGGCCTCCTCGATATTCAGCCGCATAACGGTCTGGTTGCACGTTAGCGCCCGCTGACGGAGCAGCGGAATCTACGGTTGCTGACGATCTGCGACATCACTGGGCATTCATACCGAAGCGCGCAGACCATCGTGAAGCACTACCGCGCCCGCAATGCGGCTCGCGCCGATTCTGGTATCGACAGGCTTGAACTGTAGGTGCGGAAGGAAGTCATGACGAGCTGAACGCAGACCGGTGGGTCTCGTGCTACGGTGGTGGATGGGCTCGGTCCTAATTATCCGGCTCGTCGCACGGCGTGCGACCATTAAAAGCGTTACACGAGACCCGGTTTGTTCTCCCTAAGAATTTAAACAAGCCCAACTTACCGGTCGCACCCTTAACCAGCTGAGATTGGGCATTCGTCGCGCGATCATGGTGCCTCATTGCACTGTCTACGGTCCGCGTGGTCGGAACGTGCATTCGCGGGGCGAACCTTGGCATCTGTTGGTGCCCTATCTCCTGAAGCTATCCTCAGAACGGCTCACGGCGCGGCCTGGCGCCTTTTTCGTTCCGATTGATCGAATCCTCGGGTACCCTATTCTATCCGCGTCGGCGGAACTGGTGA
Organism: Bradyrhizobium sp. JR4.3; assembly: GCF_040547695.1. Classification (NCBI taxonomy): domain Bacteria; kingdom Pseudomonadati; phylum Pseudomonadota; class Alphaproteobacteria; order Hyphomicrobiales; family Nitrobacteraceae; genus Bradyrhizobium; species Bradyrhizobium sp. JR4.3. Next base: position 33,672 of record NZ_JBEPQF010000006.1, on the reverse strand, counting down.
AGTTGATAGATGGCTCCACGGAGAATGGAGATGGGCCGGCTCGATAAGCAGATGGATCCCTTCCACCCTGCCGCTCATGTGACTACGGAGGATCGCGTCCCCGAGGATCTAGAGCTTGAGCAAGTCGACACGGCGTCGTTAGTTGATCCGGCCCGAGAGGACGCCGCCTCGTCGCCCGCGCATTTTGGGTCAGGCCGGCCGGCGGCAAGCGTAACGGGCTCTACAGACTGGATGGATCGAGCACGCCGCATCTGGCGGAGCCATCTCCAGCGCGAACAACTCCCCCGGACGGCCGGACGGTCGATGGGAAACTTTGAGCGGTGGTTGATCGCATTGCTGAGCGTCGGCTTTGTCGTGAGCTGCGTTTGCGCGATCATCGTCTTCATGCAGGTCAACTCGCGCAAATTGGAGATCGCAACGCTGCAACGTGACATCATCGCGCTCAAGCTACGCGTAGCCAGGCTCGATCAGATCGCAAGCACGAATGAGATACGTGAAAAAGCAAACAGTGAAACATCCAAGCCGCCGTCGGAGGCCCGTCCTGACCAGGCTCCGCTCATCCTATCACGTGAAGAGATTCAACTTATCCGAGACTATATCAAGCCTGCACCAGTTGCAGGCTCCGCAACTGAGACGATCAAGGTCGGCGATCCCGTCGGAGGAGAAGCCGTGCCCTTTCCTTTTCCGATCACGGAGAAGGTGCGGAAACTGCTCGGCGCGCGATTTACCGTTCGCAATGGCATCATTGTCATCATCCGCAGCGGCAGCCGTCACGCTGATGCTGTGATTGGGCAAAATTGACCCGCAGCAGCCAATACCGTCCCGCAGGAGTTGCGCCATTGAACGTTTTTTGGGCCCGAAAGCATCTTTCCCTGCAAACAGGGAAATTTACAGTTAAAACACGCCTCCACCGCAGGAGCAATCTCATCCCAAATTGCGGCAATATCCTAGAATCGCAGGGAAATCCCACCCCTCGCGGCGCGCTGCGCCCAACTCGGAACAGGGAATTTGCGCCCGGCGAACAGGGAATGGGGTCGCCCTGAGCAGGGAGCGATATCCGGTGCGTTAAGCGTCCATTTCTCACACACGTGTTTCGCGGCGCGTGGACGCGATCTGTTCTCCTCCTCGATGTGCAGATGAAAGGAGAACCAGGATGGGCGAACGAGAGCCAGCTGCGTGTTCGATATGGCGAGGCGTTTTGGCGTGTCCGGCTCGGCAGCACTGGTCGTGAGTTCGGTGCGGGCGTTGCCTATGCCAATCGCGTCTAGTTGGAAGAGCACTCAACGCTGGGGAAAGTTGAGCCCGGTCTTACATCGGAAGCCTGGGTTGCCTCCGAACCTCATGGAATTAGTGTTCGATGCTCACGCTCCGGTTGGCTGCTGCCGCCATCAAGGCATTCGGAGAACGCCTCGACCAAACCAGTCGCGGTCCCGCCTGTTCACGCTGGCGGGGCGCCATCAATATGCGAAACACCGACGTTTTCGCAGATTGAGACGAACGCCCTCTTCGCCTCAGCGTCCTCAAAGCAAAATCGTGTGCCTTGGATGCCGCGCTCGATCCACCAGTCGATTTTGTTTGCCCGCGAAATGCGGGATGCCTCTCCGCGCAACTGATCCAATTGCCTTCCATAGGCCCGAACGATCACACAATTTGTCATTCTCTTATCCCCCAAAAAAGCGGCGTGCTAACTAGCCCTGAACGCAAGAGTCCTTCCGACCGCTCATCGCGCACGCGCGATGAGCGATCCCTTCAAAACGCCAGAAAGTCACAGAGTCAGTCGCTCCGCAGCGATCGCACGTCAATCGCTCCTGGCCGAGCATGTAGCGCCCGCGGATCGCGGAAGCGGCATTTTTGCAAGATGGACAAATCAACAAAAAATTGCGCATACGCCAGCGCATCACCAGACCAACCCAACACCTTCGACGCCCCCTTCGTGAATCAGGTATCTCGCTGAGGAGAAGCTTAGCGAAACTTTGCACGCCTGAATGTTCGATCGCGAACACAGGAACCGCCCTGCGCTTGCCCAGGGCGTGGTGGTATCCTTTCCGAAAGCTGCTAGGCTACGCTCAACTGCGAGAGAGCGATGAGCGATGACGCGAAAAATGCAGGCCTTGCGGCGCTAATCCGTGGCATTTTTGCTCCGTCCGCGTCGCCCGCTCCGGCGCCGGAGATGCCGCCAACGCTCCAAGAGGAGCCCGTGACCGCGGCAGCGCCACCTGCGAAGCCAGTCGCTCCCTTGTCCGCCGGCGGCCCCGATGAAAAACGAGCGCGACTGCCCGCTGTGGCGATCGCCGACCTCGTCCTTGGTGAGCTTCGCAAAGTTGATGGCTTTGCGAAATCCGGAGTCTCGATCACCGTCTACGGAAGTCGACCTTGGAATGCCATGATCAGGTTCGCACCGTTCTCGACCACGTCCCAAGACGCTGAACGCCTGCGACACGCTTTGCCGGATATCGTCTTCAGGCTTCGTCGGTACGTCGAGCTCGAACAGTAGGTTCTGCCGATCACGTTCCACTCGGCGCTCCTACCCCTGCGCTCGGCGTGACTTCCGATCATTAGACTAGCCGTCCCCACCCTTCAGGGCCGGGTCGGAACCGCGCCTCGGACCTGCGCCGCGCTTGCCGCAGCCCCTGTTCAAAACCGACCAGAACCGGCTGCCCATTTTTCCTCGGCGCGGGATACTGCGCCCGGCCGATCGAAGCCAACGCGCGCAGATCGAAACGGCCCCAGCACAACCCCAAATGCCGGGCCGCAGAAGGTGCTCGGCGGTATTTTGTACGATGGCGAGATCCAAGGCTGGCCTTGTCCGCGGGCGGCAGTCGCCCTGAGCCGCCCATTTTGGACTCCGAAAACCGTGAGGCCCGAGCGGCAGATTGCCGCTCTCAGCCACACCGAGAAAACCATACAGCCAGCGTGCGAAAGCGAACAGACCTGATGGCCCAATTTGACTAGTCTCGGGGTGGTCCCAATCGCAGGCCATCTGTTCTAATGGACGCTCGTGCGCGACTGGATGGTTGTCATTTCGCTCTGCGCCAACATTGTGAGGCACTCGCCTCTCAAGTCTCCGACCCTTCGAGACCGAGTAGCCAAGGCCGAGCGCAGAATCGTCGGTGCGGCACGCGAAACTAGAGCTAGGAAGGCGGTTTATGACGGCAGCGCGGTCGGCCCGGCCAGCAACGCGACCATCTGACTCGGCGTAAGGGTCCGGGCTTTGACGACTGACTTTGCTGCGACCCGCCCCAACCGGGGGCTGGACTTTGGACATTCGTGATTACCGACCGCAATTTGAGCAGATGTCCGTCGACGAGTTGTGGGCTCTCTACACGGTTGTCGATCAGATTCTCGCCGCGAGGATCGTTGCCAAAAAGCAAGAACTCGACAGGCGACTCGAACAGCTCCACCATACCGACGGACCGGGCGGTTCATCAGAGCTCAGTGTCCGCGCGTCATCATCGGGTCGCGACCGGCTCTGAGAAGGGCGTCGCGCTTGCCGCAAACCTTGCGGGCGAGCGAGGCTCCTCAGGTAAGGTGATGGGGCCATCGCTCAATGCTTGCCGGCGGTCGCTTCGCTTGTGGCTGCACGTATCGTCCTGGCAAGCAAAGAGACCGCGGCCGCGGAACCAGCTGATGTCCACAACCGGGAGCAATGGCGATGCAACACCACAGCATCGCTGACGTCAGCTGCGTTATTCTTCAATGCTTGGATACCTATCAAGTCGCTAACGTTGAGCCGCTCGTGTTGAAGTGTTTCCCGGATATCGACCGGCACACGCTTTGGCAGGCATACAACGTCGCCTTGGTGGCATACACGTCCGGCACAGGCCTTAAACAACAACAGAAGGAAGCAGCAGCCGCTGCAATAAGTGAGTTTGGAACATGAACGGGTTGATCGATCGTCTTTAATAAATTCCGTTCGGAGACCAAGCTCGGCACGTCGATCGACGCCAACACCGGCGCGATTGCTGGTACAACCGAAGCGACCGGCGGCCGCTCAGCCGTATTGCAAAATGTCGCTGTTGCTATCGCCGATCGTTGAAACTCGCTCCATTCCCGTTTCGCGAATCGATTGTCAATCGAAGGACATTACGATGACCAGCGCATCGCGAGATATCGTAATTGTGGGCGGAGGCATTGGCGACGGTGCCTTGGCCACCGTGTCGCTCGAACCTAAGCTCCCGCTTTGTCTCTTGACCACCTGCTCAAGCGCAAGAGCCGCTATGGCGATCTGATCTGCCAAGCGTCCCAACAGTTCACGCTTTTCTGGGTCGCTTGCCCGCGTGCGCATCAGGGCGAAATCTGCGGTCGCCCACGAGTGTGGAATGACGCTCGCGTTTCACGCGTACTCGAGGGCTCCATCTCGAATTTGGGATTGGCTAACGGAGCCGCGCCGTGAACGGCCGCGGCTGCTCGAGCCGGCTCGACGAGTTCTTTCCCTGGAACTGGCGCCCAGCAACCGTCGTCAATTGATCCCCCTGCAGCGCTGAAAGCCGGTGAACGCCTGACCTCTTCGGCATCCGGAAATCTACGGGCGCCTGGCGCCCGATGCCGATGCAGCCGGCTGCGCCGCGGTGGCCCGTGCTCGCCCGGTCTTGCGTGAACGACATTTCGTGACGAATTTGTCTGCTGCGAATCTAAGAACTTCACCTGGGATGCGGGGCGGAGCCGATGCCTAAGCGCGTCAACCCGAAATGGGGCTGGACCGGAATGGTCCGACTGGAGGGTTACGCCAGCCCCGATGACGCGCTCGGCGAGCTCGATAGCCACTCCGAACCTGCCGGAGATCAGCGCCAGGCTCTGCATCGTCCACTGGCCGGCGCCCAATGTGACGACCTCATCAAAGATCTCGATCTGCCGTTGCTCGACGGCCACCGGACCGAGTGCCATGATTGGCTGAATTGGATTCGCGAGGACGCTCTCAGAGAGTGTCTTCGGCGATCACAGCAACCAACACGGGCTGAGATTCACGAAGCGCTGGACCAGACCGGCCAGCTCCTTCGCCATTTCGTCGACGCCTCGGAGCAACGTCACGCCGACTGGATCGTCGAGGAGTCGCCGATCTTGGCCCCGGGCCCCCTCACCGTCTTTTGGTTGTTTCCTCGACGGCTAAGAACGCTTGCCGACTATGCCAAGAAGAAGGCTCGGCACGCTGACATCGCTGAGCTCGTGGTTTTGGCGAACGCCGCCGATCGCCTCGCGGACGTCCTGATGCTGTTAGATTGGGCGTCATCGGACAAGATTTCTCGGGAATTGCCTGAGGCGTACGACTATGAGGTGCGTCATCTGGTCGATGCCGTCCGTATCGCGCAGCGGCTCGAACACGCCACCCGGACCGCGCTCGAAACGAGCAAGAAACGGGGCGGCCCGCTTCCGCAGCCGACGATGGTGCAGGTCGTGATTTGGCTCGCCGAACTGGTCGAGCGCTACGGCGGAACATTCACCCACAACCCCTACGTGGGAACGGCGTATGACGGCTCCCCTCAGACCCCAGCCGGTCTGTTCGTGCTGCACTTCATGTGGACATGCAAGCCGCCGCTGTCCGCCAGCCCGCAAACCGTCAGCAACTGGATGGCCGCGGCCATCAAATGGCGAAATCGCGCCCGCGCTCCCAACTCGGAAATCAGGGAGAGGTCCTTCTAAGTGCATCCCGCGGGCCTTCCGCCAATATGCCGATAGGCATATCGAACACGGAGGCCCTCTTGAAGAAACAACTGACCAATGGCGCCGCACTCCGCCACAACTTGAATCCCGTTCTCGTTCCGATCGGCGAGCTCAGGCCGCTTGGCCATCAAACCCGCCGCCATCCCCAATCCCAAATCGAGAAGCTGGCGGCGAGCTTGCGCGAGTTCGGGTTCGTTCTGCCGATCATCGTCGACGCCACGCGCCGGGTGGTAGCGGGCTGGGCAATGGTCCTCGCGGCCAAGCTCCTCGGTCTGGACGTCGTGCCCGCCGTGACCATTGTCGATCTCGGCGAGGCGCAGCTGCGTGTGCTGAAGCTTACGCTCAACCGACTGGTCGAGGACGCCAGCTGGGATGTCCAGGCCTTGCGCCTCGAATTAACCGAGCTTCTGACCCTCGACCCTCAAATCGACCTGCAATTGACGGGCTTTTCGACCGGAGAACTCGATGTTGCCGTTTCGGATCCAGACGATTTGGAAGACGACTTGCCGCCACCGGAATCTGGCCCCGCGATCACCCAGCCTGGGGACCTCTGGATCTTGGGTGAGCATTATCTCCGCTGCGGTGATGCGCGGCAGGCAGAGAGCTATGGTCGGCTCCTGGAACACGCGCAGGCGCGCATGATTTTCGCCGATCCACCCTACAACGTGCCGATCGATGGCCATGCCTCGGGCTTGGGCAGGATTAAGCACCCTGACTTTGTCATGGGTTCGGGAGAATTATCCGCTGCAGAATTCGAGGCGTTGCTGACCGAGGTGTTTGCGCATGTCTCCCAGCACGCCAGCGACGGTTCAATTCACTATATTTGCTCGGATTGGCGGGCGATGCAGGCGCTCCTCAATGCCACGCGTCCCCTTTACAGCGAGCTGAAGAACCTCTGTATCTGGAATAAGTCGAACGGGGGGATGGGATCGCTGTACCGCTCCAAACATGAGCTCGTCTTCGTCTTCAAAAAGGGCCGCGCACCCCACGTTAACAACGTTCACCTCGGCCGGCATGGTCGCAACCGTTCAAACGTGTGGGACTATCCCAGCCAAAATACCCGGACAAATTCGTCAAAGTCAAAGCTCTCTCTTCACCCTACGGTCAAGCCGGTCGCGCTGGTCGCCGACGCGATCCGAGATTGCACCAACGAGCACGACATCGTGCTCGACCCGTTCGGCGGCGCCGGAACCACCTTGATAGCCGCGGAGCGGACCCGCCGCCGGGCCCGGCTGATCGAAATCGACCCCGCCTACGTCGATGTCACGATCCAGCGCTGACAGCATCTAACCGGCAAAACGGCGGTGCACGCCGAGACGGGCGAGCCGTTCGGCCAACGAAGCACCGCGAGCCTGGAGCGCGCCCGTGGCTAAAAAATCCGATCAGGGCGTTGGCTACGCCAGACCCCCGCGTCACAGCCGTTTCAAACCGGGTCAATCCGGTAATCCGCGCGGGCGCCCGAAGGGCAGCTTGAATTTTACCACCGACCTGAAAAACACCCTGCTGGCCCCAGTCGCTTTAAATGACGGCGGCAAGCCACGGCGCGTCACCACGCAGAAAGCGGCATTGCTTCGCCTCCGGGAAAAAGCCCTGAAAGGCGACGTCAGGGCGCTGGATAAATTCCTCTCCCTCGCGATGGCCATGAGCGACAACACCGCGCCGGACGCCGCGAAAACCCCATCTGTCGACGATCAGGCCATTCTGGATGCATTCCGGCAGCAGATCTTGGCCGATGCGACCGCTGCGGCTCCGACCCAGCGCGATGGGGAGGACGGCACATGATGCCAATAGTGGCGGCGCTGCTCCGAACCGACTTGCGTTATTTCATCCAAAGGGTGTTCTCGACCGTCTTCCCCGGCAGCGAGTATCTATCGAACTGGCATATCGACGCTATCGTCTACCAGCTCATGCGCCTCCACGATGGCGAATGCCGGCGGCTTCTCATCAACCAGCCACCGCGTTCGCTCAAATCGCTCTCGGTCTCGGTCGCTTTCGTGGCCTGGCTGCTGGGTCACGACCCGAGCCGCCGCATCATCGTGGTCAGCTACGCCAGCGAACTTTCCGCCGAGCTGCACCGCCAATTCAGAATGGTGATCGAGTCGGGTTGGTATCAAGAGCTGTTTCCGGCCATGCGTCCAGCCAAGGATACCGGCACCGAACTCGTGACCACGGCAGGGGGCAGCCGATACGCGACCACGGTCGGGGGCACGCTGACAGGTCGGGGAGCGGACCTCATCATCATCGATGATCCGCTCAAGGCGGAGGACGCGATGTCGGAGCCCGGGCGCAACCGCGTCACCGAGTGGTTTGGCGGCACGCTGGTGTCGCGGTTGAACGACAAGGCAACCGGCCGCATCACCGTGGTGATGCAGCGCCTGCATCAAGACGATCTCGCAGGTCATCTGTTGCAGGCGGGCGGTTGGCATCATCTGGATCTGCCGGCCATCGCCGTCGAAGATAGCATCATCGCTGTCGGCAAAAATCGGGTGTTTCGCCGCCGCACCGGCGACCTTTTGCATCCGCGGCGCGAAGGTAAGCTGGTGCTGGAGCGGATCAAGGCTGAAATCGGCAGCCTGCAATTCTCGGCGCAATACCAGCAGCGGCCGGTGCCGCTCGAAGGCAATCTGATCAAGCGCGACTGGTTTCGCTGGTACGATCAGCTGCCGGCGGCTGGCGCATCTGATTATGTCGTGCAGAGCTGGGACACCGCCATGATGACCGGAAAGGCCAACGATTACTCGGTCTGCACCACCTGGCGCGTGATCAAGAATGACTATTACCTCGTGGATCTCTACCGCGGCCGACACCAATATCCCGACCTGCGGCGCGCCCTGGCCGCGCTGGCGACAACACATAAAGCGGACGCGGTTTTGATCGAGGACGCCGGTCCCGGTACAGCGATGTTGCAGGACCTGCAACGCGATACGCCGAACGGCATGCCGCGCCCGATTGGCATCAAGCCCGAAGGCAGCAAGGCGGATCGCATGGCGGCACAATCCTTCCGGATCGAGGCCGGACAAGTGCATCTGCCCGCAGATGCCCCCTGGCTCGACGACTATTTGCTGGAACTGCTGGCATTTCCATACGGCAAGCACGACGACCAGGTCGACAGCACCTCGCAATTTTTGAAATGGGCGGGCAACCACGCAATGTTCGATGACATCGAACTTGACATCATTTCGGTCGGCCGAGAGGGGTATGATTATAACTTCCCATAACCCATCCCCGTCAGGTGGAAAGTCGAAATTTTCTCCAGAACGAAGCCAATCATTTTTGGCAACCTTAGCTCGCTCTATCTGAGCGATCGAAGCGCGCGCTTCTGTGCGGCCAGTGCGCTGCGCTCGTAGCGCTCAAGCTTGTTTAGGCGCCGCGCGATGTCTACGACCGGGCAATCCCATAGATCAGCCAACATCGCCTGGCGGACCAGTCGCACGCGCCATAGGTCGCACTTGGCGTGCGCAACGGCGGCTGCGGTTTCCAATCCAATCTCACATGCCAGGCCCGAGCGAATGGCGACCATCAGCCTCGCGAACTCCGGGTTATCCCGTTTGCAACCCCTGGCGAGTCCATGGCGCAAAGCGTTGCCGCTGGACTTTGCTTTTCCGGGCACCGTTTTCGGCCCCGTGCTGCGCTTGGCATTGGTGCGATTGGCTTCGATTTGTTGGTTTGACGCCATCTCCAGGACCCGCGCTTTCGGTCCGTTAAAACGTCGCTCCAAAGCGCCGAACCATCAAGGATTTGGGCCTAAAAAGAGCAAGAATCTTGCTGCAGAAAGCACTGGCATTCCCGTGCAAACGGAGCGTTACTGAGTCGGACCGGGCACACCAGCCCCGGAATCTCACCTCGCAATGGCGGGGCTTTAGGCGGTGCGGCGCCAAGCCGCGTCAGACCTAAGGAGATACCGGGTGGCCACGATCTCAGCCAATGGCGCCGAGGCGCCACATCATGTCATCAAGTTCGACCCCATTGACCGGCGGGCCTTCATCGGCGGCTCGGATGCCCGCATCATCATGGGCAATGATCAGGAGGATCTTACGCGTCTGTGGCGCGAAAAGCGCGGCGAGATCGCGCCGCAAGATCTTGCGCACAACCTGATCGTGCAGCTCGGCACCGTCACCGAAGACCTCAACCGGACCTGGTATCAGCGCGCGTCGGGTCAGACCGTCACCGACATTCAGAAGCGGATCCGACATCCCGTCCACCGCTGGATGGCGGCGACGCTCGATGGCATCGTCCTAGAAACTGGCGCGGTGTTCGAGGCCAAGTTCATGCTGCCCTGGGCCTTCACCGAGGACGCCGCGGCCGACAAGCACATGGCGCAACTGCAGCACAACATGTGGGTGGTCGCCGCCCGTTCCGCGGTGCTGTCGATAATCACCGGCGGCGGCAAATGGGTCGAGCTCACTCTGCATGCCGACCCGCTCTACCAGCACCTGCTGCTTACGGCAGAAAAGAAGTTCTGGCGCTGCGTGCAGTCCGGCGAGCCGCCGCTCCTGTTCGGGATCGAGCCGCCGCGGCCGCGATTAGCCGCCGTCAAGGTCGTCGACATGACCGCGTCCAATCTATGGGCGGAGTGCGCGGCGACCTATCTGCGCACCCGCGCCGCCCATGGCGAGCACGAACTGGCCAAGGCCGAGCTGAAGAAGCTGCTGCCCGAGGACGCCAAGGAAGCGTTTGGCCACGGCCTTCGTGCCAAACGCTCCAAAGCCGGCGCGATCAGCTTTGATCCGGTGGAGATGGGGGGCATCCATGCACCAGGCCAGTGAGCAAATCGGAACGATCGCCGCCGCGCTTGCCCGCGCGCAGGCGGAACTGACCAACCCGGAGAAGACCCTGACGGCTCAGATCCGCTCGCCATTTCTGCGCGATGACGATCGGACGTTTCGCTACGCCTCTCTGGCGTCCGGCCTCGATATCGTGCGCAAGACCTTAAGCCAGCAGGAGATCGCCACCATCCAGACCACCCGGGTCGAGACGGCCACCGCCACCATTCACCTCACCACCCTGCTCGCCCATGCCTCCGGCGAGTGGATCTCCTCGGACTGGCCGGTCTGCGCACTCAAGGACGTCGAGGCGCCGCACCGCATGGGCGCGGCGCTGACCTACGCAAGGCGCTATGCCCTGTTCGCGCTGGTCGGGATTACCGGCGAGGATGATCTCGACGCCCCCGATGTGGTCGCCGGCCCGCCCGCCGCGGTGCCGCACGCAGCCTCTGGCGCGAAAGCCAAGCTCGCCAAGGACGTTCTCAACCGCGCACCGGTGCTGGGGCCGCCAGAGTCCGCGGAGCTCCGGGAGCGGCTGTTGCGCCAGCTCGCCGCCCTGCACGAGGGTGAGGGCCTGCTTGCCTGGGCGAAGGCCAGCCTCCCGCTCAAGAACACTCTTCTGGAACCTGACGCCCGTCTGGTGGAGACCGCCTATCAGAGCAAGCTTCAGGACCCGATCCGTCCTGCAGCAAGCACGGCCGGCCAAGCGCCTGTCTTAGATCGAGCGCAAGGCGCGCCGCCAGAACCGCTCCCGGAGGCCGCCGCCGAGGCCGCGCTGCAGCCGGCTCTGCCGGCGGCGCAGGAAGCTGGACTGGCCCATCCCAAGGAGCCGCCGCGCAAGCGCAGCAAGGCGCATCTGTTGTTTGTCCGCGACCAGCCCTGCCTCGTTTGCCAGCAAACCCCGTGCGACGCCCACCATCTGAAATTCGCCCAACCGCGGACCCTGAGCCGCAAGGTCAGCGACGAGTTCACGGTCCCCTTGTGCCGCGTCCATCACCACGAGCTGCACCGCTACGGCGACGAGCGGGCTTGGTGGGCGAACCTGCAGATCGCGCCGTTGCCGGCGGCGCATGGCTTGTGGGCGGCTAGCCCGGTCCACGATGCAACCAAAGCCACGATCCGGAGCGCAGCCTTACCCGCAAACCTTGGCTCGGAGGCCGCACCACGATGAACGGGTCCTTCCAAACGGCGGACCAACTGACCGCGACGGCGCTGCCGGCAGAGTTTGAGGTGTTGGCGCCGCCTCCCTTGCTGCTGCCGGGCGAAACTCTTGCGCATTACCAGGCGCTGCGGCAGGCGATCTTCGCCGACCTTGCGCCACGATCCGCCGTTGAATGGCTGCTCGCGGTGGATCTCGCCGAACTCTCCTGGGAGATCCAGCGCTACCGAGTGCTGCGCCACAAGGTTCTGGAGACCTATCGTCAAAACGCAATCGAAGCTGCGCTTCGCAGCATCGACATGGTCGGGATCGTCCCAGGGTTCGAAGATGAGGCCGAGTACTACACGTTACAAAACGCGCTGAGCTGGCGGATCGATGCAGCGGCTGCAACCGAGATCGACACGCGTCTCGCTAATCACGGCTTCGATCAACACGTCATCACCACGGAAGTCTACGTGCAGGCGCGCGAGATTTTCGTGATGTTCGAGGGGCTGCTCAATGCCGCCCAAACCAAACGCATACTGCTCCTCCGCGAGATCCGGAATCAGCGCCTCGCGGATGGTGCGATGCGCCAGCGGCGCTGAGGCGACTCAACGAAAGGCACAGATCTGCGTGCAGCCAGTGCAGCGGCGATGCCGCAACTGAGTAGCACTTCGCCTGACGTAGCACGCTCCCGTCTTGACGTTCGAGCGTGATCATAGTCGCTTGCTCGTCTCGGCTAGGCGAACCAGTTGACTGCTGCTCACGCGCACAATTCGTTAGCTTCGCGATTTACCGCGGTTCTGTTGCGCGGAGTTTCATCGAGGGTCGCCGAACCCGTTTGAAGGAGTTGGGCGCACGCTTCCGCCCAGTACGTCTCGATCAAATACACCGAGCGCCTGGCTGAAGGAGGCGTGGAGCCCTCCGTCGCCAGTCTCGGACAATCCTATGACAATGCTCTCGCCGAAACCATTAACGTCACCGGATCTCATCGTACTCGACGCGTTCTCCTCCGATGCGATGTGCACCTTCTGACGCGCGAGGCGTTCGCCGGATATCTATCGCGCCTGACCGCACGTGGCACGTGGCGTGATCGTGTCGCACATCTCCAGCCGGCACATAGCGCTATGGCGGCCAGCGGCTGCAATCGGCAGTGCGGAGGGCCTCGTTGGCTATGGCAAAGGATCCGCTTCCGACGGACACGGTCGACGAGGAGTTGCGGATCCTCGCGGAAGTGGTTGTGTTTGCTCGGGATGTGCGGGATCTCGGCGATCTGCCGGCGCGGCCCGGATGGAGATGGAGGGATGGAGGCGCCTAGATCCCGACTCGCGCGTAGCGACCTGGACGACGATTATGCCGACGTTCTCGGCGCCATTCTCGACCGCAAGCTCCGCCGCTGACTAAGAGCATCCAGTGAGCCTGCGCGTAATGCGGTTGTTACGTCGAGAACAGGATCGGTCGTAGCCAACGTACCAAAGCTCTGATTTCCTGTCCCACTGCGAAGAAATAGAGCAGGTGCGTGACCGCAAAGGACAGGAGGCAGGCCCCTAAAATGGTCGCCATCACAAACCAGCCACCCGACGGGACCGCAACGGTTACAAGCGATGCCTGCGTAGCGGTGGGTGTACCAAGCTGCCAGGAGACGACCAAAACCAAGGCATAGACTACACTGACGTGCGTTGCGACCGTGAAAAGGGGCCTCGACCTAGCTGCGAGCCCAACGCAGGCCAGCACGAAGATCGGAAGCGCAAGCCCGAAGAACTGAAACCCTTTGAGTGGAACGAAATAGCTCAATGCGGCATCGCTACGCTGAAAGATGCCGAACATCCTGAGATTGATGAACCAGAGAAGCTCAGAGCTGGGCGCATATTGAAGGGCACGCGCGGCCAGTTCGGCGCAAAGCGTGGCGGCAAAGAGCACAAATGGTCCCAGGAATTGGAGCTTGAAAAGTCGACTCATGAGATTAACCATACGTCAGAAACGTTAGCTTGTCTCAATGGCCCCCGGCACACGGCGCGCGCTCCAGCCTAGACCAAATCGATAAAGATTAATCTATTACGGCTAGCTATTTTACCTATGGTTGATTGTTCGGCGGCCTTTCAATGAACCGCCGGCTGCCGTTGAGGAGCTCAAGGTTATTGGCGATAACCGGGTTACCTGGATCGAGCGAATAGGCCTTCTCGAACTTTCGCCGCGCCGCGCTCAGATTGCCGCGCAGCATGTACGAATATCCCTGGTCATTCAGGATTTGAACAGTTTCGCCTCCCAGCCGGACCGCCTGGGCATAGGCCTGATCAGCCAGGTCAAAACGACGCAGCCGATCATAGCTCGCGGCAAGCCCGATCCAGGCCGTCAAATCCTTCGGCGATTTCTCGACGGCGTCCTTGAAATAGCGCTGGGAAATCCCGTAACTGCCGCGGTTGTAATGCTCCAGCCCCAGCCGAACGGGTTCGTCCGACGGGTAGTATTTGACGTCGGTCGGCTCCTGCACGGGGTCCCCGCCCGGCGGATCCACAGGCGCGACGATCGCAGCCTCCCGCAACGTGTAGTCACACCCTGCGAGGCCCGTCGCCAACCAGCAACAGGTCAGCATCAAGATGATACGTCGCATCAATCTTCATCCCCCCGCGGCCCAGCGAACTCGCTGCGCCGTTCGCAAACAAAAACTCACTTCCGGACGCGTTACCTGCCCCCTGCTCCGCCGACCGGTACCGACACGCCGGTTGCCGAACCTGCCCCCAAGCCCTCGATGTTGACGTTCTGCGTCGGCGTCGTCCGCAGGCCCATTTGCCTCGTCGCATCGCTTATGTCGGGAAGCTGATCCACCGGCTGTTGCGTTTTGCCATAGCGTGTGACGGCGGCGCCCACGCGCCGAGCGTCATATGCGATCCTCCGGTCACCGACGTTTCGCGGCCATGGACTGATCGTATGTGTGACGGCGTTGACCTCTTTGGCGTTGCCGGCGCTCATGGTGATGGTATCGGAACGCTGGAAGTAGCGATCCATCTCGTCGTTACCGGCGAGGCCGTAACATCCCCCGAGCAGCAAGGGCGCGAACAGAACCAGATACCTGATGGTCATCTCTCGCTCCGCTAGTTGAGGGTTTTTACGACCGGCTGGTCGGCAGCGGCGGCCGGTGCCGGAACAGGCACCCTAACTTCAGGAGCGATGATGTGGCCGTACGGACCCTTCACGTCGCCGCCGGAATTGACGTAGTCATTGTAGCGCTTGCGGACTTCCATCTGGCCATTGAGGAAGAAATCGACGTCGTTGGCCGGAAGGCGGGAGTCGAGCGGAGACGCCAGTTGCTGACCGGGTGCCGCCGGCGCAACCAGGCGCGGCGTCACGATGATGACGAGGTCGGTTTCCTCCTGCTGGTACGACTTGCTGCTGAACAAGGTTCCAAGCACGGGCACCGAGCCGATCCATGGCAATTGCGAAACGTCCTGCCGATTGCGGGTCTGGAGCAGGCCGGCGATGGCAAAGCTCTGGCCGTCGCGCAATTCGACCGTGGTGCGCGCATCGCGGCGGGTCAATGCGGGAACTGTCGTGCCCTGAATGGTCACCGCATTGGCGAAATCAAGCTCGCTGACCGAGGGTTCGACCCGAAGGTTGATCACGCCGCGCGAAAGAACGGTCGGCACGAAGGCCAGCTCAACACCGAACTTCTTGTAGTCGATCGTGATGGTGGGAAAGCCGTTCGTCGTCTGGGTCGGTATCGGTACTGGAAACTCACCGCCGGCGAGGAAGCGGGCGGCATCGCCGGAAAGCGTGGTCAAGTTTGGCTCCGCCAACCGACGTGCCAGCCCTTTCGTTTCCAATGCAGAGATCAACAAGTCCACCGAGCCGCCGTTGCTGGTCCGAATGAGACTGGTCAACAAGCTTCCGAACGGCGCAGGAGCGATGCCTCCTGCAGTACCGGCGAGCGTCCCCAGAGTTTGGAGTACCGGAAGGCTACCCGTCGGGGCGTCGCCGACCTGTCCTCCCCCAGCACCGAGCGGACCGTTGTTGGTATTAATACCACCAATCGGTGATCGACCGGCGGCGGTCACATGACCCAGCCCGGTGTTACCGATGTTAGTGCCGTTGGCGTTCGCCGCAGAAAGGTTCACGCCTAGGTTTCGACCGGCCTCCCGGCTGACCTCGAGAAAGCGCACCTCCAGCATCACCTGCTGCGGCGCGGCGACACTCATGGCGTTGACGACGACTCCCCCTTTCGCAACCGTGCTGGTGGCGATCGCCATGGCGCGCTCGGCGGTAACTGCGTCGGCGGCGGTTCCGCTGAGCACCACCTGCCCCTCGGAAGCCGACACGCGGATACCCTGCCCGCCGGTGCTGCTCCGGATGTTCTGCTGCAGATTGCCGGAATCGATCACGACCTCGACGTCGAGGATCCCGATCTGCTTCATTGACGAGTCAAATAGTATGACATTTGTGGTGCCGGTCTGCTTGCCCTGCACATAGATAAGGTGATCGCTCAGCGATTTCACGTCGACGATGTCAGGTGAGCCCGCTACGATCGTCGCAAAGGCCGTATCGACCTTGAAGGTGCGCGACTTGTTGACGACGATCTTGACCCGCTGGACATCGTTCATCTCGCTGAGGAAGACGCCGCCGGAGCCCCGCCGGTCTGCAGCCGCCGCGCGGTCAACGGAATTGAACAGGCCAAGCGTCGTGGCAAGAGCCATCGCGCTGAAGGCGAGTAGTCTCGCCTCCGCTTTACTCGAAACGCGCCCCCCACTCATTCTGAGTCCCTCTCGCCGCGATCCGCGGCTGTCCCCGTAAATCTACGTCCTCGACTGACCTAACAACTCGCCTTCGCGCACTACATCGCAGAGTTTACAATCTGTCCCACTACAAATCGTTACCTGCTTATGCGCGCACTCAGTCGAGGCCCCAACCTATCTCCGGCTCCGCAAAGGACACGTCTCGTTCTCCACCGGCCGCAAGATGCGGTGCAAGATCATCGTCCCTTATGCCGCCTGAGTGCAAGAAAAGAGCCGCTACCGCAGTGCGGCAACAGCAGAGAAAACTTGCAGATGTTGCCAGCGCGCACCACTTTCCTGCCTTGCCTGGAACTATCGCGCCGCGTAAGCGCTCCGACGGGTTCCCGTTGCTCTCGCGCTCGCCAAGCGCCCTATCCATTTTCGGAAGATCTGTTCGGGAATTTCCCGCTTACCGAAATCCAGACGCATTCCGGGAGTGGTTGCTCACTACCACTAGAAGGGAATTTGGGTGGATGCGCTCGGCTTGTTGAGGGATGTGCCCCATATCGGCATCAGCATTTGAAAGGCTGTCTGAGAAGCTGTAACGGTCAAATTGTTGCCACTCGACCCCACCGTCAGGGTCGGCGTGAGATGGCCGAAATACAGGAACGGCGCCGCGTTCTGCTTGGCCGTCGCGGACAGGGGATCCCCTGTGCAGCCGGCCGGCGACTGCGGCGGGCTTTGGACCATGGCAGGCGTATAGCAGCTAATCATGACCGCCCGGGCGCCGGCGCTCGCCAGCGTCCGCAAGGACTGCATCGTGATGGCATAGCGTCCGAGATCGAAGATGACGAACATCAACGTGAAAAGCGGCACGAACACGAGGATGAATTCAAACGCAGAGGCACCACGATTGTCGAGCTTTCTCATCATTGCACCAAAGAGACGACTTGGGTGTAGGCGATTACAGTTGGAGCACATCCATCGGTGCTCAGGTAGCCGCCACCGGTCATGGTGAGTGTTTTGGCGATCACTTCTGAGCAGGTCGTGTTGCTAGGCTGAGTCGACCCGCCGAACGACACATCTGCTTTAGGGAAGTACATCGCGCCCGCGAGCTTGATCACGCCATTGCCGCCAATGTTGACGTTCGCAGTCGATTGATCGTCAATCAGAACCCCATTCAGAGCAGAAGAGAAAGCGTTGGTCGTAGGGGCCGAGAGATTGACGTTCCCGCCGTTGATGGTGAGGCTCGAATTCCCGAGCAATACAAGCGTTACGCCTGTGCCGCTGACCGTTCCTCCAAAACTTATCGTTGCATTGTAGAAAAGGTAGGTTCCTGGGGCAAAATTTACCGTGCCTCCGGAGTTCACCTTTAGATCGCTGTACACCCCGCTAGCGCTGTTCGGGTTCAGCGAGCAGGTTTGACCATTGGTAACATTGCCGCCGCATGGTTTTGTTGATGGGCTCGTCCTCGTGTTGAACGACGCAGTCGTGAGTCCCTGCAATGGATCCATCGCAGGAGGCATGAAGTAGTTGTGCGCTATGCCGGGATCGGCGCAGGTATTGGTTGGAGAACAGCCATTTGCACCATAGACGGCCCATCCCGAACCGCTGAAAGAGGGAGTGCTTGCAAACTGGACGCTCGCATCCGACATCAGCGGGCAACCTGTTCCGTTGTTGCTGACGTCACCAGCAAGTTTAAGCGCCCCTCCACCGGTCGGATTAGGTCCAAGCGCCAAGGCGCACACCTTGCTCGGCAGCTTGACCAACGCAATGGCTTGGGCGGGGATGTTGACGGTGGTCAAACCCAGCACTGCGGCCAAGTAAGCCGGTTGTTGCTGGCTGACCCTGGCGCGAACGGCGTTGCCGGTGCCTGTTGATGGCGTTGTGAACGTGGTCCCATTGTAATCGCCGATATCGATCTGCACGGCTCGCGACACTCTGGTCGGAAGGCTCGTCGCACAGTTTCTGTCCGGATAGGCGGTAGCGTCGTTAGGACTTGAGTTGCAAAACCCATTCTGCGCCGCGAATTCCTTGCCGCGATAGTCCACTGATTTCGTGTCGCAGCTCGCACCAGCAATCGTGCATGCAAGGCGCAAGGCGCCCGAGTAGGCCGCAGAGTCGGCGGCGTTCTGCGCGTGCTGGCGGGTGACGTACCACGATCCGGCCTCGGCCCCGAGCGCGACCACTCCGATGAGCGGCACGAGCGCTATGACTGTCGCGAATGCGACAGAGCCTCGTCGAGAACGGAGCAGATTGCGCATGGAAGCACCTACTGGAAGCGTTCTGAGTAAGCCAGCGTGTACGTACAAGTGGTGGGACACAGCACTGACCTCCAAAAAGGCACACGCGCCCCAATCGGAGCCAAAGTGATGGTCGTCGAAAACGTCATGTACTTCGGAGAAGCAATATTGCTCGGCGAGCAGGTAGCGCCCCCGTCTCCGCATTTAACTTGTAGATTGCTGATCGCATGACCAGCGACTGTCGTCTGTAGCCCTGACCTCCAGGTCACCGTGCCGTCAGGGCCGAGCGGATTATAGTACTGGACGTACTGCCCGAAGGACCGCAACGCCGACCACGCGGAGATAAACTGGAAGCCCGCGGCAGCGACGTCGGCGAGCGGCACAAGCAGGAACGACACCAAGAAAATGTACACGATCATGGTCTCAAGCGCGACGGCGCCGCCTTGATCCACGATGAAAGAGTTCTTGCGGCGCATGAGCCTACCTCGACCGATACTCACCATTCCGGTCGTCGACCGGATCAATAGCACTCACCAGACATGAGGGATCAATCTCCAGCGCGAGGCTTCGTAACCGGAATACTCAGGGCAGGTGCGCCGAAGCAGGTCCTCTTCGTAATAAATTCGGCAAATCTGGATGCCGATATGCAAGACCAGCAAGACCGCTGTCAGCGGCGTCGGGTTTCTCAGCACCACGCCCAACACCGCGATTTCTTCCGCGAGGTAGAGCGGGTGCTTGATCCACCGATACGGACCGGTTTGCACGACGTTGCGCGCCTGTGGCACCAAACTGAATGACCTGCCAAGATGTCGAATGGTGACCAGCATCATGATCATGCCGATCAGCACGCAAGCGGTAGACGCCAGGTTTGGTAACGCTTGATCGGTCTTGCCGAAGAAGGCGATCGTCCATGGCATGTAGGTGCCGACGAACGCCGCTATCCTTGGGAGAAGGCCATTCGCTTGCGCCTTCGCCGGGGGCCGCGTGATGATCAACAGCGCCAGGAGCACGTAGAAGACAGCGAGGCAAACACTCGACAAGAGCGACGGCCAGGGATCATGAGCCGATGATCCGATCTTGATGGCGACACCAAGTGCCAGCAACATGAACCACATGCCGCCGAACAGTTGCATCGTGCGCCCGTATGAGAAAGGTTTCGACAGGGCAACCGTGCTCATGGCTATTTACCGAAGCTGGCGAACGAACGCACCAGGTGCAGAATTGGACTTCCTCCCAAAATGACGAACATGGCGGGGAGCAGGAACAACACCATCGGAATGGTCAGCTTGGCGCCCAACTTGTGGGCTCGTTCTTCAAGCTTGGTAATGCGTTCTCGCCGGAGGTCGACAGCGATACTCCGCAGAGCTTGGCCCACCGGCGTTCCGTACTGCAGGCTTTGGGCGACCATGGTGCCGAAGCGGCGAAGCCCATCCGACGTAGCACCTAATTTCTCGAACGCCTCGCTGCGACTTGGCAATATCCGGAGATCGTCAATAAGACCTTGCAAGACCCGCGCGACAGAGGGATTGGTCTGGCTCATTTCCTGCGTTACCCGTGCGAGCCCGCTCTCCAGACCCATTCCCGCTTCGCTGCACACGACCAGCAAATCGATCATATCCGGCGTGCCGACCCGAATGGCAGCATCGAACCGCCGCTTCATCACGGTCAGTATCAATCGCGGCCCCAAAATCCCGATCATCACGCCCATGAGTGTAAAGACCAGCACATCCATCAGTCCCTTGCC
This sequence comes from Bradyrhizobium sp. JR4.3, assembly GCF_040547695.1. Lineage (NCBI taxonomy): Bacteria > Pseudomonadati > Pseudomonadota > Alphaproteobacteria > Hyphomicrobiales > Nitrobacteraceae > Bradyrhizobium > Bradyrhizobium sp. JR4.3. Next base: position 13,420 of record NZ_JBEPQF010000006.1, on the reverse strand, counting down.
GAGAAGCAGGGCGACACCCGCGGCGATGATTGGGCAAAGGAACATGCTGACGGCTTTGACGCCGATCCAGGTCGGCAACGCTCGCCGATGATTGAAACCTGATGATTGAAGGATGGCGCTTAGTTGATCCAGATTTTCCTCAGCGTAGAAGCGGCGATACCGCATGCCGAGCCATGAAAACCAACCGGTCACGTCCTGGAACGGGGCGGACCGGTAAGGGATACCCAGCACGGCGTTCGATACCCGCGTGTCCAATGCACGAAGGTGTAATTCCTGGATGATCAACACGCAGGTCGCACTGCCAGCTGCTAGTGCGAGGGCTACCAGACCTAGGCCAACAGTCACAGCTCGGTTTCCCTTCTGACCATCCAGCTTATCACCAGAGCCCCAAGAAGCACCGAGCCCACTGCGTAAGCCAGCAGCTTGTTTCCAACCGGATCAGTGAACAACAGATCAACGGTTTGCGGATTGGACGCGTATAATACTCCGCCTCCAACTAGCGGCGATATCGTCAGCGCTCGCGATGAAAAGATCACCTCTCCTGCGAGCGCCTTGGCGCGACCAGCCAGCGCAACACGCTGCCTCACCGTGTCTCCCAGGTTCTGTAAGGTTTCGGCCAAGCTGCCACCTGACTTCAACTGGACTGCAAGTGTAACCGCAAACATTGCATATTCCGCCACTTGCGTTCGCTGATAAACAGCTTCGACGGCTTGCTCTGGAGGTCTCCCCAGATTCACCTCGCTGCATACGATGGCAAACTGGCCAGCCGTTGGTTGCGGCATATCGCGAGCGAGGGCGCGAAATGCTTCGTGCACGGGCAGACCCGATCGAACGGTACTGGTCACCAGCTGGATCGCATCAGGCAGCTGTCGAAAAAGCTGAAGCGCAACGCGACGTTGCTGCCATCCAAACAGGCCTCGCACCACGATGATGGCTGCGATTGCAGCGCCAATGCACCCGTAGAGAATGGAATATCCGAGCAGGTGATTCGCGTAGAGAGTTGCTGCTGCTGCGGCGACACCGGCAAGCAGCACATAGGCCGGATGCCAAATGTACGAGATCTCGGAATTGTAGTTGGCCAGGCGATGGAGAAACAGGGACCCGGCCCCGGTCTCCAACCGGCGAATGGATGGCAGATTAGCTGGATGTGAGGCCGGCAGGGCAACCGACAGCCGGCGATCGATGCGTCTTTCCCGAGCGTCGATCCACAACGAAATGGCTGCTGCGCACATCGCGAGCGCCAGAACAGCGACGATCACAAACTCCGGCATCACACCTGCCTCATGGCCTCGGCCCAAGCTCCATCCAGCCCGTAATAGACAAGACGGCTCTTGAATTTCGGGGTTGCAAGGTTGCACCTGTAGGAGCCCGATATACGCCCATGCACATCCTCCTCGTGATACTCGAAGGCTGCGATGTCATTGGTCGTAATCACGTCCCCTTCCAGGCCGACGACCTCGCTGATCTGAACGATCCGACGCTGTCCGTCCCGCATGCGTTCGACCTGCACAATGAGATCCAGCGCAGCGACGATCTGAGCTCGAATGGCGCGCGTCGGTAGATTGACCTGCCCCATCTGCACCATATTTTCGATGCGGGTCAGGGCATCTCGGGTACTATTCGCGTGCACCGTGGAGATCGAGCCATCATGGCCGGTGTTCATTGCTTGCAGCATGTCAAATGCCTCAGCGCCACGCACCTCACCCACGACGATCCGGTCAGGACGCATGCGCAGCGCATTCCACAAGAGATCGCGCTGCGTCACCTGCCCCGTACCTTCGAGGCTGGAAGGCCGGGTCTCCAGGCTGATCACGTGCGGCTGCTGGAGCTGCAACTCCGCCGCGTCCTCGATGGTGACGACGCGTTCGCTGTGATCGATGAATTGGCTCATGGCGTTGAGCAGCGTCGTCTTGCCGGACCCTGTGCCGCCGGAGACCAGAACATTGAGCCGAGACCGGGAGGCAATCTCGAGCAATTGTCCGATGGCTGCGGTCATCGAGCCGTTTTCGATCATCCCGGCGATGTCCAAACGGCGGCTTGGAAATTTTCGGATCGAGATGCAAGGGCCATGGATCGACAGCGGCGGAAAAATGATGTTGACCCGGCTGCCGTCAGGCAGGCGGCAATCCACCATCGGACTGGACTCGTCAACGCGTCGCCCAACTTGCGCGGCGATTTTCTGCGCCACCGATGCGATGTGGTCATTGTCGCGGAATCGCACCGCGACCCGTTCCAGCTTGCCGGCTCGTTCGACATAAATGTTACTCGGTCCGTTGATCATGATATCGTTGATCGATTGATCGAGCAGAAGCGGACGCAGCGGTCCGTAGCCGGTCATGTCGTCCGCAATCTCGTCCGCCAGCTGAACCTGTTCGCGAGCTGACAGCTCGAGCCGTTCTTCGTTGGCGATTCCATGGATGATTTGCTCGATCTGCCGCCGAAGGACATCGCGCGAAACAGTTGCCGCCACTGATGGCTCAATCTGCTCGATGACCCGCTCGCGGAGCGAGGTTGGCATCAGGGGCCGCTCGGGCGGAGGTTCGTGCCTGGGCGCAGCTGCAGGCAAGCTCGGCGGCGATGCCGGCAACGGCGTCAATGCCGATAAATGAGCTGGCGTATCGTCGTCGCGCCTACCGAAGGTCTTCATCGTCCGAGCAGCCTCCTCAGCCATCCCTTCCGCTCGGCGCCGAGCCCCGTGATCTCCCGTACAATGGGGGCGAGGTGACGTCGCAGTCCTGAAACGTGCTTCAGCGCAGGAATTCCGAGATTGACCGCTTGGGTCATGCCTTTGCCGAGATCCGGCACCACCATATCTGGCTCTGCGCCCAACGCCTTGACAACGGCCGCCCGGGGGAGGCCGCCGGGGCGATCGGCACGGTTAAGCAAAGTAAACACCCGATCCTTGCCAGCGATATTGGTCACCGCAGCGCGCACTGCATGGGCATTGCGCAGTCCGGTCACCTCAGCTTCCAGCAACACCAGCACGTGACGGGAAAGCGCGATCACCGGGTGAATGGATGCCGGAAACGGCACTGGGACATCGACAACGATGTAATTGAACCGTTGGCGCAGCAGACCCAGTACGTGTCTCACGCCGGCTTCAGTGATGTCGAGCTGCGCATCCAGTTCTTCATCGGCAGAAATCAGGCAAACTCGCTCGTTGACCTCAATTGCCGCGCGCTCAAGGAATAATGTGTCCGCACGCATCGGGTTTTCCAGCGCAATACGCAGGCCTGGCCCGGGCTGAACACCCAACATGACAGCTGTTTCGCCGCCTTGCAGGTGAAGGTCGAGCAGCGCAACTTTGGCCTTGGTGGTCTCGGCCAGCTGCAGCGCGAGATTGATGGCGATACTCGTTGCGCCGGCGCCACCCTGCGCACCACAGATCGAGATCACATGTCCGCCACGATCAACCGAACTGTGCGTCACGTTGCCAAGCAGCTTCGGGCGCAGCTGGTCCAGCACGATATCGCGCGTGACCGGCCGCGGCAGGTACTCGGTCAAGCCCAGCTCCAAAAGCTCACGGTAGAAGGTGATTTCCCTGTTCTCGCCAATCAGGGCTACGCGGACATCGGGTGGACAGACTCCGGCAAGCCTTTCCAGTTCAGTAAAGGGATCATCGATGCCGCTGATGTCTGTCACCAGCGCCAACAGGTCGGTGTCGGTTTCAAGCATCCGTATCGCATTGCGGATCGTGCCGCGTCTGATCGAGAGGTTGGCGCCTTCCAGCCCTCTGCGCAAAGCCTCAGCGCTGAGCTCATCATTTACGAAACAGACGATGCGGTTACGCGTGACGATCGATGTCGCTTCTTCAGGCGGAGTGGCTATGGCAATGTTCATCAACGTTTCTCCGACAATCTGTTAGCGTAACCCATAGCGGTTGCAGTCTGGCGGACAACTTCCGAGGACCCATCGCAGCTGATGAGAGCGTCTTCGTCTTGTCTCCTGACTGTGTATTGCTTGACCTCACCGCCCGAATGAACGACCACTGCCGTTCTCTGGGCGGCAATTGCATACTGGCGGGCGAGTTCCGGCGAGACATCGCAGCTGGACATCGCGCCAGTGTCCGCCTTATCCCATTGATCGACAGCCGCGCGTACGGCCAGGGAGAGCGTTCCGATCTGCTTTGCGACAGACACCTTTTTGACCTGCTCCTGCGTGAGCTCCAGCGACACGGTTTGTGTTTGCTTACCTGCCATCCCGCTAATAGGTCGCGCGCCCTGCACGATCTCCTGGTCAATCGCGATGACTCGAACATTGCCCAGAACGGTTTCGCTCAGGGCGCGACGCACGAGATCGACTTTCTCGAAGACCTGAGTCAACACCACGTCGACATGATCACCCGGCCTGATCAGGCCCGAGACGCCCGACTCCTCGTCGACCTTGATGCTAATGGCACGGCTGTCTGGCGCCAGGACACTGGCGAGGAAACCCCGATCCCGGGGGCGCAGGATGTCCTGCAATGTGACGGGACTGCCCGCTTCGACGAACTTGCGGATGAGAGAACCGGGAAGTCCGGCCTTGGATTCGGGCGTTTCAAGGATAGCGCCCTGCGGAATGCGCTCCGGCGGCACCGACCGCACGGTGAAATCTTCTTCGCGGGCCAAAGTCCCCTTCGGCAATGGACGCGCCGCGACAAAGTACCCGGAAGTCGTCGGCTCCGCCGGCGCCGGGGTTGTCTCTGTGACTTGTACCGGGGCCGGAGGCTGCGCCTTCGGCAGGTTCATGTTGTAGGCAATCAGACCGAACGCAGTGGTTGCGAGCAAAAGCACCATGATGATCGACAGACGCAACGCGGATGACATCTCACAATCCTTTGCTCAAAATAGTCCAAATACCACCGCATGCTATTGCCACCCCGTAAGGCAGCGGTGCGTGTCGCAAATTACGCCAACGCTCGACCGCATAGATGCGGCGCATGAGCGACGAGCCGACGGGCGCTAGCCTGGGATATGGCAGGAGGCGCATCAGCAGATGCACCAGGGCAAGAACGCCGCCGGCCAACACGGTAATGGTCAGTAGCTGAATCACGCCGGTCAGCGGAAAGCCGATCGCCAAAGCAATCAGCAATTTGACGTCACCGCCGCCAATTCCACCGCGCGTGTACAGGACAAACAGCAGCAGAAAGAGGATCGCGGCTGCTATTAGCGACTCGGCAACTTGCATCGCGTTGGGCAATTGACTAGCGATCCCGAGGAGCGCCAGCGCCAGACAAATTTCGTTTCGGATCAATCGCGTCGCGACATCGATCGTTGCGACATAGAGCAACAATGAGATTTCCAGAATAGAGGCTGTGGGAGCAATCCAATTCATGAAATGCACGCCCCAAAAAACGTGGAAGGCAAACTTGCGGGGGCACTTTTGCAGGAGGGGGGCAGCTTGGACTACCCCCCTCTGGCATCAAAATGGCAGTATCAACCAGCGATGGCCGTAGCGAAAGCAGTGGTGATAGCGGTGATCCCGGTCGTCAGCGCCGCGCCGATCTGACCAGTAGCTCCACCGCCAAACACAGCACCGACTGCGCCAACGATACAAACGGCGACGATGATGTATTCGAACGACACCACGCCGTCCTGGTCCGCGCGCAGACGCTTAAAGCCTTCCGTGGTCTTGATGTAATATTTCAACATAGCGAAATCCCTTCTCAGTTGAATTTGCAGATGCCCGTTGGCACATTCAGCGGCTGCGGACGATTTCCAACCTGCCACTTCATAAACTCTCTATTAAATGTAAATCCTCGTCAATATTTAATATATATATGATTTCGCTTTTAATCGATTTGAACAGTGCGCCATCGGATCGATCGCAGAAATGGCCTGGTAATACAACAAGATAGCGGAGTTAACCATGAAGTGACGCAGGATCACCGGAATAATACGGACACCAAATGGCATATCTCACGCGAAAAGAATTCGCCACGCTGATTGTTCCGGCATTTAATTTATGTGCCCACCAATTTGCAAAGCTGCCCACAAGCGACGAGAGTCTGCGAGGAAAGCGCGCGGCCGGCACGCCTGAAGGAAGTCTCGCAAAGGAGGATTGCCACAGAGGGCGACAACGCCAGACGCTTCAGGGGATTGCTCTGAAGACCCTGATCGCTGCGTTGAAGCCGTATGATTCCGCCAGCTGCACTGGCGTGGCGCGATCATCAATTTGCATTGGCGCATCGATATCGGCACCGTGAGTAAGCAGAAGCTCGACTGCGTCGCCGTCATCAAGGCTCACGGCGTAGTGCAGCGGCGTCCAGTCATTCAATCCGCGTTGCTGCACGTCGGCACCTCGCACAGGCAACAGGCGCACAATGTCATGCCGGTCGTTACGCAAAGCGGAAAGCGCAGCGATCAGTGAGGGAAAGCCGGACAGGTCAGGATAATTCGGATCGCAGCCGAGATCGAGCAGCGTCTCGACGAAATGGAATGGACTCCAGTATATCGCATACCCGAGCGGGAATTCAGTCACGCCGAGATGGGCGGGATGCGGGCTGTTTAGAGAATCAGCTGGATGACCAGCGCAGCCAGCAAAGCGTTGAGATCGCCTGTGCGATAGGCGCCATCTATGGCGTTGAAGGCCTTATATCTTCACATCGCTGCACTCGTTCGGCCTTGGCTTCCGCCGCCATTTGTGTCGTTGAGCGAGCCTGGCTTCCGGGATGAGGCATTTGTCTCTCCTCGCTCCGATCTGCGTCGCTACCGAACTGCGTCTTCCATCACTTGCCTGATCGCGTCATTTCTGCCGGAACGACTGGTTGAACGACATTGCGAGCGGTCCCACGATGTACTCAAACGCAGTTCGTTGCACGGTCGGGATCATCACTGTCGCGGGCATGCCAGGGTAAAGCCGAATGTTCGGCATCGCGGCGAGCTCATCTCGGTCGATCCGCACGAATGCGGTGTAATAGGGCGCGTTGGTCTTCGGATCGGTCAACCGATCGGCCGAGACCTGAATCACGTCGCCATGAATGATCGGTACGATGCGCTGCTTGTACGCGGTGAGGTGAACCTCGGCGCGCGTGTCCGGATGCACGTCGCTGATGTCATCGACACCGACCTGTGCCTCAATGGTCAGCGAGTCCTCGTCCGGAACGATATCAAGGATTTTATCCCCGCGCTGAATGACGCCGCCCACCGAAAATACGCTCAAGCCCACGACCCGCCCTGTATACGGCGCGCGGATCTCCATCCGGCCTAACACCGCTTTGGCGTTCATCGCCTTGGGAATCACCTCCAGGAGCTTGGCTTGGGTGTCACGCAGGTCCTTGGTGACGTCGGTCATTCGATCGTTATCGAGCTGCGCGATCTGCTGCTCCTGCTCCGCGATTGCTTGGCGCGCCTTGGCAATGTTGGCCGTTGTATCCGCGATCTGCCCCTCGAGGCCAAAGGCGGTGCGCTCCAGCTGCAGAATTCGCGGCCGGGCGATCAAGCCGCGCTCGACCAGCGGGGCAATATCGGTGGCTTCCTTGTGAATGGAGTTGATCTGGTCGGTAAACGATTTGGCTTGAGCCTCGGCGCCCACGATCTGCGAGCCGAGCTGGTTGATCTTTTCTCGGATCACGCTGCGCTGCCCTTCCAGCGCGGCCCGCCGGCTCTGGAACTGGCTGAGTTGACCGTTCCAGACGCTCTTGAGATAGGGATCGTTGGTTCGAGCCTTGAGATCGGGGGGCATCACGAGCTCGGAGCCATGCTCGAGCTCCGTCAGCAACCGGATTTCGGTTGCCCGCAGCACAGCAAATTCTTGCGTCAGGACGTCGTATTCGGCGCGAGCCTGGGTCTCGTCGAGTAGGATCAGGAGATCGCCCGCGAGAACCTTGTCGCCTTCCCTGACATGCAATTCATTGACGATGCCGCCGTCGAGGTGCTGGACGCTCTTGCGGTTGCCGTCAACCTTGATCACCGCATTCGCGACCACGGCGCCGTTGAGTGGCGCCGTCACCGCCCAGGTGCCGAGACCACCAAAAAACGCTGCGATGATCAGCCATCCCACCAGGGCAATTCGTCGTATCGAGTCATTGGGGCCGCCGTGTAGGCTTGCAGCTGACATCGGGGTTCTCGATCGGTTTGCGGCATCCACCAGGGCCATGCAATTTGTCCTAACTCGCCGCTGCCTGCACGGACGAGACCGGCACCGGTCGCGTCAGGCGCGACAAAATTTCGTTCCGCGGGCCGAACATCTCGGCGACACCTTCACGCAGCACCAGAATCTTATCGCAAACGCCAATGGTGGCAGGCCGGTGCGAGATCAGGACCACGGTCGTTCCACGTTGCTTCAGCTGCAGGACGCAATGGGCAAGCGCGGCGTCGCCATCCGCATCGAGGTTCGAACTCGGCTCGTCAAGCACGACAAGGCTCGGATCGCCATAGACCGCCCGAGCAAGGCCAATCCGCTGGCGATAGCCGCCGGAGAGGATGGCACCGCCCTCCCCGACCTCGGTATCGTAGCCCTCCGGCAGTCGCACAATCATTTCGTGCACGCCGGCCAGCTTTGCCGCAGCAATAATCGCAGTGTCGTCGCCGTCGTCGAACCGGCAAATGTTTGTGGCGATGCTGTCGGCGAAGAGCTCGACATCCTGCGGAAGGTAGCCCAGGTGCTGGCCCAAGGACGACCTGATCCAGCTCGAAATGTCGGCGCCATCCAGCCGCGCCGCGCCTGCCGAAGGCGTCTGTACTCCGACGAGGTGGCGCGCCAGCGTCGATTTACCAGCGCCGGACGGACCGATGATGCCCAGCACTTCTCCCGGTTCAATCCGGAAGGCGACCCCGCGCAAAATGGCCTTTGACGTTCCCGGCGCTGCGAATAATAGGCCGTCCACCGAAAGTTGGCCGTCAGGACGCGGCAGAGTCAGTCCGGTTTCACGCGGTGGATGGGCGGTTAACAGCTCGCGCAGCCGCACGAAGGCGCCGCGAGCTGAGACAAGGCCGCGCCAGGACCCCACGATCTGCTCGATCGGCTGGAGCGCGCGGCCGAGCAGGATGCTGGCCGCAAACATCGCTCCCGCGGTGGTGAGACGCTCGATGACAAGATAGGCGCCCACTCCCAATATCAGCGATTGCATGGACAGTCGCGAGAAACGGATCAGGCTCTGCATCGTGGAGGCACGGTCGCTCGCGGTGACCTGGCGCTCGATCATCCGGATACGGTCCCGACTCCAGCGTCGTAACAGTCCGGGCGTCATGCCCATGGCGCGCACCACTTCGGTGTTGCGCAGGCTCATCTCGGTAAAAATGTAGTTTCGGCTCGCCGCCTCGTTGGCCTCCGACAGCGGAGACTTGACTGCCAATTCATTGAGGAAGGCCAACAGGATCAGAATGACACAACACGCGAGTGCAAAGGCGCCCAGCAACGGGTGAAGCGCGAAAATCACGAGAATGTAGATCGGAGCCCAGGGCAGATCGAAGACTGCGTGAACTCCTGCGCCGGTGATGAACTGGCGGAAGATGTCGAAATCGCGCAGCAATTGGCTGCGCGTGCTGCCGCCCCTTGCGGTGCGATCGATCACCGCTGTCATCACGCGCGGTGCCATTTGATGGTCGAGGCGAACACTGGCGCGCGTGAGTACCCGCGCGCGTACCGCGTCGAGACCTGCAAGTGCTGCATAACCCAGCAACAGGGCCATGGTGAGCATGAGCAGCGTGATCTGGCTGGCGCTCGAGATCACCCGGTCATAGACCTGCAGCATGTAGAGCGGGCCGGCCAAATACAGCAGGTTGATGGCCAAGCTGAAGATCGCAGCCGTGGCGAAATAGCCTTTGCAGGCTTGCAGCAACTGTCGGAGTTCGTCGGGTCTTTTGAACGGAGTACTCACACAGATCAGCGGAAAATCCGCCCCTCTTCAAAATTAATGCCGAACGCTGGACATCGTAGTCAAAAGTCGGAGCCGCAACGTTCGCCCCGAGTCATTTCCGCGCTGCGCATCAGACCAGATGGTCGTGGTAGCTGATCAGCGTTCCCGTGTTCTTGTCTGCCTCTGTCTGGAAGCCCGCCGGGTCGTACTGGCCGAGCAGGAGAATGTTGGCGGTATGGACTCCGTCGGTCACCGACAGGGTTCCTCCAGTACCGGCCTGATTTGCGACATAGCTCGCGGTCGCGCCGGCCCCGAATGCCACACCGAGCAGATCCAGGTGGTCATCCCCGTTAAATCCGGACACGACCCCGCTAAAGTCAAAGGAGTCGTGGAGCACGATTGTCCCGGTCGCTTCGGCATCAAGCGCTACATTCGCAGACGAGGCCGCTCCGAATTCGAGTGTGGCCGAACCGCTAATCTGAGCCGTTCCGTTACCGCTGACATTGCCGTCGATTGTGACGTTGCCGCCATTGGCCCACAACAGGCCGGTGTTGATGATGTCGCTGTGGACCTCCAGTCCACCGGTTCCCGTTGCCTCGAGCGTTCCGGAGTTGGTGACGACGTTTGTGCCGGTATCGATGACGAGCGAGTTGGTTCCAGTTGCATCGATTGTGCCCTGGTTCACCACGGTCAACTGTCCCGCTCCCAACTGACCGGCACCAGAAATGGTATTGTCCACGTTGGTGAGCGTGACGTCGGATGCCGTACCGGTGATCACGTTCTGGCCGCTATCCGACAGATCGACGTGGCCGCCGCCATCGAGTGTGATGCCATGCTCGATCAGCTGGAGGTCGGTCTCGTCGCCCGTCGAGTTCAGCGCGATCGAGCCGATGTTATGGATCACGCCGCTCAGCGGCAGGACGGCGCCGTCGCTGATCACCATGTTGCCGGCATTTTCCGTGACCGGGATTTGGTCGAAGACGAAGTCGCTTGCGGTAAGCGACGACGCATCGACGCCGTTTAGCGTGATCGACTGACCATCAGCGAGTGCGATCACCGCGCTGCCGGCAGCGTCATTGGCCATATGCGCCTGGATGTCACCAAAGCCGGTGAACTCGGCATAGCCGATCAGATCGATCTGATCCGAGGCGGCGTCGAAATTGTAGATCGTATCGTGGCCAACCGGTCGGGCGAACACGATCAAGTCGTTGCCGCTCGAAGCGGTCAGGTTGTCGTCCCCCGAAATAGCGAAGATTGGGAAACCGGCCGCGTAGGCTTCAACATTGTCGAAAACAAACTTGGTCCCCGTGTTGCCGTCCGCGTCTGTCCATGTCTCGGCGACGTTGAGGACAACCGCGCCCGCGACGTCGGTGAGCGTGGTAACCGCCAGGGACTGGACATCACTTGTTTGCACCGTCCAGGTACCGTCTCCGTTGTTCGTTCCCGCGTTCAAATTCCAACCTAACGGAACACCGCTGACTGTGACCGTGATAAGGTCGTTCGGGTCCGACGACGGATCGGTCAGGCCAAGGTTGATCTGCTCTCCGGCGATGCCGGCCGGAGCTACTCCGGTCGCAAAGTCGGCGGCAGTCAGTGACGTTATGCCCGCGAGATGGATTTCCAGCAGGTTGGCATTGCCACCATTGAGAGCGCCGGCGGTGGCGTTACCGTAGACAATCGTTTGGTTGTTGGCAGTGTCGACGAACCAGGCAAACGTGTGTGCTGCGACGCTACTGTTCACGGCAGCCAACGAGCTGCCTACCGACGTGATCGCTAGGCCCGAGGTAGCTGCGATCTTATCGGACCCCGATGTGAAATCGATAATCGTGTCGAAAGCACTGTTTGTCGAGTCAGATGCCAACGTATAGCGGAACGTATCATTGCCGGCTCCGCCCGACAGTAGATCCGCGTTTGCTCCGCCGGTGATCGTATCGTTTCCGGCGCCTGCCAGCAGAAGATCAGACCCATTTCCGCCGTTTAGCGTGTCATCGCCGCCAAGGCCAACGAGGATGTCATTTCCATCATTGCCGGACATCGTCTCACCGGTGGCGGTCCCGACCAGAGTATTATCGGACGCATTGCCTGTAAGCCCCGCCAAAAGGTCGGGGAGATTTTGGCTGATTGCGGAGTAGGTGACAGCGCCACCCCCATTAAGAGCGACAGCGAGATTTGCGCTTTCAAAAGCAGTGACGCTAGCCTGCCAACTTGAGGCTAAAAGATCGAGGGTTCCAGTGGGACTACCGTCCAAGTAATTTTGCAGCGCGCTCTCAAAGGTTGCATTCGAAAGGATTTGCTCAAGCTGTGTCGCCGAGAAAACCAGGGTGACGCCGTCTGATCCATTTCCACCGTTGTAGGTTGTCGTGCCGTTGATGTGATTCCACGCTGTCACCAGAGTATCGCCGCCATTCCCCATCAAGACAGACCAATTGCCTGAAGGGGCCGGCGTATTTCCATCAAAAGTATTGTTAGCGAAATCGGCAATGTCAGTACCGTTTCCAAAATTGATCACGTGTCCACTGATGCTACCGGCCAACGTTATTGTGACGGTCACAGGATTGGAAGAGAGCGAGCCATCTGAATCATGATAGGTGAACGCATCAGTGCCTAAGAAGGAGTCTGTCCGCGTGTAAGTAAATGAGCCATTGAGGTTAAGCGTCACGGTTCCGTGGGTCGGGTTGGTGTCTTTGACCGCAGTTATTGCATTGTCTGGATCAGAGTCGTTGGCGAGAACTCCTGGCGTTGTAACCGTCAAGATATTTCCGCCTGAAGTGTCGAGGATATATGCGTCATTCTGCGCCACCGGCGCGTCGTTGACCGGCGTCACCGCCACCGTCGAGGTCACGATGTTGCTGGCGTGATTGGCGCCTGCCCCATCGTCCACCTGATAGCTGATGGTGCGGGTCGCACCCGAGGGGTTATCGCTTGAGTTCGAATACGTCACCGAACGTAGCGCCGCCTGGTAGTTCGCCACAGTCGCAGAACCGGTCAGCGTCAGCACGCCGGTCGCTGCATTGTAGCTGCCCGTGATGCCGTTCTGGTTGGTGAAGCTGAGGACATCCTGGCCTGAGGGGAAGTTGGTCGTGATCGACACCGTCGCTCCGGTCAGATTGGTGCTGTCGACGTCCGAGACGGTCAACAGGGCATCGATTGCCGTCGCGGCCTGGTTCTCAGTATAGGACAGCGAGCCACCATTGGCGGTGATCACCGGCGCGTCATTGGTGCCGGTGATCGTGATCGTCTCGGTCTGCGCGACCGTCGCACCCTGCGCGTCCTTCACATTGTAGGACACGACGATCGTCGTGTGCTCGCCAACCGCCAGGCTGTTGAACGCAGCGTCCGTCGGATCAACCGTCAGCGTCGAGCCAGACAGGCTCACCCCGGCCGGCGCCGTCGAAGACGCAGTTCCGCCGTCAACCGCATAGCTCACGGCGGCAACGCTCAGCGTCGCTGTTTCGCCATGGTCCGCGTCACTGGCCCCGGACAGCAGGTCCAGCGCGTAGGACGGCGCACCTTCGGCCGCCGTCGAGGTCAGCGCCGCCGTAACCGTCGGCGCGTCATTGGTGCCGGTGATCGTGATCGTCTCGGTCTGCGCGACCGTCGCACCCTGCGCGTCCTTCACATTGTAGGACACGACGATCGTCG